>NZ_KV811177.1:0-214 GCF_001813025.1 Pseudomonas sp. HMSC066A08
TAATATTGACTGGCCTAATATAGCTGCTGGTTTTAAAGGTGTTTTACCTTATTCTGGAAGTAAATACCCACAATGTAATGATGATGAAGGAATTTTAATAGATAAATGTGTTGCTAAATTAAAACAATATTGTTACGAGGAATATGAAATAATAGTGTTACACTTTATTTATAGAATATCATTAAGAAATATAGCTAAATATAAGAAATGCTCA
>NZ_KV811178.1:0-149996 GCF_001813025.1 Pseudomonas sp. HMSC066A08
CGGCACGCCGCCCAAGGAGCCGAACGAGCGTGTACCTTCGTCCACAAACTCAGCAGTGATGTGCTTACAGTCTGTTACTGACCAGAACCTTTTCAGGCCAGCCACCACCCAATGCGCCGGCACCTCACCCAGCCACTCCACGCCGGAGTCTTTCATCGGTGCAGTGGGGTCGAGGCCTTTGGTGACGGCGTGGGAGATCACGGCCTGGCGCTTTTCCTTGAGCAGCTCGATCAGGCGCTGCTGCTCTTCGATCAGCGCGTCGATGCGGGCGGTTTCGTGGTCGAGGAAGCGGGCGATTTGGGTTTGTTCGGCAACAGTTGAAACAGGTAAAAGGATTTCGCCAATCAAGGTTCCGTTTAAATTGGCAAGCCCAGTTGTCGAGTTTGAAAGCAAGTCCAGTTGAGCTCTAGCCAGCTCATTGTTCATGACATACCAAGCCAGTTTCGGAGTAAAGCTTGAATTGACCCTCAGCCTCTGCATGAAATTTCCATAGCAGCAGCCCTGTTTAGCTATATCAGCCGTTACCAAAGTCGTTTTGCCAATGTGCAAAGAGCTTCCACTGGACTTCGTTACTACCAAATCGCCCTCAATAAGAAGCGCACTAGCTCTTTCCTTGGCGCTAAGGTTCCGTGGAGCGGGGTCGGTAAGCTTCCAGTTTCCGTCTACGGTTTGATCCGTAGAACGCAAAACTAAAGTGTCACCTTCGCCCGTGGGGTCATCTCCCCAAACACCGCCGTCGTTACTGTCGAGCAACCACTTGAACGGTTTAACCTCCCAGGCTGCTGGGACTTCACCGATCCAAGGCACCCTTGAGTCCTTGTACGCCGGATACTTTGGAAACGTACTCGGGCTTTCCCTGCCCTCTCCCTGCGGGCCAACGGCTGCGCCGTTGTTCAAATTTGTTCCAGACAAATTTGTCATGCTGACAGCCCCTCGATCATCAGCTTTATGCGGTCAGTGCAGGCTTTCAGGTCGCGGTCGATCTCGGCCAGCGGACGCGGTGGCTGGAACACGTAGAAGTGGCGGTTAAAGGGGATCTCGAAGCCGACCACACCGACTTCGCCGTCCTGCGCATCCGTCTTGCTCTCGTCGATCCAGGCATCCGGCACATGGGGTTTCACTTCGCGCTCGAAGTAGTCATACACCGACTCGCCCAGCGGCACGTTCTCGTTGTCGCGCAGCCCGGCATCGGCTTCCGGCTGGCCTCTGACCAGGCAGATA
This sequence comes from Pseudomonas sp. HMSC066A08, assembly GCF_001813025.1. NCBI lineage: Bacteria > Pseudomonadati > Pseudomonadota > Gammaproteobacteria > Pseudomonadales > Pseudomonadaceae > Pseudomonas > Pseudomonas sp. HMSC066A08. Next base: position 1,222 of record NZ_KV811178.1, read on the forward strand.
TCCGCTTCCGGGTCACGCTCACTCAGGGCGTTGAGGATGGCCTTCAGCTCCGGCGTGCTGGGGGATACGTCGTGAGCGTTGAGCGCCTTCTTCAGCAGCTTGCTGAACTGCTCGCGGTTGCGGTGCAGCACGCTGGCGTCCATGGATTGCAGGGCTTCAATCAGGCGCTGGCGGGCCGGGGCTTCCATCTTCTCGATGGCTTTTTCTTCCAGCACCTTTTCAATGCGTTCGGGGCTGGTCTGGAAGTTCAGGCGCAGCGGACGCTCGACAGTGATGCGCCGGTAGCCGAAGGCTTCGACAGGGAAGATCTTGCTCTGTGGGGTTTCCTCGAAGCGGCCATACAGGCGCACCAGTTCATCGATTTGGTCTTCGGTGAGGTACTGGCGCTTGCTGCCCAGCGACTTGCGCATCTTGGCAAAGTGCTGGCTGCCATCAATCAACTGCACCTTGCCCTGGCGGGCGGCGGCTTTGTGATTGCTCAGCACCCACACATAGGTGGCGATGCCGGTGTTGTAGAACATGTCGGTGGGCAGGGCGATGATGGCTTCGACCAGATCGTTCTGCAGCAGGTAGCGGCGAATCTCCGACTCGCCCGAACCGGCGCCACCGGTAAACAGCGGCGAGCCGTTGAGGATGATGCCGATGCGCGAGCCGCCTTCACGCGGGTCACGCATCTTGCTGACCAGGTGCAGGAGGAACAGCAGCGAGCCATCGGACACGCGCGGCAGGCCGGGGCCGAAGCGGCCGTTGAAGCCCTTTTCGCTGTGCTCGTCGGTGATCTGCTTCTGTACCTTCTTCCACTCCACACCGAACGGCGGGTTGCTGAGCATGAAGTCGAAGCGGCTGTCGGCCAGTTGGTCGTCGGACAGGGTGTTGCCCAGCTTGATGCTGGTGACGTCCTGGCCCTTGATCAGCATGTCCGCCTTGCAGATGGCATAGGACTCGGGATTGAGCTCCTGGCCATGCAGCGACACGGTGACCTGCTGGCTGATGGACTGGATGTACTCGTCGCCCTCGGAGAGAAAGCCACCGGTGCCGGCAGTCGGGTCGTAGATGGTGACGATGCTGTTGGGCTTGAGCTTGTCGTCCTGCCCGGTGATCACCAGCGAGGTGGTCAGGTGCACGATATCGCGCGGGGTGAAGTGCTCCCCGGCGGTTTCGTTGGAGCTTTCCGCGAACTTGCGGATCAGCTCTTCGAAGATGATGCCCATGCCGAAGTTGCTGATGCGCTCGGGGCTCAGGTCGGTGGCGGCAAAGCGCTGCACCACCTGATACAGCAGGTTGGCGGCGGCGAGCTGCTGCACGAAGTCTTCAAAGTGGAAGTGCTCGAAGATCTCGCGGGCGTCCTTGCTGAAGGACTGCACGTAGCTCATCAGGTCGGCTGCGGTCTGGGTGTCGGACAGCGTGCCCAGGGTCAGCTTGGAGGCATTGAAGAACTGCTGCCCGGCAGCGCGCAGCAACAGGCGCTCACGCACCAGGTCAGGCCGGCCTTCCTGCGCATAGGACTCACGGATCACCGCTTCCCTGGTCGGCTCCAGCACACATTCCATGCGGCGCAGCAGGGTGAACGGCAGGATGATGCGGCCGTACTGCGACTGCTTGAAGTCACCGCGCAGCAGGTCGGCAATCGACCAGAGAAAGGCGGCGGTCTGGGAATGGTTTTCCGTGTTCACGCAGCTGCTCCTTGAAAGGCGTGCAAAGCGCCGAGTGTAACTGAAGAGGGGCAGGCGAAATCACTTCGAACCCAAAGCCGTTGGCGTTTAAAGCGCTGATGCGTCCAGACCTATCTACAGAGGCAAGTCAGCCGGCGGCACCTTCCCGATTTGTCCTGACCGTATGCACTCCCATATCGACGTGTCCAGAGCTGCTCACCAAGAAGGCAGCATGTCTAGTGCCTGTTCTATACCACAATCTCAGAGTAATTATGTCGGTCTAAAATAGCGGACAAACCAGCATCAACGCGCGAACGATGAAGATCAGTCAGAAGATTGTCGTGCACATATCGGTTGACTAGATGAACATAGTATTCAAGTGTAGTTCTAACATCAGTGTGGCCCAGCATTTTCCTGAGATCTTCGTCGAGCGCTGCATCGTAAACAAAACTCCTTCCAAGTCTATTCTGGGCTTTCAACGCCTCATAAACAAAATATGTCGCACAGGTGTGCCTGAGCATTCGTGCATTGAATCGTATGGCTTTAAAATCAGTAGCGCTCTCGGAGTTCTTCGCTGCAGAAACCACCTTGCTAAAGTTATAACCAAGCATTCCATGAGTAACAACATCACCACGAGCGGAAAGAAACAAGTCGCTATTCCTTGGTGGAATGCCATGCTTAGCCTCATATAGCTTCGCTCGTTGCCGCCTTAAGGGTAAATAATACTCGCAAATAACTCTCCACAGCTTCCCTGGAAAGTCTATGGAGCGCCATTTTCCCTTGGACCTAAAATAATAATAGATCGCGCCATTATCTAACCCTTCTGGGTACTCACCCTCATCATAAGGAATGAATCCATAATTTTCATTTCTCCCTCGGTAAGGCAATTGAAAAAGATCAATCGGTCTAAGCCCGGTAATTCGTATGATCGCTGCGATAATTTGATAAACAGGATCATTCAACACGCTGAGAGCTATTTCATAATCAGTTTGCCTTACAAATTTCTGCATTTCTCGTTGATGCATTGCTGGTCTACCACTGGGCAGATTAAATCCCAAGGTAGTAACTTTAACCACTGGGTTGATATGGGCCAGGAGTTTCTGGTCTTTCAGCATGTATCGGATATCAGTCCTACTGATATCCAAATAGTGTTTATAGCCCTGCTTTTCGGCCCACTGATAGAAGCTCCAGACCCTTGCCGCAATGTGATACATGGTTTTGTGAGACGGACCATCAGGAAGCGCATCCGTTGGAGATGCTATGTGAACAAGGAAGGCATCAAAAACATCCTCATCCACCAACTGCCAGTTCTGCGCGCCAAATACAACTTCAGCCCCTTCGATTGGGCTATCGTCCAACCACTGCAAAAACCTTCTCAGGATATTCGCATAGTTTCTTGTCGTTTCATCACTCCTTGAACGTATCTTCGAGACAGCCATCGCCCACATGGTCGGTGCTTCAAGGACGTTATGATTATCATCAAAATAAATCCCTACGCGCTCTCGCATATAGCCAGAGTGGCTGGCCAAACCGTTTCCAAAATGAAGGATACACATAACTATTTTGGCCTCGACAAGGGGTACACCACAAGCGAATTAGAAACTTCATTTAAATAGTCATTAAACTTACAAAGCGAAGCAGACAAATCTCCTAACCGCTGCTCTAATTCTTCATCATGAGTTAAACCATTTTGGTGAGCACAATTGGCATCCGCACTGCGCCCATAAAGAACACCATGCGCTCTTAATTCGGACTCAAGATCACGAAGCAGAGTTACTACCTGTGAGTTTTGATAAATTATGCTTCGCTGAATCCCACACGCTTCAACCAGCTTTACTCTTGAAAGCCTAGTCATATCTGCTGAAACGAAATCAGCCCAGTCTCCCATGCGACGTCGCTCTTCAACAAACGATTGGAAACGCTTTAGACCATTCACTGATTTCAAGCCAAGATGATTGAGTCGAAATTTTCGCTGAATTGTATTTCTTCGAACCGCGCAGCCACAACTTTGATGGATGAAATATTCAATTCAAGAGCCGCACCATTGAACTGTTTTTCGGCCCTAGAGATACAGGCATCAAGGCCTAGACTAAATCGAACACAGTGCACAGGCGCGTTAAATTCTTTCCTAACCCTAGAAACTAACAAATTCCGAGTTGAAACTGTATCACTTGCCCCACTGACATATAAGGATACGCCTGGAGTAGGTGGCTTGTGATTATCAATCCAAGATGACTTGCCGCACATTGGAAGACCACACATTATGTAGACTGCGGTAACAAGTGAAGATCGATTCTGACTAGATAACGAATCCAGTTTCTCCAAAAAACTCAGAATGGCCTCAGAATCTGAGCCTGCATTAGGCACTTCCAAAATAATCTTTGAAGTGATAAATCCTGATACCGCAGGAGTTAATGATTCAGCAAGAGCCGCCTTGAGATCTGCACGTAGGATTGCGTTCTGATTCTTCTGATGAGTTAGCTCTTGAAGGAGCTTAGCCTTCTCAACTTGCTTAGCAGGCTTTTCACTAGCCAACGCAAAGTAATATTGTACCCTGTCGATCAACTGATTATATGTGGTGCTAGCGCGCTCCCTTAGTAGGGCTAACTGCTCCTCCAACTCTTTCAGTCGATGATGTATTTCTTGAGTATTTTTGAGTGGCTTTTTGACATCCTCACTTGAATCCTTTGTATAAACCCCAGAATGAGTTGTTCCTTTTATGACTTCTCTGACCTTCACCCAGTCAGGATCATGCTTTTGATTGATTGTTGCACGACCGACACCAGATAATTTAGAAACTTCCATCACTGATAACTTTTTTCGGCCGTCGCTTTGGAGCGCTGAAATAGTCGCATACACCCGATTGAGGAGATCCTGCTTAGCCATGCGCTACCTGCTTTAGGAAATTATGTGCTTCATCCCCTACAACCTCGTGAAGTCGCTTAAAGGCTTCAGCGATACGCCTCTGCGAATATTCCTTCTGAGTCGCTCCACAGTACCTATGCTTAATCATATTATCGTGGAAAATTATCTCATTTTTTAATGATGGAACATTGGCCTCGACAAATGCAGCATATCTACAATTATATGGGTCACACGCAAACAAGTTTGGATGAAGCCTCGACCCAGGGCTATCATTCTTAGCATCACAAGGTGACTCGCTGGAAAGACCCGGCGTTCGCATACAGATTGCAAGATTCGTTCTATGCAGAAGCTTCACACCTTCATCAAGCAAAGAGGCGACATACTGACTTAAACTCTCTTTTCCCGCGTTTTGCAATTTAGCCCTGAGTATTGGAGACGAATTAGCAGTCTTGGCCAACCTTTTGCCGCCAATGCCCCCAATTTGACCAGAAATTACACCTTGCAAAACCTCGACGAGAATTTCCGTATTTTCTTCAATCAACGTAGCTTTGACTTCATCGTTCATGCCTGGTAAAGAAAGGATGTACCTTAACGTCATTTTTAAGCTGCGGTGAGAAAAGAGGCGTTTAATAATTTCAAGATTCCGCGAATCTTGATGAATTATATAAAGGGCAAGTGACTTCCGAAAACGATGTGGGTGTACTCTATAATCAATACCCAGGTTGTTTGCCACTCGATTGCAAGCTCGCTCTACCACAGTGGACTGCGGAGTGTTTCCAAAACTTAACTTTGGTATCTTGACAAACAGATAGTCGTGATTACCGTAAGCACGAGCATCCCGCCCTATTTCAATTATTACTTCAATTGCGTCAGCAGCAATTTTTGGGATAGGTATTGTTTTAATGTCGCCCTGTGACGAAATGGAGGTTTTGAAAACAGTATAAGTAAGCCAATAACCCTCAGACTTAAACGAAAGACAATCCACCTTAAGACCAATGACCTCTGATCGGCGCATCCCAGTAAGACATAGAAGAAGCACGATACACGCATCGATCAGAGAGACAACAACGCTAATCACAGCAGTTTGATTTATATACTCCCCCTCATCATTCTCATGCGTTCTTTCCTTGATTTCTATTCCCCACCAGGGAATACCGCTATCTAGTAACTTAGGTTTATAAGCCCTAAATCTTTTAACTCCCTCAACGGACGCCGTTGACACACCAATATTCATCGCGGCAAGCTTTCCGGGGTTCTCAAAAGCACCTACTATGGTTGGCGCAAAATTTTTATACAGCCAAAGGACGTCATCACTATAGTTTTCAACAAACCCCACACAGTATCTAAATATTTCTGCATAGTCATCGAGCGGAATGGGTTCGAAAGGTCGAGAGGACTCGTCGTATTCTCTTCTATATTTGGCGACAAGCTCTTTAGTTACGTATGAATCGTATAGTGAGTACTCTGACGGAAGCATACCCATCGATGACACGCCCTGCCAGAAGGACATTAAGTAACAGAATTCCCACTTAATCCCAGATGTGGGCAGCGACTCTATATAGTGCTCCACACTCGACTTGGCCAAATCATTCACCGTCCTAAAATCTGGTGAATTTTCCGAACCTAAATATAGACCTTCGGCTTGAAACAACCCGACAAGTCTTAATACTTTTGTTTTATCTGACTCAAGAGATGTATAAGCATTAATGCGACCATGAATTCCGAAGTGCGGTACACGGTAAAATAGTAGCGCCCTAGCAATATTCACCCAATGTTCGTGACCTACTCCACAAACATTCACGCCATACATATTCACATAATCAAAATTGATACGTATGGGAAATCCATTAGGGGAGGGGTAATCCCCAAAATCCCAAACCGGATCGCCGAAAGAGCTTCTAGGACTTACCCTAATATAACTCCACTCGTTCTTATCAATTCTGGAAAGATTGAGTAAATTTATACTATCGCAAATGATCCCAAGTGAAGAGTCGCCACTCAGAATCTCATCATCTTCTTCAGTAGCGATAGGCTCTGACTCTTCCTCGTGACAACCCAGTCCATTCCTTATTTCTTCTAAAACGGCTTTTATTTGGTCACGTGTTGGAGTTGTCATGAGAGCCCTATCATTGTCAATGGCAGTGCAAAATCGTTATGTACTGATCGATCTATTGCCTCAGCAACCTCAATCGGATCCCCCCAGCCCTCTAGAACCCCCTTCCACGCTAAATACTCAGCGCGATAGCTTTTCTCCCATTCTAAGGGATTTAACCGCTCCCTCAGACCGTCAAGGTCGGAAATTCTTCTTGCAATAAAAGGTAATGCTTCTTTGAAGATCACACACTGTGAGCATAACGGGCAACGATTGAAGTAGTTGCAAGGCGTATCCGTCCTAAGAAAACTTTCAGCGCCTGGCCAATCTGGTCGTCTTGAATTTAGACAACTTGCAATGAATGTCTGACCTTCCGGAGAAAGCAACTGTATTACCGAATCTTCAGAAGAATTCAGCCTGCCGACTAATGGTGCAACAACTGACCGTAGTTTTTCTTTGCTACCGCAGCGTAGAGTGGCTTCACGCAGCTCAACCAAAGACACATCTGTAAGAAGATTTGCTGAGTAACGCCTAAAATCTTCTTCATGCTTTCTCTGAATCTTTCTTAGACGCCCATTTAATATTTCTGCCGACCCCCAGTCACTATCATAATGATTCACTGTGGTATCGATATCCGAATGCCCCATCATTGTCGAAACTTCGTCTATATCTAAACCCTGTTCTCTCCGTCGAGTTTCGTAAGTAGTTCGAAGACGTTTCGTTTCAATTCTGGGGGATTTGGTATCCGTATCCAATTTTATGCGGTGGCGATGTAGAAACTCCGTTGATGCGTGCCCAAAATTCGTAGTGGTCACCGGCGTGCATAAGCGGCCAAACTTATTCCACAGATTCTTCGAAATGACACACTGAAATAATTTACCCTTTAAATAATGAGGCGACGAGAAATGCTTGGTTACTTCAGCGGCAACAAAGCGCAAGATCTGATACGTGCCAAACTTATCTCGCTTGTTTGATCTATGCATTTGGCTTTTGTTGGACCGTCCCTTGTACCCATAAATAATCACATAGTCATCATCCAGAAGGTCCTCCTCAATGTGGTCGTCTAGGTTATCGCTTATCGATACCACGACCTCAAAGTTCCAGCCCGTCTGCAACATCACGAAGAGAAAGAATGGGAATATAGTTCCCATTGTGAAGGCTACTCTGCTGAAGTATGCCATTTGACCTACTTCATAGGGTAGGTGCTCTGGCCCAACCTTCATATACATCAAGGCCGACCGTAATCTTTTTTCCAGCGTAGAATATTTTTTGTTTGTTCCGTGAGCGGTGTTTTTACTCCACTCAGTGGAAAAGAGATGTCCAGCTTCCTCGAAGCTCACTTGCATAGGCCAATCAGGATAAAGTCTTCCTACATTTGCAGTTGCAATTCGCCCAGATTCTTCTCGATCACAGCCATACACCATCCCCCGTTCACTGACCTCAGTACCAACTACAGGGCGACCTTTAGCCGCCAGTTCATGGGCGCGGGCTCGGTAAATGCCCAGAAACCTCTCTATACTTATTCCATTTGCCCGTATGTATTCTTTAACATCTCCAGTGGAGCGTATAACCCACTCAAACCCTTTAATGTGTGTCGCCTTGATTGACCCGTTGGATCTTTTAGTTTGCTCTTTTACAACCAGATCAAACATCAAGTTTTCTAATGAAAGATCGTATGCCAGAATTGGCTTCTCGCCTTCCACTACACTGTTGTAACTCTCCATCCACTTCATAATAAACTTAATATCGATCAGGCATCCCTCCACAAGCTTATTATGAATCTCCCTGCTGTATCCTTCTGTTATTTGCTCGTTCATCCCCGGTCCAGTCGGCCATTCAAACCCTTTGCCGACCCAGCCCTGCCCTTTATATTTATTTTTCAACGAAAGGAAGATATTTTTTAATGCGCCGTATCTTTTTCTATTTACGGTGCGACCTGGATACGAACGAATTAGAAATGACCTAAAATTCACGCATACCTGCCCATCGACATCAGCAACACCTTTGACTGATTTATTGATCGGCTCAGCGCTGTTAAGAAACAGCACAAACTCTTGAATTGAGTAATAGATGTCTTGATGGGATTGATATGTGATCAATCTCTTTGCGGAATGGAGCTGCGCACCTATAAGTAACTGCTGGACAATTAATTTATGGTGCGGATACTCAGTGACAAGATCTGTGAAGTCACGGACGTATTCCCTTGTGCCAGTAGTCTTGTTTCGGACAAGCAACCCTTGAGCTGAAACATCGACTTGTCCCCTAGCAGTGCTTCTTTCTTGAATCGCTTGGGGGGTGTTTTCTGGGAGCTTTCGCTGGAGGGTCGGTCGTTCTCGCGACTCAAGTGCAGACTTGGAGAAAGGCTTGCGAGGCATCTGACGTCCATTTGGATGGGTCTCTAGCCAGCAGTATCAAGGATAGCTAGACACTCTGGCCATACATTTCTTTGTCAACGATAACGTGCTCGCAACCACGGTAGGGATTGATCGAGCGATCGAAAGGAAGGTCCGGCGACTGGTTGCGGGAGATCACCGTGCGGGCGATCTCCTCGCGCACCTCGGTGAGCTGGATCGGCGGCACGTCCTGCTCCCAGCCATCGTCGAAGGCCTCGCTGTGGGTCGGGGCGAAACGGTTGAGGGGGTTGCTGGCGGTACCGCGACCGCGCGGGGGCAGGGGAGCGCTCATGAGGGGAACCCGGCGAAATACTGTATATAGATACAGTATCGCACCGGGCCCCGGCCCACAGCCATCGCCGCCGGTCGGCGGCGAGCGCTCAGGCGTCGGGCTTCTTCTTCAGCTTGGGATTGGGGAAGAACTGCACCGACTGCACCTTCGGGTTGGCCGGCTTCGGCGCGTTCTGGTTGACCCGCGTACCCAGCTCCTTCGGGATCGACTGGCCCTGGGCGTTGAGCGTGTCGGCGTAGCCGCAGGCCACGCATTCGCGGTGCGGCACGCCGTCCTCTTCCCACATCTGGATCTTGTCCTGTTCGCTGCACGCCGGGCAGACCGCCCCGGCGATGAAGCGCTTCCTGGTGATCGCCGGGCTCATGCGGCCTCCCCGACCAGCCCGGAGTGACGCAGCAGGGCATCGATGGACGGCTCGCGCCCGCGGAAATCGACGAACAACAGCATCGGCTCGCGGGAGCCGCCGCGGGCCAGGATCGCCTCGCGGAAGGCGCGACCGGTATCGGGGTTGAACACGCCTTCTTCCTCGAAACGCGAGAAGGCATCGGCGGACAGCACCTCGGCCCACTTGTAGCTGTAGTAACCGGCCGCGTAGCCACCGGCGAAGATGTGCGCGAAGCTGTTGGCGAAGCGGTTGTACGCCGGCGGACGCATCACCGCCACTTCGTCGCGGATGCCCTCGAGCACCTGCAGCACGCTGCGGCCGTCGCCGTGGGTGGCGTGCAGCTCGAAGTCGAAGAGGGAGAACTCCAGCTGGCGGACCATCATCATCCCGGACTGGAAGTTCTTCGCCGCCAGCATCTTCTCCAGCAGGTCCTGCGGCAGCGCCTCGCCGGTCTCGTAGTGGGCGGAGATCAGCGCCAGGCCTTCCGGCTCCCAGCACCAGTTCTCCATGAACTGGCTGGGCAGCTCGACGGCGTCCCAGGCCACCCCGTTGATCCCGGAGGCGGCGGCATGCTCGACGCGGGTCAGCAGGTGGTGCAGGCCATGGCCGAACTCGTGGAACAGGGTGGTGACCTCGTCGTGGGTCAGCAGCGCCGGCTTGCCGTTCACCGCCGGGGTGAAGTTGCACACCAGGTAGGCCACCGGGTCGATCAGCCGGCCCTGGGCGTCGCGCCGACGGTCGCGGGCGCCGTCCATCCAGGCACCGCCGCGCTTGTTGGCGCGGGCATAGAGGTCGAAGTAGAAGCGGCCGACGTGCTCGCCGTTCTCGAGGATCTCGAACAGGCGTACGTCGGCGTGCCAGCGCTCGAAATCGTGCAGTTCGCGGATCTGGATGCCGTAGAGGCGCTCGACGATGGCGAACAGGCCGGAAAGCACCTTGTCCACCGGGAAGTAGGCACGCAGCGCCTCCTGGGACACGCTGTAGCGCGCCTCGCGGAGTTTCTCGGCGTAGTAGCCGGCGTCCCAGCTCTGCAATTCGGCGCAGCCCTGCTCGGCGGCGTAGGCGCGCAGCTGCTCCAGGTCGCGGGCGGCGAACGGCTTGCTGCGCACCGCCAGGTCGCGGAGGAAGCTGAGCACCTGGTCGCTGGACTCGGCCATCTTGGTCGCCAGCGACAGCTCGGCGTAGTTGGCGAAGCCGAGCAGGCCGGCCAGCTCCTGGCGCAGGTCGAGGATCTCTTCCATCACCGGACCGTTGTCGTTCTGCCCGGCGTTCGGGCCCTGGTCGGAGGCGCGGGTGCAATAGGCGGCGTATACCTCTTCGCGCAGGGCGCGGTCATCGGCATAGGTCATCACCGCGTAGTAGCTGGGGAACTCCAGGCTGATCAGCCAGCCGTCCAGGCCCTTGGCCTCGGCGGCCTGCTTCATCTGGGCCTTGGCCGAATCGGTCAGGCCGGCCAGCGCGGCTTCGTCGGTGACATGCTTGGTCCAGGCCTGGGTGGCGTCGAGCAGTTGGTTGGAGAAACGGCTACCCAGCTCGGACAGCCGCGACTGCACCTCGGCATAGCGCTTCTGCTTGTCCGCCGGCAAGTCGATGCCGGACAGGCGGAAGTCGCGCAGGGCATGTTCGAGGATGGTTTTCTGGGCCACGTCGAAGCCGGCCGCCTCGGGGCTCTTCGCCAGCGCCTCGTAGGCCTCGAACAGGGCGCGGTTCTGCCCCAGCTCGGTGGAGTAGGCCGACAGCTCCGGCAGGCAGGCCTCGTAGGCCTCGCGCAGCTCGGCGCTGTTGCACACCGCGTTGAGGTGGCTGACCGGACTCCAGGCGGCGCCCAGGCGGTCGTTGAGTTCGTCCATCGCCAGCACCAGGCCCTTCCAGGTCGGCTGCCCGCGCTGGGTTTCCAGCAGGCGGGCGATGGCGGCGCGGTTATCGGCGAGGATCCGCTCGATGGCCGGCTTCACGTGTTCCGGGCGAATGGAGGAGAAAGGCGGCAGGTCGTAGGCCTGCAGAAGAGGATTCGCGCTCACGTTGGCAACCTTGGCTAAGGAAATACCCGACCATCTTAAATACAATCGGCGGCATCCGCAGCCTGAGGAAAACTATCGTGACCATTCGTTCCTACCAGGGCAAAACGCCACTGCTCGGCGAGCGGGTCTTCGTCGATCCCTCGGCCGTGCTCGTCGGCGACATCGAGATCGGCGCCGACAGCTCGGTCTGGCCGCTGGTGGTGATCCGCGGCGACATGCACCGCATCCGCATCGGCCAGCGCAGCAGCATCCAGGACGGCAGCGTGCTGCACATCACCCACGCCGGCCCCTTCAACCCGGACGGTTTTCCGCTGAGCATCGGCGACGAAGTGACCGTCGGGCACAAGGTCCTGCTGCACGGTTGCAGCATCGGCAACCGGGTGCTGGTGGGGATGGGCTCGATCGTCATGGACGGCGCGGTGATCGAGGACGAGGTGATCCTCGGCGCCGGCAGCCTGGTGCCGCCGGGCAAGGTGCTGGAGAGCGGCTTCCTCTACGTCGGCAGCCCGGCGAAGAAGGCCCGTCCGCTGAGCGACAAGGAGCGCGGCTTCTTCGCCTACACCGCCGGCAACTACGTGAAGCTCAAGGACCTGCACATCGCCGAGGACTACCATGCGTGACGCCGCGCTGCGCTACCCGAACATCCTCTTCGATCTCGACGGCACCCTCACCGACCCGCGCGAGGGCATCACCCGCTCGGTGCAGTTCGCCCTTGCCCGCCTGGGCATCGACGAGCCGGACCTGGCGCGCCTGGAACACTTCATCGGCCCCCCGCTGTTGCAGTGCTTCACGCAGACCTACGGCTTCGACGAAGCGCGCGCCTGGGAGGCGGTGAACCACTACCGCGAGCGCTTCAGGGTCACCGGTCTCTACGAGAACCGCGTGTTCGACGGCATTCCCGAGCTGCTCGAAGCCCTGGTCGGACGCGGCCACACGCTCTACGTCGCGACCAGCAAGCCCGGCGTGTTCGCCCGCGAGATCGCCCGCCACTTCGCCTTCGACCGTCACTTCAAGGCGATCTACGGCAGCGAGCTGGACGGCACGCGCACGCACAAGGACGAACTGATCCGCCATCTGCTCGACAGCGAAGGCCTGGCAGCGGAGCATTGCCTGATGATCGGCGACCGCATGCACGACCTGCTCGGCGCCAGCCGCAACGGTGTCGCCTGCATCGGCGTCGGCTACGGCTTCGGCAGCGAAGACGAACTGCGCGCGCACCAGCCGACCCATTACTGCGCCGACCTCGCCGCCCTGCGGCAGGTATTGGAATCCCACTGACCCATGCTCCGTTTCAGACAAGGACGCCTGACATGACCGACAACCCCTTCGCCACCCCCACCGCCCCGGTGCAGCCGCCGGCCAGAGAGGTGCCCGCCACCACCCAGCCCTATGCGTTCATCGCGGTGCTGGCGCTGGTCACCTGCCTGTCCTTCGCCGTGAGCCTGGGCATCCAGTGGTACAACGACATCGGTGAGATCCGCCAGCGTTTCTCCGAACACCTGCAACTGATGGCGCCGCACTGGTTCACCGGCCTGGTGTTCTACGCGGCGGCCAACCTGCTGGTGCTGCATGCCTACCGCGAGAAGCGGCGGCTCGTCGAGTTCCGCCCGCTGGCGCTGCTGCTGATCGGCTACGGCCTGCTCAACCTGGTCTGCGGCATGCTCGCCGGGATCGGCCTGGCACCGCTGACGCTGCCGTTCTACCAGTGGGTGACGGCGCAATCCAGCTACGGCGCCTGGCTGATGGCGTTCAACGAAGCGATGAGCTGGGTCTACCTGCTCCTGGGCAGCCTGCTGCCGTTGGGGCTGGTGCTGCTCGGCAGCCGGGTGAACTCGCCGCGCCTGGCCGAAGGGGAAGAAGCCCGCGTCGCTGCCTGGCAGGTCGCCCTGGGCGCCGCGCTGTGTTTCGCCACGCTGTGCTTCAAGCTGATGCAGTTCCTTCCCTACGCCCTGCTGCGCTACGACGAGCCTTGGCTGTACGGCCTGTACCTGAGCGGCGTGGCGCTGCCCGCGGCGCTGCTCTTCGGCGCCGTCTGCACGCGCCTGCCGGCGCGCCTGCAACGCTTCGCCGCCGGCCGCGCGCTGCTGCTCGCGGTGGTCGCCATGCTGCTCTGGAGCGTGGCGCTGCTGGCGGTCGGCGGGGGGCTGGCGCTGCTGATGATCCTCGGCCTGGCGCCCGCTGGCATCGGCTATACGCTGCTGGTGGCGCTGCTCGGCGTCGGCCTGCTGGCGCTGCTCTGGCCGATCGGCCGGCTGGCCACGCGCTGGTGCTACGCCGATCAGCTCGCCGCCTGAGCAGGCGTCAGGGCGCTGCGGTGGCCAGCCGCTGCAAGGCCGCCTGGCGCTCCGCCAGGGGGAGCTGGCCAAGGGCACGGACCCGCGCATAGAACGCCGGCCAGTTGCCGCCGACCTGGCGGAACAGCACGGCGAACGCCGCCACCCATTGGTCGTAGAGGCCGAAGGGAAGCAGCTTGGCATTGTTGAACGGCGAGTCGATCCAGGCCTTGAACGGCGACTCGCCGCCCCATTCGCGCTGGCTCAGCGCCGCGTACTCGCGGCGCAGGCGCTGGAATTCGGCAGCCTTGCCGGCACGCTTGGCGGCATCGTCCAACGGACCGGCATAGAGTGCTTCGAGGCGCGCACGACTGGCCAGGACCAGCGCGGTGAACTGCTCGCGGCGCTTCTCCTCGCGGCCGTCCGCCGGCGGCAGTCCACGGTACTCGCGCCACTGGCGGGTACCTTCCTGTTCGACGAAGGTGGCGAAGGATTCGTTGAAGGCGGTGTCGTCGCGCAGGTAGAACTTCTGGTGCGCCAGTTCGTGGAAGATCAAGGTCGCCAGCCGTTCGTCATCCCAGCGCAGCATGCTGCTGAGGATCGGATCGTCGAACCAGCCGAGGGTCGAGTAGGCCTGCACCCCGCCGACGTAGACGTCGTCGCCGAGCGCCCGCTGGCGCGCCGCCTCGGCGCGCGCGGCGGCCTCGCTGTAGTAGCCGCGGTAGGCCACGCAGCCGGCGATGGGGAAGCAGTGGGTGACCGGCTGCAGCGACAGCTCCGGGGTGGTGAACACGTTCCATACCACGTAGGGCCGGCCGATATCGGCGTACAGGCGATAGCTGCGGTTGTCCGGCAGGCCGAGGCGTTCGCTGGCGAATTGCCGGGCCTTTTCCGCCCGCGCCAGGCGTTCGCGCAAGCGCGCGTCACGCTGCGGGTCGGCGATCACCGCGGCGGCCGGCTCGCGGGCGCGCAGCAGGGCGAACTGGCCGCTGGCCAGTTGCCCGTAGTAGGAGACGGTCGAGCAACCGCTCAGCGCCAACAGCGCCAGGCAGGGAACCCAACGGGGCAGTCGAAGGTCAGCAAGCGGATGGCGAAGGCGGCGTGGCATGGGCGGAACATAGCACAGCACGCGGACCGCCCGCCGCCCTACCAGCACCGGTCCGCAATCCGGCGAGGCGGAGGAACGCAAGGCGTTTTTCCAAGGCGCGACGGATGGCGGCCGGGTTAAAGGAGCTTCGGAGTCTTCTATGCGTACGCTGCTGCTTGCCGGTGGCCTGCTCGTCCTGAGCGGCTGCTCACTGCTGATGCCCACCCCCGACCCGAACCGCGCCTGGGTCGACCTCGATACCCAGCCCGACGCCGATCTCGCCGCCGTGGAAGTCGACGACAAGAGCTGGGACCGCACGCGCTACTTCGAGGTCGATCCCGGCACCCGCGAACTCACGGTGCGCTACCAGTTCACCGTCGACCCGACCAACATCGGCCCCGTGGACAGCCCGCTCTGGCGCGATTGCCAGCTCAACCTCAAGTTCAAGGACTTCAGCGCCGGCCAGCGCTACCGCCTGGAGGCCGGGCACATCGGCTTCCGTCCCTGGGCGAAGCTCTACGACCAGGACAACAGGGAACTGGCGCGCGGCCGCGAGGGGCGCTGCGCGAAGGTCTGAACGGCGCAAGGCGAGGGCGCTATGCTAGGAGCTGAACGCCCTCCGGAGCCCGCCCCATGCATCCACTCACCCGCCTCGTCCCGCTCGCGCTGCTGCTCCTCGCCGGCTGCGCCGGACCGCTGCCGCAGCCGGACCCGCAGATGGCCTGGGTCGAGCTGCGCAGCGCGCCGGCCAATACCCTGCTGGCCGAGCGCCTGGACGGCGAGCGGTTGAGCGACGGGCGCTACTTCCAGGTCACTCCGGGACGCCATGTGCTGGAGGTGCGCTTCCAGTACGAACTCTATGGCGGTTCCGGCGGCGGGGGCGGCGGCTTCGGCGAGCCGGTGCAGATCAACTGCTACCAGCAGGTGGTCTATGACGGCTTCGAGGCAGGCCGGCGCTATCGCCTGGAGGTGCGCCCGCAATTGCGCAGGGCGCTGGCGCTACTGAGCGACGAGCGCGGCGAGGTGGTCGCCCGTTCGAACTTCCAGACCAGCCGCTGCCCGCCGTACTGAAACGCAGCGGCTCAGTCGTCGTTCTTCTGGTAGATGATCTTCTTGGTGCCGTTCTCGCAACTGCCGACCACCATGTTCGGGTCGCTGACTTCGTCGTTGCGCACGATCTCCAGGGTGTAGGAGGTCACCCCGGCCGACTGGATCTTGGTCTCGATCTCCGCCTTGAGTTCCTCGCAAGGCTTCGGCGCGGACAGCGCCGTGGCGCTGAACAGCAAGGCGGCAATCCCCAGCCCGATGGTTTTCATGACCCGTCACTCCTCGTCGATGCCTGGCAGCCGAGTGCTGCGCAGCGCATCCTGCCGCATTCGACTGCGGCAGGCCAGGGCCAGTTCGCCGGGCTGGGGAAGCGTTCCGCTCAGCCGTCGAGGCTGGCGTCCAGGCTGATCTTCGCGTTGAGCACCTTGGATACCGGGCAACCGGCCTTGGCCTTGTTGGCGATCTGCTCGAAGGTCTGCGCGTCCGCCCCCGGCACGCGCGCCCTGAGCACCAGGTGCACGGCAGTGATGGCGAAACCGTCGGACTGCTTGTCGAGGGTGACCTCGGCGCGGGTCTCGATACGTTCGGCGGTCAGGCCGGCCTCGCCGAGCATCATCGACAGGGCCATGCTGAAGCAGCCGGCGTGGGCCGCGCCGATCAGCTCTTCCGGGTTGGTTCCCGGTGCGCCCTCGAAGCGGGTATTGAAGCCATAGGGGTTGTCCTTGAGCGCGCCGCTTTCGGTGGAAAGGGTGCCCTTGCCGTCTTTCAGGCCGCCTTGCCAGACCGCCGATGCCGTCTTCTTCATGTCGACTCCTCCGGAGCTGTGGATGGACATCCGCTCGCGTCGGCGAGCGGGCATGTCTACATGGGAGGACGACGCAGCCGGACAAGTTCAGTCCGCCTGCGCGGCGGCGGGATTCAGGCGCAACCGTCGATGCGGCAGAGCGGCGCCGCGGCCCCGCCCACGGCACCGCTGCCGCCGGCAAGGCACAGCTGCGTTTCGAGGAGAGTCCTCCAGTCGTCCGGCTGGCCGAGGTAGCGCCCGGTGTCGAGCACCTGCAGGCGGCCGTCGCGCTCCAGGGCGAAGGTCGGGAAGCCAGCGGCGCCGAGGCGGTTCATCAGCCGCCGACTGTCGGCGAAGTGCGCGCGCAGCGGCTCGCCGGAGCAGGCGTCGAACGCCTCGGCGAAGCCCTCGCCAAGCCCCAGTTCGGCAGCCAGCTCGAGCAGTATCGGACGCTCGGCGATACGCCGGCCCTCGACGTAGTGGGCACGCTGGATCCGCGCCAGCATCTCCGCGCCGAGGCCGTCGAGCGCTTCGGCGGCAAGCACGGCGGCGGTCGGCGGGGCCGAGTCGAATACCGCGCTGGTGTCGCGCAGCAGGCCGTCGAAGTAGTCCTTGCCGAACGGCTGACCGGTCAGCTGGGCGATCCGCAGGTCGTGGGGCATCACGTAGTGGCGCAGGCCGGCGCCGACCGGCTGGCGGTTGGCATCGGTCATCATGCCGCCGCCATGCAGGCGTACGTCCAGACCCGTCACCTCGCGGGCGGCGGCGAGCAGCGGCGAGGCGCCGTAGCACCAGCCGCAGAGCGGATCGTAGAGGTAATGCAGGGTGAGGTCGTTCATCTCGGTCTCCACGAGACGCCCCGCAGGGGACGCCTCGATCAGCGGCTATCGGCGGGCGCGGCTCAGGGCCACTGCATCTCGCCCTTGAGCACCTTGGCGCTCAGCTCCAGGCCTTCCTCGCCCGGCAGGTTCGGGTAGCGGCGCTTCATCGCCTCGACCAGCGCGGCGGAATCCCTGGCCTTGGGCAGTTCGGCTTCCAGGGCCCTCAGGTAGTCACGGGTGAAGCGCACGCCGTCCAGGCCCTTCGGCTCCTCGCCGGTGAAATGGCCGGGTACCACGCGCCGCGGTTGCAGCGCCTCGATCCGGTCGAGCATCGCCACCCAGGCCTGGCGCGAGGCCTTGGTCTGGGTATCGGCGGTCCAGACGTGCGAACCGGATTCCACCAGCACGCCACCGACCACCGTCTTCAGCGACGGAATCCACAGCACCGTGCGGTCCGGGCTCGGCCCCTTCAGGTCGACCACCTTCAGGGCATGGCCTTCCAGCTTCAACTGGTCGCCCTTCAGCGGCTCCGGCACCACCAGCGACGTCGGCGCGTTGTCCTTGAGGATCGGCCCCCAGTAGGCCAGCTTGGCGTCCTTGGTCGCCTGGATGTGTGCGACGGTCTGCGCCGTCGCGAGGATCTTCGCCTCGGGGAAGGCGGCCTTCAGCACGTCGAGGCCGAAGTAGAAGTCCGGGTCGCCGTGGCTGATGTAGATAGTGCTGAGGGTCTTGCCGCTGGCCTGGATACGCTTGACCAGTTGCTCGGCGTCGGCGCGGGAGAACTGCGCGTCGATCAGCATCGCCTCGCGCTGGCCCAGCAGCAGTTCCGAGGACACGGCGAAGATCGCCTTCTCGCCGGGGTTGTAGACCTCCAGCCGCAGCGGTTCGGCGCTGGCGGCGAAGACGCCGGCGGCACCCAGCAGGGCGGCGGCGGCGAACAGGGTACGAAGCAATCCATGGCGCGACATGAGCGGTTCTCCAGGCAGTGGGATCAGAGGCTTGCCATGTTAGTTGCTTGAAAGCGCGCAAAAAGCCCCGCAATAATCACAGCTTTGTTGCATGGATCGAGCGAATCATGGACCGCCTGATCGCCACTCGCGTCTTCGTCGAGGTCATCGACAGCGGCAGCCAGACCGCCGCCGCCGAGCGCCTGGACATGTCCCGGGCGATGGTCTCGCGCTACCTCGCCGAGCTAGAGGAGTGGGTCGGCGCACGCCTGCTGCACCGCAGCACCCGCCGCCTGAGCCTGACCGACGCCGGCGCGGAACTGTTGCCGCAGTGCCGCGAGATGCTCGCCGTGGCCGACGCCATGCAGGCCACCGGCCAAACCCGCCGCGACAGCCCGCGCGGCACCCTGCGCATCACCAGCAGCCTGTCCTTCGCCCAGGCCTGGCTGACCCGTGCCGCCGCCGCCTTCGTCGAGCGCTACCCGGGCACCGCCATCGACCTGCAGGTCAACAGCCAGGTGGTCAACCTGGTGGAGGAGCGCATCGACCTGGCCCTGCGCATCGCCAACCAACTCGACCCCAACCTGATCGCCCGCCGCCTCGGCGAATGCCGCTCGGTGATCTGCGCCGCGCCGGACTACCTGCGCCGCCACGGCACCCCGCGGCGCCCGGAGGACCTGGCGCTGCACAACTGCCTGACCTACTCCTACTTCGGCCGTAGTCTCTGGCAGTTCGAGCGCGACGGCGAGCCGACCAGCGTGCCGGTGGGTGGCAGTCTCAGCGCCAACGAATCCACCGTGCTGCTGGAGGCCGCCGCCGCCGGTGCCGGGATCAGCCAGCAGCCGCTGTACTCGGCAGCCCCGCTGATCCGTAGCGGACGCCTGGTGGCGCTGCTGCCGGAGTGGTCGCCGCAGGTGCTCGGCATCCACGCGGTGTACGCCTCGCGCCGGCAGATGCCGCCGGCGCTGCGGGCGCTGCTGGACTTCCTGGTCGAACGGATGGCGGCCGATCCGCACTGGGACGAGGCGGGCCCCCTGGCGCTGGCGTGAAAGCCGGGTAGACTGCTGGACGCGCCGCCTTCGGCGCACCTTTATCCCCTGTCTGGAGCACGTCCATGTCCCTGTCGATCTACCAGGCTTCGATCCCGACCTTCCTGCGCACCCTCGGCAACCTCTCGGCGATCCTGAAGAAAGCCGCCGCCCACGCCGAAGCGAAGAACATCGATCCGCGCATCTTCATCGACGCCCGGCTGGCGCCGGACATGTTCCCCCTGGCACGCCAGGTGCAGATCGCCAGCGACGCCGCCAAGGGCGCCGGCGCGCGGCTGGCCGGGCTGGAAGTGCCGAGCTACGCGGATACGGAAACCACCTTCGACGAACTCCAGGCACGCATCGCCCGCACCGTCGAGTTCCTCGAGGGCATCCGCGAGGAACAACTGGACGGCGCCGAAGAGCGCAACGTGACCCTCAAGGTGCGCGGCCAGGAGATCAGCTTCAACGGCCGCGACTTCCTCTTCGGCTTCGCCCTGCCCAACTTCTTCTTCCACGTCACCACCGCCTACGCCATCCTCCGCCACAACGGCGTCGAGCTGGGCAAGATGGACTTCCTCGGCGGCGCCTGAGGTTCCCGCGCCGGGATGGCACGCACAAGGACCATGGAATGGATCGGAAAACCCTCGAAGACACCAGCAAGTTCCTCAGCTATGTCCTTCGCCACCAGCCCGAGGCCATCGGACTTACGCTGGACGGCGAAGGCTGGGCCGACATCGACGCCCTGATCGCCGGCGCGGCGCGGGACGGCCGCGCCCTCGACCGCGCGCTGCTCGGCGCGGTGGTCGAGAACAACGACAAGAAGCGCTTCGCCCTCTCCGCCGATGGCCAGCGCATCCGCGCCGTACAAGGCCACTCGCATGCCGCGGTGGCCATCGCCTACGCCCCCGCGGTCCCGCCCGCAGTGCTCTACCACGGCACCGCCAGCCGTTTCCTCGACTCCATCCGCGAGCACGGCCTGGTTCCCGGCAGCCGCCACCACGTCCATCTCTCCGCCCGCCGCGCCATCGCCCTGGAAGTCGGCCGCCGCTACGGCAGCCCGGTTCTGCTGGAAATCGACGCGCGCGACATGCACCTGGCCGGGCACCTATTCCACCAGGCGGAGAACGGCGTCTGGCTGACCGAGCGGGTACCCGTGCGGTTCATCCGCGAGGCTTGAGAAGGCATCGCCTCTCATCGGGAAGTCGTAGGGCGCATAACGCGCAGCGTTATCCGCCGATGCGCCGAGGCTAAAGGAGAAAGCCGCCGCCTGCGATGAACCAACCGCCTCCTTGATGGCCCGCTGCCGCCTAGCAGAAGCGGCAGTGGAGCAGGCGGTGAAAGCCGGCTTGACTGAGGAAAAACACCGACAAGCGCAGGACGCCCGATGGACCTTCGCCCCAGCCACGTGCATGTGTTCCCACCCAGCCGCGACCTCCCGGCCGCAACCAGTCCGCACCGCGAAACCCTGCTGCGCAGCGGCTGCGCCTGGAACGGCTCGCTCTACCTCGGCTATCCCCTTGGCCAGCCGCAGCTCACCGTGCAGCGCCTGAGCCTGGCCGCCCACGAACGCCTGGACTGGCAGGTCCATCCGATGCCCAGCGCGCTTTACGTGCTCAAGGGCGAACTGCGCCTGGAGACCCGCGACGGAGCCCAGAGCACGCGGGTGCTGGAAGGCGAGGCGGCGGGTTGCCTGATGAACATCATCCATCGCCTGATAGCCGGGGCCGAACCGGTGGAAGCCCTGCTGTTCCATGCCGGCGTGGAAGGCATGCCGGTGGGGCTCGGCGAACGCGGCGAAATGCCCGACGCCTGAAGACGCCGGCGGGCCGGACAGCAGCCCGAACCCGCCACGCCCCGCGTCACGCTCAGGCGGAGAGCCCGTACAACCTGAGCCAGCCTTCCAGCGCCAGCGCGGTCTCCAGGTTGTGGCGGCTCACCTGGGTGTTGAAGTACCCCTCCGGATGCTCCAGTTCGGCGGCCAGGAACTCTCGCGAAACGATGCCGAACACCGGGTTCGCCGCGTCCTCCAGCAGACGCCGCACGCTCCCGCGCAGGAAACCCTCGTAGCCGAGGTTGGCAGAAGTCGGATAAGGGCTCTTGCGGCGCTTGAGCACGGCTTCCGGGACATAGTCGGCGCAGGCCCGCTTGAGCAGCCACTTCTCCTCGCCGTCCCGGCTCTTGATCGACCAGGGCACGTTGTAGACGTACTCCACCAGCTCATGGTCGGTGTAGGGCACCCGCACCTCCAGGCCGTTGCACATGCTCAGGCGATCCTTGCGTTCGAGCAGCAGCACCATCCAGCGCTTCAGATGCAGATGGCTGAACTCGCGCATCCGCCGCTCCTCCGGGCTGTCGCCGGCCAGGTGTTCGACCTGGCGCAGCCCATCGTCGTAGCTGGCCTGCTGGTACTGGAGGAGATCGCAGCGGCGGTTGAAACCGGCGTCGATGAAGCCGGCCGGCAGGCGCACCCTGGAGGCCCAGGGGAAGCGCGCCGCAGCCACCGCCTGCGGATCGCGGAACCAGCCGTAGCCACCGAACAGCTCGTCGGCGCCTTCACCGGAGATGGCCACCGTGGAATGCCGGCGGATCTCGCCGAACATCAGGTGCAGCGAGGTATCCATGTCGCCGAAGGTGAAAGGTACGTCCTTGGCCCGGAATACCTCTTCGCGCGCTCGTTCGCAGACCAGTTCGGCATTGTCGATGAGCACGGTGCGATGACGGCTGCCGATGTACTGCGCGGCCAGCAGGGCGAACGGCTGGTCCTGGTCGGGACGCAGGTCGTCGCTGCGGAACTGCTCGGCCTGGCCGACGAAGTCCACCGAGAACGAATTGATGTCGCCGCCGTGCTCCGCCTTCGCGATGCGCTGGGCGATGCCGGTCAGGGCGGTCGAATCGAGCCCACCCGATAGCAGCGAACACACCGGAACGTCGGCGTGCAATTGCGCCCCCAGGGCGCGGGTGACCAGTTCGCGGGTGCGCTGCACGGTGCTCTGCAGGTCGTCGGCATGCTCCTGGCGGCGCACCTCCCAGTAGCGGCGCAACTTCGCCTGGGAATTGGGACGCCAGGACAGCAGGTGGCCGGGCAGCAGTTCCTGGACCTCGCGGAACGGCGTCTGCGAAGTGCCCCGGGACAGCGTCAGGAGGTCGACCAGGCCGACCGCGTCGAGCCTGGCGGCGAATTCCGGATGCGCCAGGATGGACTTGATCTCCGAGCCGAACAGCAGTCCCTCGCGGTGCCGCGCGTAATACAGCGGCTTGATGCCCAGGCGGTCGCGCACCAGCAGCAGGTGGCCGTCGCGGCCATCGAAGACGGCGAAGGCGAACATCCCGGTCAGGTACTCGCAACAACGCTCGCCCCATTGCAGATAGGCGTGCAGGACCACCTCGGTATCGCTGCGGGTGCGGAACTCATGTCCGGCCCGGCGCAACCGCTCGCGCAGGGCATCGTGGTTGTACACCTCGCCGGTGTAGACGAGGGTGACCTCCTGGCCGGTGGGAAAGCGATAGGACATCGGCTGCACGCCGCCGCTGAGGTCGATGACCGCCAGCCGCCGGTGACCCAGCAGGGCGTTGCGGTGCTTCCAGATGCCCTCGGCATCCGGCCCGCGCAAGGCGAGCGTATCGGTCATGGCGAAGATCGCCGGAAATTCGTCGTCGAGCTTGCGCGTGTAATCCACCCAACCCGCGAGACCGCACATAGGGAAACTCCTCTAATTGATGTTTATCGGGAAACTCATCCAGAGAACATGCTGAAAACATCCGTGCGGCCGGACGATTTCCGGCGTACGAATGCTTCGCCCAAGGCGGTCGATGTATGAACTTTTCGAGGACCTGAAGATAAGCAGTTTCGGCAGGCCTGCGCCCAAGGAAGGCCAATGATAGAACAGGAAAAAACGTGGCCGAGTTAATTAATATCTATCTAAATCTGGTAGCTGTTTTTAAAAAAACAAAGGAAAAACAATAATCTACAAAATTAATGAAATATCCTGAAACATCATTACGCGGCTCTACAACCAGATATTACAGGGTCGTTCACGGATCTTTCCAAAGACTTAGAAGGCTAATCCAATTAAACTTATAATTGCTTTACGGCAATCATATGAATAGCCAACTAAGCAAATGACTACAACAAACTCAGATCGTACAACTATTGAATATAAGAGTTGTCCATCGACGCTGATTTCGTGGCAACGTTCGACGCGACGATGGACGAGCGGGAAAAGTAGGGCGGCGCGGGGAATGGAGAATTAAAGAAGGCAACTTCGAGCGAGCGATACATCCGGAAGCGGGCCCGCTGCACCGGGCCCGCCAGACGACCTACCTCAAGGGCATTCGCAGGTCGACGGACCGAACACCGGCCCGCTGCACGGGTCCTCGGACGGGCCGAAAACCGGGCACGCGGCCTGGGCGGTAAGAGAGAAGCCACAGAGCAGGAACACAGCCAACAGTACTTTCTTCATTTGCAACCTCCTGGTTGGTAATCGAACGCTCCCTGTCCCTGGTCGAGGGTACAGTCGGTCATCACGGGCACTCGCAGACGGTCGGTCCCAGCACCGGGCCCGCGCAGGGATCTTCCCCCGGCCCGAGCACCGCGCAGTCCGCCTGCGCCGTCAGCGAGAACATCCACAGCAGCAGCGAAGCCGCCAGCATCTTCCTTTTCATCTGACCTCCTTGGTCGAAACAGCGATCAACGATCCGTGTCCTTCTCCGAAAACAAGGGCATTTGCCTGCAGAAGGACCGAACGCCCGTCCGCTCGCGGCGCACCGCAAGACTCGCCGGCGAGCCGCCGGACCCCGGAGAGCAAAGACCAGCCCGAGCGAACGCGCCAGTGCGGTGGATTGCCGCAGCGCCAGCGAAAGTACCGGGGCAGGGGGCTTCGGCACCGGTTCGCCATCAACTTTTCCTATCCCCGGCGGCCACATAAATTCGTTGGACGCACCGCGCCGGCGCCTCCAAGAATGCCGCACGGGTGCGAAGTCCGGCCGTGCACCCACCGACGCCCCACAACAGCAAGAACAACGATCGGTGCATCCATGGCAAAGGATCTGACTTTCCCAGACGCCTCCGCGTCGTCCCGCAACCCTCCCTCCGCGCGCCTCCGTCTACCGGCGACACGCGCCCTCTAGCACCGCCCTCCCGTCCGCCACCGCAGCAACCCGCGACGCACCTTGCGTCGGTCCCGGCCCCCGCCGCCGGCGGGCGCCGCTCGCCCGCGCTCCGCCCGCCGCACCGATCGACCCATGAACCGAACAAGAACAGGAGTCCACCCGATGCGCTACGCCCGTCACGCAAGCCGATACTCCCTCTTCACCCTGGCCGTCTCGGCAGCCCTGCTGCCCGGCGCCGGCTGGGCCGCCAACGGCGACCTCGCCGGCGCCCGCAAGCCGCCCAGCGTCGCCTGCTCCTGGAACCGCGAGGCAGCGTTGCCCTACGAGGAGCGCCGGCTCGACACGCCGCTGCCGTTCAGCGGCGCCAACGTCGTCACCCATGACCAGACGCCGCTGGCCGAGCGCATCGTCAAGGGCGCCGGCTTCGACGGCTTCGAACCGGCCTTCGCCAAGCGCCTGTGCGCCGCCGACGGCCGCACCCCGGTCACCAGCTACGCCAAGGCACTGAAGCTGGTCACCGAAGAGGGCCGCGCGCTGTGGCGCGCCGCCGTCGACCGGGCCCAGGGTCGCCGCGCCATTCCCGCCGGCGCGCTGCCGGCCAGCGATGACCGCATGCTCTACTGGACGCGCCTCTACATGACCCGCACCCTGCGCCAGTGGGCGCCATCCTTCCACCTCGGCAAGGCCCAGGCCCAGGCGCTGCAATGGCGCTTCGAACGCGCCTCGCGCGGACAGCTGGACATCGACCTGCCACGCCGCTACGCCGCCGACGGCTCGCGCTACCGGCGGATGATCATCAGCGGCTTCGACGTCTTCACCCTGGGCACTCCCGGGACGGCGAACACCGGCCTGCGCAACGGCAACCCCTCGGGCGCCACCGCCCTTGCGCTGGACGGCCGCGAGTTCAGGCTGGCCGACGGCAGCCTGCTGCGTATCGAGGCCTACCTGTTGCCGGTCAGCTACGACCCGTTCAACCGCGGCATGCAGGAAGACACCCTGGGCCCCTGGTTCCGCCCCGGCCCGCGCCGGGTCGACGCCTCCATCACCATCAGCCAGGGCGGCGCCAACCAGTTCTGGCTGGAAGCCTGGAACGGCCGTTTCCACGGCTCCTCCGCCGGCAACGACGGCATCGTCTACTGCCCCGCCGACAGCGCTTTGCCCAACTACGTGCTCCCCCTGGGCAGCGTGACCAATCCCGGTACCACGCCGATTTCCCTGCGGGGCTCCGGCTGCAATATCAACCCGCCGCGCCGCTGGCTCGGCTACGACAGTGCCAGCCGCTGGCGGCAGAACCTGCCGGCACAGTTCTCCAAGGCCTCGCTGCCGGTCCGCCAGTTGCTCGCCGCCGATACCTGGCGCGGCATCGAGCGGCCGCCGGGCGCTACCAGCCAGGCCGCGGAAGGCTTCGACGTCACCTGGCACACCAACTACGACTTCTTCCCCGATTGCGCCAACCCGCGCACCGAAAACGTGCCGACCAACGGGGTGATGAACGCCATGCCCGATCCCTCCCTGGTGCTCCCGCCGAACCGACGGATCTGCGCGCGCAACGGCGGTGGCGGCGACTACCTGTCCAACGAGAGCGCCTACCGCAACACCGTGCTGCGCGACGCGTTCCGCCTGGAGATTCCCGCCGGGCACATCCATGTCCCGGTGATGAACAACTACTACACCGGTGTACCGGCGAGCGGCGGCGGCGCGCGCAACGACAACGCCATCAGCGACGCCCGCTACGAGGCCTACCGCAGCGCCATCGTGGCGCAGACCCGGGCGCTGCTGGTGAGCGTCGGCAACGCCCTGGCGCAGGGGCAGCAAGCGGACTAGTCCTCGCCAGGCGCAAGGCCCTCGCGACCTATCGCTTCGCCGCGAAGCCGAACTGCCGCCGACGCAGGCCAACTGGACCGTAGCCCGTCGCTTCAGCCTCTACTGAGTCAGGCGGCACGCGGGGAAACCTCGGACTCACGACCCGGAGCTTTCCCAGGCCCACGCCGGAACGGTAGGGCAGAGTCGAAGAGTGCGAACGCCGATGATGGAGACAACCGCCATCGCCCGCATCACCGGGGCGGTGGCAAGGATTTCCTGACTTGGAGAGTTTTCCATGAGCTTCGCGCAGAATCTCCTACGCCTACGCCAACAGAATGCCCTGACCCAACGGCAGATGGCCGAGCGACTGGGCGTCACCGTGAGCCAGTTGCGGCACTTCGAAACCAAGGGCGGGCACCCGTCGCTGGCGGTGCTGCAAACCATCGCCGGACGTTTCGCGGTACCGCTCGACTGGCTGGTCTGCGAGCGCAGCGAGCGGCAGGCGCTGCCGGAAGACCTGCGCCTGCAGTTCGAGGCCATCGGCCGCCTGCGGCTGGACGAGCGGCGCGCCATCCGGGCGTTGCTCGACGACCTGATCCGCCAGTACATGGCCAAGCGCAACGCAGCGGCCAAGCCCCTCCCGGCGGCTTGCGCCGAGGCCACGGAGACGTCCCCGTAGCCCCGGCGCACGGCTCAGTCGCTGCCGTACCTCGGCGAGCGCGGGCCGTACAACAGTCCGCCCGGCTGGCCGGCCGAGAGCAGGCGCGCGCTGGTCATCCCGGCGATCGGATAACCGGCGTCCTCCACCGAACTGTTGATGATCTGCTTGACCGCCGCGGTGATCAGCATGCCCACCAGGCCGCCGTTGTTGCCGCCGTTGCCTTCCTCGCTGGAGGCGGTCGCCGAGCCGGTCCACAGGGTGGTGCCGGAACGCAGGTCGACCAGCTTGGCGCTGGCGGTGACGATGGTCGCGCTGCTGATCACCATGTAGCGCGTGCCGTAGTCGCTCACCGTGACGTACAGCGCCGCGTCGGCGCCATAGATCTCGCGCAGCTTGGCCGGGGACACCTGGTGCACGTCGCCGGCGCTGGTCAGGCCGTTCTGGCGGAAGGTCTCGTCGGCCAGCGCCACCGGCACCACGTAGTAGCCGGCCTCGGCCAGCGGGAAGGTGACCTGCGAGAGCATGCTGTAGGTCGCCTTCACGTCGGGCGACTCGTTCAGCGGCGGCAGGACCAGGATCGAGCGCGGCTTGGCCTGCTTGAACGCCGAGTAGTCGACGCTCTTGGTCGGCGCGCAGCCGCCGAGCAGGGCCAGCAGGGTGAAACCGGCCACCAGGCCGGACAGTCGGGCGAGTTTCAACGGGCACCTCCACGGGCGTTGTTCAGGAGGAAGTCCATGTAGGTCGCCGACTCGGGAAACAGCGCCTTCTCGGTCTCGAACTCGCGGACCATCTGGTCGTCCTTGCCGATGCTGGAATAGAGCAGCCCCAGCTGGGCGTGGTAGCCCGGTGGCACCGCGCCGTTCTTCGCCCGGATCTTCTCGAGGTCGGCTTCCAGCGCCTGCGCCTGGGCCTCCTTGGATTCACCCTTGAAGTATTCGTGGACCTGGGCCTGGTAGCCCTCCCACTGGTACAGCGTCTTCGGTCCGCTGCACCCGGCCAGCGCCATGCTCCCCAGCAGCGCCGCCGTCCATGTGATCGTCTTGCTCATGTGTGCCGTGATTCCCTGGTTTCTGGTGGATTATTGGTTCTGTGGCTTCCAGGCGCCGCTATCGACCGCGTTGACCAACTTGTTCACCGCCTCGCGCATGGCCAGGTCGAGAACCTTGCCGTTGAGGGTCGAGTCGTAGCTGGCGGTGCCGCCGAAGCCGATCACCTCGCGGTTGGACAGGGCGTACTCGCCAGCGCCCTGGGTCGAATAGACGACCTCCGAGGTAGAGATGTTGACGATGTTCAGCGCCACCTTGGCGTAGGCGATCTGCGACTTGCCGCGGCCAAGGATGCCGAACAGCTGGCGGTCGCCGACTTCCTTGCGGCCGAACTCGGTGACGTCGCCGGTCACCACGTAGTCGGCACCCTTCAGGCGCTGGGCCTGGCCCTTGATCGCCGCTTCCTGCTGGATCTCGCTCATGTTGTCGCGGTCCAGCACGTTGAAGCGATTGGTCTGCTGCAGGTGGGTGATGAGAATGGTCTTGGCCTGGCCGCCGAGGCGGTCGACGCCATCGGAAAAGATCCCGCGCATGTAGCTGGAGCGGTTGTCGAACTTGCCTACCGCAATCGGCGAACGCACGCCGCTGTAGGGTCGGTTGACGCTCTCGACCTGCTGTACCGGCAACGCGGTGGAGGTCTCGGTGGCGCAGCCCGCCAGGCCGGCCAGGGTGGCAACGGCGAGGAGCGGCAGTAGTGTTTTCTTGGCGCTGTGACTCATGGGGTTCTCCTGGAAAAAAACGCTATCGACGCGGAGCGGCTTCTAGCCGACCCGTGTGCGGAAAAGAGGGCGTAGTGAAAATCGAGGAAGGCCAGGCGGCACGGCGGCGCGCCAAGGCGAGGGGCGAAATGGGGTGGCCACGATTTCTTTCCTTGAAATACGAATGCGTCGATCAACCGGCGCTCCCGGCCGGCCTTGGAAATCCGAAACAATCGTGCGGGAAGCGATGCACGAACCGTATGAGCCATCAATAGGCCATCTCGGTGGGCGGCAAAGTTACCACAGTTATTCCGATCGTTTCGTTATGCAGGAAGCATACTCGGAGAATTCTGACTGCGTCTCGTTCGCAGGATCGAGGTGGGACGCCGGGCACCGGTGTCCGCCACCCACCGGTGGCAGCCAGCCAGACATCCTTGCCGCCCATTGCGCCCGACGCTGTACGGCGCAAACGAAAACGGACACCCCTTGGGAGTGTCCGTCTCTGCCGTCGACCGGTCAGGCCAGGTCGAGGCCGCGCATTCTCAGGCGCAGGTCCTGTTCCTGGGGCTTGCCTGAACGATCCGTCCCGGTTGCCAGGTCCAGGGCATCGAGCAGTCCCTCGCCGTGGCCGCTCCGTTCCCCCAGCGTGGCCTCTTCGAGCACCCGACGGGTCACACCCTGCCCATCCTTGGCGCTGAGAAGCACGCGCATGTCGGTCCCCTTGTCGTAGAGGATCTCCTGCTCATCGCCCTCGATCGATATCTCGCTGACATCGATCCCGGATCTGCCGAACAGGGTGGTTATCGTGCCCAGGCCCGCGAAGCTCCTGGCAACGCTGGGGTCCCGGGAGGTGGAGAGATAGCCGGCGTCGTGGCCGACCTGGCCCTCTTTCACCGCCTCGAAGGCATCCCTGCCCTGAGTGCCGCGGAAGGTCTTCACGACCTGTTCAGCCGGTCCGCTCTTTTCGAACGCGGCAGACATGCCCCGGTCGATCAACGCCTGGCCCGCATCCAGCTCTCGCCCCTGACGCAGGGAACGATTCAGGTGCTGGTACTCGCCGTTGGTATAAAGACCGAGCGCCATCACCTCGGCATCGCTGTACGGCCCGTCCGGGTGTTCGCCTAGGTACTGCTCCGCCTCCAGCCCGAAGTGCTCCACCAGGCCATCCGCCAGCGCCTTGTCGACAGGCTCGCCCTTTACCTCGCTCTCTACCGCGTGGCGCAACAGGGCGACCTTGTCCATTACCGCATGCAGTTGGACGGCGATTTCGCGCAGTTGCTCCGGGCTTGCGCTGAGTACATGCTGGCTGGCGGCACCGCCCGCGGTCCCCCACTGTTGCAGCGCGATCCCCCCAACGCTCTGTTCGAGCAGGCGGGCAGCCTGGGTACGGGAAGCCTCGATCCGGCTGCCATCGCGAATCCCGACCAGGGCGGTGGCCAGCGAGCGCAGGGCGCCGTCGCCGCTGGCCAGGCGCGTGTGATCCTTCGCCAGCCTCTCCGCTGTCAAAGTCGCCAGCTCGCTCGCCTTGCCAAGTCCGCCCAAGGTCAGGGGCAGTGCCTTTTGCAGCATCATCTGCTTGATCTCGGCGGCCGAGAGACTGGCGGCAGGCGGCGCGTCCTGACGGGAGAGCGGCGCCTGGGTGGAGGCGTGGGCACGGCTCCCCAGCAGTTTGCCCAGCCACTCGATGATCGCCACGAAGGGACGCGCGAGGGCGGCCCCCAGGCGGGAGAGCAGGCCCTCGCCCTTCGGTGCTTCCTGGCGCTGGGCCAGTTGTTGCGCCTCCCGGGGAGTGGCCACCTGGCGGGCCTCGACCTGTCCCAGGCGCCCGGCCACGGCCTGGCTCAACTCAGCCACGAAAGACGGGTTCTGCTGAGATGATTGAATATGCATGATGATTGACGTCTCCTGATGTTTCCCCGCCAGTCTAGGAACGAGGCGCCCCTCCGCCTATCAGGATTGGCCGTGGTTTTTTTACTGTTGGCGGCCGTCGGAGCACGCGGAAAGAGAACCGTCAGCGGCCGAAAAACAGCGGACTTTCCCTACGCCAGCTCCCGTGCGCCTACACCGGGGCGGAGAACCCGATGGATATCGGCGGCAGCGACGGGCTCTTGGTGGACGGCGCACCGCCGTGCGGGCGCCTCGGGGTCGTCTGCTGCTATGGTGCGCACAGGCACGTCGCCATCCTCTCTCCCGGCGAATGGAATCGAGCATGACGCTTTCCCTGGATCTGTTGTTGAGCCTGTGCACGGCCCTGGCCATCGGCCTCCTGATCGGCGCCGAGCGCGGCTGGCAGGAGCGCGACCACGAAGATGCGCGGCAGATCGCCGGAATCCGCACCTTCAGCCTGGCCGGCCTGCTCGGCGGCTTCGCCACCCTGCTCGCGGGCGAACTGGGCAGCGCAGTCTGGGTAGCCTTGCTGCTGGCCCTCGCGGCGCTGGCCGTGGCCGGCTACGTGAGCGATGTCAGGCGTGGCGGCGACCAGGGCATGACCACCGAGATCGCCCTGTTGATGACCTTCCTCCTCGGCAGCCTCGCCCTCACCGAACAGCGCCTGCTGGCTGCCGCCGGCGGCATCGTGCTGACCCTGCTGCTGAGCCTCAAGGACAAGCTCCACGCCCTGCTGAAGCGCCTGACCGCCGAGGAGCTATCGGGCACCCTCAAGCTGCTGTTCATTTCCGTGGTCCTGCTGCCGGTGCTGCCCAACCAGGGCTATGGTCCCTGGGCGTTCTTCAATCCCTACCTGACCTGGTGGATGGTGGTGCTGATCGCCGCCCTCGGTTTCTCCGCCTACCTGGCCATCCGCCTGATCGGCTCGCGCAAGGGCCTGTTGCTGACCGCGGTGCTCGGCGGCCTGGTGTCCTCCACGGTGATGACCCTGACCCTGGCGCGCCTGCGCGAGCGCATGCCCGACGCCCTGTTGGCGTGCGCCCTGCTGGCGACCTCGGCGCTGATGTTCCCGCGCATCCTCGTCGAGATCGGCGCGATCCACCCGGCCTTGCTGAAGGAGCTGGCCCTGCCATTCGCCGCCACCACCCTCGTCTACCTTGGCGGCACGCTGTTCCACGCCCTGCGCGGCGGCCGCGCCAGCCAGGAGGCGCCCGACGAGCCAGGCCTGCGCAACCCCTTCGAACTGCTCCCGGCCCTGCGTTTCGCCGCCGTGCTGAGCGCGATCCTGCTGTTGGTGGAGGTCGGCCGGCGGCTGTTCGGCGATGCCGGCATCTACGCGGTCGCGCTGCTCTCCGGCCTCGCCGACGTCGACGCGATCACCCTGTCCCTGGCCCGCGCGGCGCAGGGCGAGCTCGATCCAGGCGTGGCCAGCCGCGGCATCGCCCTTGCCGCCCTGAGCAACAGCCTGGTCAAGGCCGGCCTGGTCGTGCTGGTGGGCGGCAAGCGGCTGGCCCTGCAAACGCTACCCTTCAGCCTGGCGGGGCTGCTGGTAGGAGCGCTGCTGATCCTGCTGTGAGGCGCCGGGGAAACCTCGGAGCGCCGCTGGACGAACGCGACGACAACCGCCTGGCGTCCCGCATCAACCTGCGCGGCTACTGGCTGCAACGGCCGGGTTTCAAGGCCAAGGACCGGACCAGGACCCGGGTGAGGCAGGGCGGCCTGGCGATCACGGCGGAGCGAGGGGAGGGGACGCCTCCGCGTTGGACTGAGGCGTCTCTGCGACGTCGGAGACAAGGCGGTGGCTGGCTGAGCCAATCGCCCTTTGCGGCGTGAAGGGCGCCCGGAACTAGCGGCACTCACCCCGCGCGGTCGCATCGACCACCCTGCCCGAGGCGTCGGCAAAGAACTCGTAGATGCAGGTGTAATAGCCGCTCTGGTTGGCCGTGCCGGTCTTCTGGTTCAGGACCGAGCTGTTGGGCGTATTGCCATGGCCCTGCTCGTAGTAGGTGTAGTCGTAGTCGTGGCTATAGTTCTCGTACTCCTTCCACACGTACTTCTGCCTGGCGGCATCCCCCGTCACACGTTCCGGCTCGCCGAAGCGCTTGATCACATCCTGGATCGGCAAGCCGATCCAGGACTGCGCATCGCTACGCGCGCGACTGCCATAGGCCTCCATGACGCACCCCGACACGCTGATCACAAGGGCCGCCAGGGCGGTGAGTCTCAGAGCCAGTACCGGCATATTTGCTTCTCCTTCCATGGCGGCCTGCCTACGCGGCATCCCGCTCCCTTTGCGCGGGTCGGTGTGCTGCGAATGGTAGGGGGCCGGGGCCCGCCCGTTCAACGGGAGACGGCGGTTTCCGGTGTACTAGTACATTGGGGCGCTGTGCGACGGGGCAGTAGAAAGGAGGGTCGGCAAGCCGCCAGGAGCAGATGGATATGGGTGGTTATTCAGCAAAATGCATGGAGCTTGTTATCGAAGGCATCCTCGAGGTCCCGTAGATCGGAGAGGTAACGCTGGTAGTCCTCGTCCTCGGCGAATACCACTTGCCGATTGTGTCCCCGCTGGACCACGTGAAGCGGATAATTCGGTAAAACCACTCGCCCTTGCCTAGGCATCGCGGAGCCTCCTTACGGCGTCTGCGCTGGAGCCTCCCTGCTTAGAAAATTAGAGTAGGGAAAATAAATCTGTCCCCTTTATGCTTGTCCCCTTTATGCTGCTGAAATCAAAGTATCGAATTCATATTTTCCGTCGGATAACACTAGAGTCAGGAAAATAAAAATTCCCATTATAACCAGTCTCTTTATTTAAATATTACAGCGAATCTTCATTCTCTAAAGCTTGAGGCAAAAAAGCTTCCGCCCTACCATATATCTCATAGAACTCTTCAGAGCTTAGGGAAAAATTATCAGTTCTAGAATAAAAAACAAACTCAATCTTTCTTTCTTTACTCACTGATATCTCCATAAAAGGCTCTCTCTCCCCCTCCCTATATACACAAAGATATGGATAATCACTATTAATATCTCCAACTTTTTCAAAAATCAAATTTACCTTCATTTTTGCACGCCTCTAAAGCCAATAAATTTACCATCCCCACCCCAACTAGCAGCCCGTCCGTCTGGTAATGTATAAGTTATCCAGCCTCCCGGGTATCTTCCCCCGGCGCCATTACTCTTCACTCCACTCTGAAGTATTTCATTTATTGCCTTTCCAGCAAGCTCATTAATCTGAAGAAGAAAAAAGGGGACAGAAAAAAGGACAGAAAAAAGGGGACAGATTTATTTTCCCTACTCTAATCTCGGCCGCCCTTGCCCACGCCGCTCTATTCTCACCCCGGCTACCCGCTCTATCTCGTCCACGAACCGTTGATTGCCCGTCAGTTGTCCACGCTGAACCGCCTCGCGAATCAGCCTCAATTCCTCGGCCGGTATCGCCTCTTTCATGAACGTTACGTATCGCCGATATCTCTCTTCGGCCGTCTGACCTAGCTCAATGAAGCAGGGATCCATATCCAACCAGTTTGGCTCCTTCAACCAATCCGCCCGCAGCCCATAACTTGACCAGGGATAGGCCGCCACATCGTCCACCATCCGCGCCCGAACAGGGTTCAGTTCGATGTACCGGCAACACGCCAGCAGGTAGGCATCGCTCTGTACGACACTCGATTTATAGCGACTTTCCCACAACGTTCCGGAACGGCCCTCCAAGCGATTCCGATATCGTGTCGTGCGCGCCGCCAGCGTTTTCATCAGTTGCGCCAAGCCAGACAGCGAATCACCAGGCGCCAAGAGCAGATGGACATGGTTGGTCATCAGGCAAAATGCGTAGACCTTGATACCAAAGGCATCCTTGAGGTCCCGTAGATCGGAGAGGTAACGCTGGTAGTCCTCGTCCTCGGCGAATACCACTTGCCGATTGTGTCCCCGCTGGACCACGTGAAGCGGATAATTCGGTAAAACCACTCGCCCTTGCCTAGGCATCGCGGAGCCTCCTTACGGCGTCTGCGCTGGAGCCTCCCTGCTTAGAAAATTAGAGTAGGGAAAATAAATCTGTCCCCTTTATGGTCCCCTGATCGAACCAGCCGTTTCGTCGGCTGCACCTGTCGCTTTTGCAGCGAAGAAACAGCGTTACATTACGAGAGCTTCAAAAACTCCAACCCTTCACATTTAATAATTTCGGCGGGTATTTCCTTATAAACAAAAAGCTCATCTCCCAGATTAATAAAACTTAAACACTCAGAATTACCAAAGCAGAGCAGCACCCCAGCAACCGAGTCTTCAACAGAGGATAAAATCAATGAGACCGAATTCAATTCCTCCCCTACAACTGACGAAAAAGCCTCGTCACTCTCTAGTGGGAAAATCTTTTCCGCCCCAAACTCCCCTAAGTCGCACTCAGCAACAACATCAGAGCTATATGCTATAGACGAGCTATCAGGAGCACACTTAAAAGTCCCAAAATCTTTTCCATCAAATAAAATAGCTACCGCTTGCGGATTGCCATTTTTTTTCGATTCAAATACATGAAACAACCCCCGAACAAGGAGCAATCGCAGCCCTATGCAACCAACCAACCAAGATTTAAATGCTTCGGATACCACGATCATTGTGGATTACCTTTGACTAAAAAAGGACCTAAAAAAGGGGACATATTTATTTTTACTACTCTAATTTCGGCGACTGCGCCCACTCTGAAACGCTCAAAGCAAATAATTCGCTAAACCATGCGCCCTTACCTAGGCATCGCGAAGTTCCTTTACGGCATCTGCGCTGGAGCCTTTGCTCAGAAGATTAGAGTAGGGAAAATAAACCTGCTCCCTTTATTCCCTTTATTCCCTTTATTATTTCATTTACGTTGAAACATTAAACCCACACATCAGAAGACACTTCCCTCTCTAGCAAAAATTTTTTGAAACAATTACATATCAACCCAAAATTTTCTGTCACTGCCGCCATAGGATATGCCTCGCCTAAAATATAAGTAAATCCATTACCTTCACCAGCCCCTCTTAACGTGAAAACCTCATGCTCACCATCTTCAGCATGCTGGCTAAGCATAACTATAAATCGTCCACTCTCTGCATGAAGCGCCACTTCATAAGCGCCAACCTCAGGTTCCGGCTTAACTCTTAGAACCAACACCCCCGAACTGTGGCGAAGCTTAGAAAGCGCTGCCAGAACTTCTTCTTCGTCAGGATCAGACACCACCGGAAATTGAGTTCTTTTAGCCTCAGGAGCAATCAAATACCCACCAAGAACAATCATATTTTTTTCTCTCTAATTGACTTCATTCCTACCTCCCAGTAATACGTCTTCGGCAAACCTGTAATATCATCCTTGGCTTGAATAGTTAAAGATTTCAAACCAGACTTGCTAGCTGCCGCAGCAATATCACCTCTGCAGTATCCACAAACATCCTTACCTACTACGTTCATGGTCATATCGGAGCCTACCGTTTTACCTTCATTAAATGCCTTCTGAATAACGCCAATCTCTGCATGAGCATCCGCCATATTCCCATTCGGGTGAGGCGTCCCCTTAGCCGCTATCTTTGCGTCCACTCGATCGGCAATCAAGGTCGGTTGGTTGGGATTCGCCTGGGCTGCTGGTCTAGCCGTCTGGTTAACATCCGTAAATACTGAGTTACCGATTCGCCCCTCAGCAGTTACAACAGGAGTCGCTCCCTTTGCACCCGCTCCAACACTCCCCCTCCCCCCAAGAAGCGCCATAGCCGCCGCGCCCCCCAGCTCCGAGAGCAGGTAAGCCTTCTCCTTGGGATCCAGTTGTCGGCCAGCAGTGCGATCCAGCCAGGAAGTGGACGCATTCCAGCGATCCAGATCAGCCGTTTCCTCCGGTGTCAGCCAGCCTTCCTTGAGGTTCTTGGCGAACGCCAGTTGCTTGTCCAGGGCAAAGAGATCTCCCCAGCCACTTGGATTCGGCGTCTGCGACACGACCGCGTCGGGATTGCCCTGCAACAAGCCGGGTGTATCGTAGGTGGTTTGCCGCAGTAGGCTGAGCAGCTCTTTGGAAACCGGATCGTCCATCCGGATCGAACTGTCGACGATGTCGTCCACACACTGGCGCGAAGCACACTGGCCGATAGCGTTTGAACGCTCGGCCGACAGCTTTTCGTACTTGCCGAGGATGCCTTGCAACTTCTCCTCGCCACAGCCGCCTGCCGCGCGACAATCCTTGATTTCCTTGAGCAGGCTCTCCGCCGCCGCGTGATTCAGGTTGTTGTACACCGTGGCCTGCTGAGCCACCCAAGCGGCTTTCTCTTGGGCCTTGGTATCGCCTCCGGCCGCCGCAGCCACTGTCATCCCTATCAACTGCGAGGTCATCGCCAGCACGCGCTCATGAGCCTCGCCAGGGAAGATCTTTTCACCGACGAGGCTTACCAATGCCTCGTTGGCGCCAGCAGCCAGGGCTGCGGTACGGAAATCGCCGCCGGCAGCCTCGCCGATCAACCCGCCGACAATCGCATGGACCGCTACCTTCTTGGGAAGGCCGCTGCCGACCAACGCATCTCCGACCTTGTCGAAGATCGCGCCGCTTAGCGCGTCCGCCGCCATACTGATGGCAGCTTGCGCGACGTTGTCCCTGAACTTGCCACCGTTCACCACGGTGTTCAGCGCGGAGCGAACGGCAAGCTGGGCACCCAGACTGCTGGGCATGAAGCCGCCGCTGATACCGGCGACCGCGTAGCCCTTCAGGCTGTCGCTGGAGGTCACGTCTTTCGCCACCGCGCCAAGGTTGCCGCGGTTATTCACCGTGCTGATCGCCGCGTTGGTGGCTACGGCACTGGCGACGGAGTTGGCAGCGACGCCTGTTGCGCTTTTGGCCGCGACGCCTGCCATCGAACTACCCGCACCCCAGGTCAGGTAGGTAACCACAATGGCGATGGCCAATGCCGCGCCAGCGCCCAACCCCGAATGGCTGTACTTGAAGCTGTCATGTACTTCCCGGACTTTGCGCCAATCGACGTCACCCTGTTTTTCGGCCTCCCGCAACCAGGCGAGGCTCGGATCGGCCTTGACCATGACATCGATGGTCTCGGAAACGGTCTTCTGGTCGATATGCTTCACATCGATCTTCAGCCCGTCCGCTGCTTTGATCGCCAGATTTCCCTGAGCGACGATCTGGGTCTGCCGAAGCGTTTCATCGGTCTGCCCTTTCCCCTTGGCGCTGTTCCACGCCAGGTCGCCCTTGCTCTTCTCGTGGCTTTCCTGGTGCAGGTCCTTCACCGCCTCGAAGGTCACCGCGCCGCCGCTGACGATGGCCAGGTCGTTGCCCGATTCCAGCTTCGCGCCCTGGTAGGTCTGGTCGCCGCCGCTGAGCAGGGTGAGGTCGCCGCCGCTGCTGATCTGGCTGCCCACCGCCTTGACGTCGGTGACTTCGTCGCGCCGGGTTTCCTTGCGGCCGAAGTCGCCTTTCTTCTTCTTGTCGTACAGGTAGTAGTTGCTGTCGTTGGCGGCCAGCAGTTCCAGCTTGTCGCCGGCCACCAGGTAGGCCTCGTCGCCGGCGCTGGCCTGGCTCGCGATCAGGCGCAGGTCCTGTCCGGCATTGATCGCCAGGTCGCCGCCGGCGTCCACGCGGGTGCCTTGCTGGGCGACCTTGTCTTCCTGGTAGGTGACCTTCCTGGTCTTGCTGTAGGCATGCTCCTCGTTCGCCGCCGCCGCCAGGGTCACGTCGCGCCCGGCGGAGAGGGCGATGTCGCGGCGCGCTTCGAGGGCGCTGGCCACTGCGCTGAGGTCGCGCCCGGCGCTGACGTTCAGGTCCCGCCCGGCACTGACTTCGGCGCCGAGCTGGGTCACGCTCTGTAGCCGCGACGTGCTCCAGCGGGTCTGGCCCTGGCGGTCCTCGACGGCGGCGACGGTGACGTCGCGTCCGGCGTCGAGGCTGAGGTCGCCGCGACTCTGCAGCACCCCGCCGAGGTTGGCGATGTCGCGTCCGGCCTGGACGTTCAGGCTGTTCGCCGCCTCCACCCGCGCGGCGCTGTCGGCGAAGCTGCGCTCCCAGGTGCGGCCGTCGAGCGCGCTGTCGTAGCGGGTCACGCTGCGTTCGTTGATCACGTCGCCGGTCAGTGCGGTGAGGCTCACATCGCGCCCGGCGATGACCCCGCCCTGGCGGTTGCGGATCGAGTCGCCGGCGAGCAGGTCGAGGCGCTTGCCGGCCTCGATCAGGCCGCTGTTGTCGAGGTTGTCGGCCGTCGCCGAGAGGTCGTTCCGCGCGCGCAGGGTGCCGACGTTATGCAGGTCGCCGCCGCTCACCAGCTTCACGTCGCGGCCCTGGATCAGCGCACCGTTGGGTGCCAGCCGACCCTCCGCCTGGGCCAGGTAGACCACCGGCGCGAGGACCTTCTCGCCGTTCACCTCGACCTCTTCCAGCCACACGATGTCGTGGGTCAGCGCCGCCATCTGCTCCGCGCTCAAACCCACACCCAGTTGCAGCTGGAGCTTGTCCTTGTAAGCGATGGCGTTGTCCATCAGGTAGCGGAACAGTGCCTCGTCGCTGCTCAGCCCGTCGATGTAGCGCTGGCCGGTGCGCGCCACCACCGCGTCGCGGATCAGCCGCTGCTCGTAGAGACCGTCGCCGAGACGCTTCTTGCTAGCGTCCGGGTTCATGCCCAGGCCGCTGAGCAAGTAGTCCGAGTTGAGGAACTGCTTCAGCTCGGTGAGCGCCGGGTTGGTCTCGATCAGGTACTTGTGGCTGGCGCTCGGCGTGGCGTTGCCGGGCACGCCCTGGACCCGGGCGACGCCCGGCAGGCTACCGCCGAGCGCGCTGCCGCCCTGACCCTGGACGTTGGCCGCGCCAGCCAGGCCGTCGACTCGCACGCCCTGGCCCTGCCAGGTACCGGCGGCGTTGCCGGCGCCCTGCTGGCCGACCGAGACGCCGCTGCCGCCCTGGGTGCGGTCGGCGCCGGCACCGAGCGCGGCGCTGCCGTTGCCGTCCTCGGCGAAGCGCGAGCTGAGACGGAACAGGCCGTTGTCACCCTGGGGCAGGCTGAAGCCGGGCAGGGTAACCGGGTTGACCTGGCGCCGCGCCAGGTCGGGCGGCAGTTGCGAGGTCAGCGGCACGACCACCGAAACCCCGCTGCCGCCCACCGCGCTGTCGCCCACCTGGCGGCCGCTGCCGACGAAGGTGTAGCCGGGGCGGGTGACGCCGTTGTCGATGCGCGTGCTGGCATTGACCGTGACGTCGCCGGCGGCCTGGATCACCGCTGCGTAGGA
Source organism: Pseudomonas sp. HMSC066A08 (assembly GCF_001813025.1). NCBI lineage: Bacteria > Pseudomonadati > Pseudomonadota > Gammaproteobacteria > Pseudomonadales > Pseudomonadaceae > Pseudomonas > Pseudomonas sp. HMSC066A08. The sequence continues at coordinate 41,349 of NZ_KV811178.1, forward strand.
CTGGTCGCCACTGCTGATCGGGGTCGGCCCCTTGCTCGGGAATTCGTACTCGAAGGACCAGTCGCTGAGGATCGCGTTGAGCGCGGCGGGGATCTCGCCCGCGCGCGCCGGGTCGAAATTGGCGCTCTGGTACCAGTAGAGGTTGGTGAAGTTGCGCGACTTCTGGTCGATGCCGCCGATATCGCCGCCGCGAGCGGTACGCAGCACGCGGATGGTTTCCAGCTCGCCGGTTTCCAGGCCCTGGTTGTCGAGGACTTCGAGGTTGGCGGTGAGGTTGCCGCCGCTGCCGATCAGACTGGAAAGGTTGTTCAGGGTGCCGCCGTCGATGGCGAAGTCGCCTCCGGCCAGCAGTTGCCCCATGGCGCTGCTGGCGGTGACCTCGGTCTTGTCGCGCTGGGTGATGGTCCAGATGGCGTTGCGCTTGCCGCTGCAGTCGCCCGCGTTGATGCCTTCGATGCAGGCGGTCTGCTCCATCTTCGCGGTGTACAGGCCCGACTTGCTTTCCAGCACGGCGCGACGGTTCTCGATCAGGCTGGCACGCAGGCTGAAGTCCTTGCCGCTCTCGATCACCCCGGAAAGGTTGCGCAGGCTGGCGGCACGGTTGCCGGCATCGTCGCGGGCGATATCCAGCCTGCCGAGGCTGTACACATCCCCGTAGAGGTTGGTGATGTCGCCGGCGCGCAGGGTCATGTCGGCGCCACTGAACAGCAACCCGCGCTCGTTGAGCAGGGCGGGCGCGTTCAATCGCAGGTTGCCGCCGCCGCCCAGGGTGCCGTAGTTGTTCAGGCTCGCGGCGCTGGCCACGAGGTCGCCGGCGGCGGTGATCCGCCCACGGTTGACCAGCAGGTTGCCGGCGCCGAGCGTGACATTGGCACCGCCGGCGAGGCTGGCGGCGTTGCCGAGGTCGAGGCTGGCGGCGTTCAGGGCGAAGTCGCCGAGGCTGGTGGCGCGGCCGTTGCCACGGTAGCCGCCGCTCAGGTCGAGGCGCAAGCTGCCGTCGCTGGCCAGCAGGCCGTCGTTGCTCCAGTCGCCGCCGCGGCCAGTGAAGGACTGCACCGCCAGCAGCTTGCCCTCGGCCGTCTGGCGGAAGGTGCCGATGTCCAGGTTCAGGCGTCCGGCTTGCAGCACGCTGCTGTTGGTCCATTCGCTGGCGCGGATGTCCAGCAGGCCATTGGTGGTCAGTTCGCCGCCGGCGCGGATCACCTGCGCGGAATCCAGGCCGAAGGTGCCGTTGCCGGTATGGAGGATGCGCCCGCCGGCGTTGGCCAGGCTGCCCAGTTGCAGGTCGAGGTCCTGGTTGGCGCTTTCCAGCACGCCGTAGGCGTTGTTCAGGCCGCCAGCGACCAACCGCGTGCTGCCGCTGCGGCCGAGGGCGCGCAGGCTGCCGCCGCTGTTGTCGATCGCGGCGGCGCGCAGGTGCAGCTCGCTTTCGCTTTCTAACTGGCCGAAGCGGTTGGCCAGCGCGCCGGCCAGGCTGAAGTCGATGCGCCCGGCGCCGACCTTGCCGCCCTGGCCCGCCGCCGCGCCCTGGTTGAGGAAGCGCTGGCCGTCGAGGCTGAGCAGGCCGCTGGCGTAGAGGCCGCCACCCTGGTTGTCGAAGTCGGCGGTGACGATGCGGTTGTCGCCGCCCAGCGCCGAGAGATGGCCCTGCTGGTTGCGCACGCCTTGCCCGGCGCGGATTTCCAGCGACTGCGCCTGGGTGACGCCGGCGCTGTTGTCGAACAGCCCGGTGACCAGCTTCAGCCAACCCTTGGCGCTGTTGAGCACGCCGCCGGCGCCGTTGTCGAGGCTGCCGCTCTGCAGGTCGAGGTTGCCGGCCCGGCTGTCCAGGCGGCCGCCCTGGTTGTCCAGCGCGCCGCCGATACGCAGCCGGTTGTCGCCCTGGGCCTGGAGCGTGCCCTGGCGGTTGTCCAGGCTGCCAGCCTGCACGTCGAGGGCGCCGGCCTGGCTGAAGATCAGGCCGTCCTGCTGGTTGCGCAGGGCGCCGCCGCCCAGGCGCAGGCTCATGCCGGCCTGGCTGGCGAGGGTGCCGGAGGCGCTGTTGTCGAGGCTGCCGGTGGTGATCTCCAGCAGCCCCTGGCTGACCAGCTTGCCGCCGCGGTTGTCGACGCTGGCGCTGCGCAGCAGCAGGTCGCCGCCGCTGGCCAGGCGCGCCGCGCCGGTGTTGACCAGGGCGCCGCCGAGGATGGCGTCGAGCCGGCCCTGGCTGATCAACTGGCCGTCGCTGTTATCCAGGCTGGCGCCCTTGAGCAGCAGGCTGCCGCCGTTGATCCGGCCGCCGGCGTTGTTCAGCAGCGTATCGTCGCGCTCGAAGCTCAGCGCGCGCTGCGCCGAGACCAGGCCGCCCTGGCCGTTGTCCAGCGTCCCGGCGATGCTCAGGGTCACGTCGCTTTCGCCGGAGACGATGCCCTGGGCGTTATCCAGGCTGGCGGCGTCGATCCGTTGCGCGCCCTTGCTGACCAGCGCGCCCTGGCCGTGGTTGTCCAGCGCGCCGCCGAGGCTGATGGCCAGCTCGCCGTCCTTGCTCGAAAGGGTGCCGCCGGCGCTGTTGTCCAGGCTCCCGCCTGTCACCGTCAGGCCCTGCCATCCGGAGAGCAGGCCGGCGCCGGCGTTGCCCAGCGCGTCGGCGTCCAGGCGCAGTTTCCCGGCGCTGATGATGCGCCCCTGCTGGCCGTTGTCGATGCGCCTGGCCAGCAGCTCGAAGCCCTGCTGGCTGGAAATCTCGCCGCCCTGGCGGTTGTCGAGGACGTTCAGCCGCTCGATGCTCAGCGGGCCGCGGGCACTGATCAGGCCGCCCTGGTTGTCCAGATCGCCGCCCCGCAGGTCGAGACTGACGCCGCGCTCGCCGATCAGCCGGCCCTGGCGTTGCACCAGGCGCTCGACCGTCAGGCGCAGGTCGCCCCGGGCGGAGATTTCGCCGCCGTCGGCGGAGTCGACGCGCCCTGCCGTCAGTTCCAGTTCGCCGTCGCTGGTGAGCAGGCCGCCACGGTTGTCCAGGTTGGCGGCGCTCAGGCGCAGCGACTGCTTGCCACTGAGGGCGCCGCCACGGTTGTCGAGGTCGGCGCTGCTGACGTCCAGCACGCCCTGGCTGATCAGTTGGCCACCCTCGGCGTTGTCCAGCGCGCCAGTGGCGACGCTCAGGCCGGCGTTGCCGGAGAGCAGGCCCTTGCCGCTGTTGTCCAGCGAGGCGCTGGCGAGCGTCAGGCGGGCGCCGGAAACGGTGCCTTCGGCGTGGTTGTCCAGCGCGCCGTCGACGCGCAGGTCGATGCCGGCGCGGCTGGCCAGGGTGCCCTTGGCGCTGTTGTCCAGGCGAGCGGCCGCGATGTCCAGGCCGGCGGCGCCGGAGATCACCCCGGCCAGGCTGTTGTCCAGGGCCTGGGCGATGCGCAGGGTCAGGCTGGCGGCGCCGATCAGGCGCCCGCCGCGGTTGTCCAGGCTGGCGGCGGCGAGGGTGAAGGCGCGGTCGCTGGAGATTTCCCCGCCGGCGCCGTTGTCCACCGCGCCGAGCTGGCGCAGCAGCAGCGCGCCGGGCGTGGCGATCAGGCCGCCGTCGCGGTTGACCAGCGTGCCGCCATTGAGGTCGAGGGTGACGCCGGTTTCGCTGACCAGGACGCCGCCTCCGCGCTGGTCGAGGCCTTTCAGGTTGGCGTCGAGCAGGCCCTTGGCGCTGACCCGGCCCTGCTGGCCGTTGTCCAGCCGGGCGGCCACCAGGGTGATGCCGGCGTTGCTGCCGATGCCGCCGTTGCGGCTGTTGTCCAGTACGCCGGTGCGGATATCCACCGCGCCCTTGGCGCTGATCACGCCGGAACGGCTGTTGTCGAGGCTGGCGCCCTTCAGCGTCACACCGGCATCGCTGAGCAGCCTGCCGCCCTGGTTGTCCAGCGCGGCCTGGCTGGTCAGCGCCAGCGCACCGGCGCTGGAGAAGGTCCCGCCACGGTTGTCCAGGCGCGCGGCGCGCGCCGTCAGGCTGCCTTCGCTGACCAGCGCGCCGCCCTGGTTGTCCAGCACGCCGCCGAGGCTCACGCTCAGGCTGTTCTGGCTGTCGAGCCGCCCGCCGTCGCCGTTGAACAGTTCGCTGCCGTCCAGGCTCAGGCCGTCGCGCCCGGCCAGCACCCCCTTGGCCTGGTTCAGCAGGCGCTGCACGGTGAGGCGCAGGCCGCTGTCGCCGATGACCTTGCCGCCGCGGTTGTCCAGTTGCTCGCGGGCGTTCACGGCGACCTTCGAGGTGCTGGAAATCTCGCCGGCGCGGTTGTCGACCTGCCGCGCCTCGATAGCGATGCCGCCATTCGCGGCGATCAGCCCGGACTGGCTGTTGTCGAGCGTGTCGGCCGCGACCTTCAGGGTCTTTTCGCTGACCAGTTCGCCACCTTGCTGGGCCAGGCTGCCAAGCGTCGCCTGCAGGTCGCCCTTGGCGGCGATACGCCCTCCGGCGTTGCCGACGGCGTTCGCTGCGAGGTCCAGGCGGCCATCGCTGAGCAGCTTGCCACCCTGGTCGTTGCGCAGGCTGGCGACCTCCACGCGCACGCCAGCCTTGCCGCTGGCGCTGCCGCCGTCGCGGTTGTCGAAGGCGCCTCCCGTGGCGCTCAGGCCGGCGTCGGCCACCAGCACGCCGCCACGGTTGTCCAGGCTGGCGCCGTGGACGTTCAACTCGCTGCGGCTCGACAGCAGGCCGCCAGCGCGGTTGTCCAGTTGCCCCACCGTCACGCGCTGCGCGCCCTGGCTGAGCAGGTTGCCTTCATCGCGGTTGTCCAGCAGGCCGCCGAGGCTGACCTCCAGGCCGCCCCGGCTGCTCAGCGTGCCCTTGCCGCTGTTGTCCAGGCTGCGCGCCCGCAGGTCGAGGCGGTTGGCTGCGGAGAACAAGCCGAGGCGGTTGTCGATGGCACCGCTGGCGACCACCAGCAGGTCGTCGCCGATCAGCTTGCCGCCGCGATTGTCGAGGCTACCGACGCGAGCCTCGACGCGCTTGCCGGAGACTTCGCCGTCCCCCCGGTTGACCAGCGCCTGGGCGCTGACGCGGGTGGACTGCTGGCTGCCGAGCAGGCCTTGCTGGCCGTTGTCGAGCGTCGCCGCGCCGACCTCCAGATCGTTCAGGCCGATCACCTGGCCGCCACGGTTGTCGAGATCGCCACGGGTCTTGACCACGGCGCGGTCCCGGCTCTGCAACAGGCCGTCCTGGCGGTTGTCCAGGCTGCTCGCCTCGACCCGCAGTTCGCCCTCGGCGAGCAGCTTGCCGCCACGGTTGTCCAGGTGCCCGGCGTCGACCCGGACGGTCGCCCCCTTCAGGCTGCCGCCCTGATTGTCCAGCGCCTGGCTCGCCTTCGCTTCCAGCGCGCGGCTGGCCACCAGGCTGCCGGCGTTGCGCAGGGTGCCGCTGCGCAGCTCGAGGTCGCCGCGCGCGTTGCGTCGCTCGTCTGGCTCGACGCCGGCTTCGATCACCCCGGCGTTGTCGATATGCGCCGCCTCCAGCACGATGCGTTCGCGCGCCGCCAGGCTCTGCCGGTTGACCAGTTCCTCCGCGCTGCGGATCTCGGCGCTGCCGCCGGCGTAGGTCTTGCCATTCAGCTCCACGGCCTGGGCCGCGATCTTCAGGTCGCCCTGGCTGGAGGCCTGGGCCAGACTCAGCTTGCCGCTGGCGTCGATGCGGATGTCGCCGCCGCTGGCGGCCATGTCGCCGGCCAGCCGCACCCCCACGCCCTGCTCGGTGCCGACCAGGCGGATCGCCCCGGCGTACATCCCGCCCAGCGCCGAGCTGTCGATCGCCAGCTGCGGCTTCTCGCTGCCATCGGCGGCGCGCGGCGTGGCCTGCAGGCTGTCGGCCTGGACGTCGTTGCGGCCGGTGACGATGTTGAGGTTCTTCGCGTAGAGCTTGGCGTTGAGCTTGGCGCTGCGGGTGATCAGGTCGAACTGTTCGAGGTTGCCGACGTTCAGTTCGGCGCCTTCGACGACGATGTCGCCGCCGTCCACCTGGAAGCGCTCCAGGCGCTGGCCGTCCATGATCGGCTTGCCGGTGGTGAGGGTCGCGCGCGGCGTGTTGATGAAGCCGCAGCCCTGGCAGGTGATGCCGTGCGGGTTGGCGACGATCACCCGCGCCGACTGCCCGGCCACCTCGGTGTAGCCGGCCAGGGTGCTGCGGTTGCCGCCGGTGACCTGGTTGAGGATCACCTGCGCCGCCTGGCCCTTGAGGTTGGGGTTGCCGAGGATGATCCCGCCGAGCTGGGTACCCTGGGTCTTGCCGGTAGCGTTGTTGAGGATCAGCCCGTTGGCGCCGACGTTGTAGTCGCGGAAATGGTTGTTCGACAGCCCGGCGCCGTTGGGCGTGGCGATATTGACGATGGGCACGCCGTTGCCCGCCTGGCCCAGGCCGGTGTTGCCGCCGGCGGCCTTGTCCAGCGCCAGCCCCGCCGCCGCGGCGACGATCGGGTTGAGGAACAAGATGCCGGCCAGGGACAGGGCGATGCACTGGTTCAGCGGGCTGCGGATGTCCATATCGTTACTCCTTGGCGGGTAGGGGCCCGGCGAGGTTAAGCAAGGTTTTCCAAGGAAAGGGCCTCGATGCAGGTAGGCGCTTTCCTAAAGCGTTCAGGAGGTCGCCGCGTCTTCAGAAGAACGCGTCGACCCGGAAATAGATCGGGTGCTCGCGCCGCTCGATGGCGCTGGGCCGCTCCAGCGAGCGGGCGAAGCCGACGCTGGCGGCGAAATAGCGGCCGCGGGCATCCAGTTCGATGGCGTTGCCGCTCATGCGCCCGCTGGCGCCGTCGTTGTAGCGGTCGTGGCGGATCACGCCGACGTCGTAGGCGAAGGCCACGCCGTATTCCTGCAGCCAGGGCCGCAGCGGCGCCCACTCCACCGCGCGCCGCCAGCGCAACTGGTTGCGCCAGTAGCCGCCGCTGTCGCCGGTCAGGGTCTGGTCCTTGAAGCCGCGCACCGAGCTGTTGCCGCCGAGGCTGATGCGCTGCGGGCTGAACAGCACGTCCTCGCTCCTCTGCCCGGTGGCCAGGCTGTCGAAGCTGAAGCGCTCGCCCCATAGCTGGAACGGCTGCAGGTAGCTGAGGGTCAGGCTGTACTTGTCGTAGCGCGCATTCGGATCGCCCGCCTGCGGGTGGCCGCGACCCTGCGCGCCAAGGGCGCCGATGCCCTGCTGCCAGCCGAGGTCGAGGTTGACGAAGCCGCTGCCGATCCGCCGGCCATGGTTGAAGCCGAGCTGGGTCTCGGTGATCCGCGTGCTCTGGTCTTCCAGGCGGGTGTCTTCGACATAGTTGTTGGTGCGCTGGTGGCTGAGCCCCAGGCTCATGGCGGTCTTGCTCACACCGTCGCGGTGCAGCACGCGTTCGGCGCGGAACTGGTGGCTGCGGCTGTCGCCATCGAGCTTGAAGGGGAAGCCGCTGGCCTCGTTGCGCGTGCGGTAGTCGCTCTGGCTGTAGCCGTAGGTGAAGGTCCACCAGCCCCAGGGCAGGCTGTAGAACAGGCTCTGGCTGTCGGAATGGCGCCAGCGGTCGGTCACCGCGTCGCGGTTGGCGCGCAGGTTGAGCTGGTCGGCCAGGCCCAGCGGGCTGTCCCAGTCCAGGCCCAGGCCCATCTGCTGCTCGCCGGTGCTGACGTCGCCGTCGTTGTTGCGCGTGGCGGAGACCCGCCAGGGCTTGTCGCGCTCGCCCTTGAGACGCACCCGGCTGCCGCCGACCTCGCTGCCGGGCACCAGCTCCAGTTGCGCCTGGCGCGACGGCAGGCGGCTCAACTGGTCGACCAGTTGCTCCAGCTCGCGCAGGTCGAGCAACTCGCCGGTCCTGCCCGGAAAGCTCATCGTCAGTTCGCGCGGGCTGGCCAGCGCGGAGCTGTCCAGGCCCTCCAGGCGGCCTTCGACGACGATGATGCGCAGGGTCCCGGAGGCCAGGTCCTGCTGTGGCAGGTAGGCGCGGGTGGTGACGTAGCCGCGATCCAGGTAATGGTCGGTGACGGCCTTGAGCAGCGCATTGAGCTGGCCGACGCCCAGGCAGCGCCCCTGGTAGGGCGCCAGCAACTGGCGACGGGCGCTTTCGCCGAGGTGCCCGGCGCCTTCCAGCTCGATGCGACGGATCTCGAAGCAGCGCTCGTCGTCGCCGGAGGCATCCGCAGCGGCGGGCGCTTCCTTGCCGGGCAGTTGCTGGAGTTCCTCCAGGCGCTTGCGCTGTTCGTCCAGCAGGCGTTGCTGGCGGTCGCGGATCAGGTCGCGGTCGCCGGGGGAGGTGAAGGGGGCGGCGCTGGCCATGAGCGGCAGGCACAGGAAGATAAAGGCCAGGCGATGGAGAGCCACGATTTCATTCCTTGAATTCAGAGAGGCGCGATACTGGCCCAGCGGCTACAGCGGGTAATCAGGCATATTCCGAAATCCGTCTTCCATGAGTCGGACAATCCGGGAGTAAGGCACAAGGCCATCTGGGCGCGCCGAAAAACCTAACACAGACTTTTGGATTAATCCGTTAGATGGCACGCTTTCTCGACGAACTGCAACAAGACCCATCGTTGGTAAGGTACTCACCGCGGCAAAAAGAAAGGGCCGGCTCCCATGGGAAAGCCGGCCCCGGATACTGCTCGTCGCAGGCGCTGCATCAGCCGCGCTGGTAGACGATTTCCTTGGTGCCGCCGTCGCAGGTGCCGACTACCTTCTTGTCGGTGACGCTGCCCTTGTCGACGATTTCCAGGGTGTAGGCAGGAACGCCGTTGGCCTTGATCTTCGCATCGATCTCGGCTTTCAGTTCCTCACAGGGCTTGGCGGCGAATGCGCTGCCCGCCACGGCAAACAGGCCGACTGCCAACATCAACTTCTTCATGAACACATTCCCTCGTTGCATGGATGAAGACCCGAACGGGTCAGGCTTGCCAAATTCGGCAAGGTTGAGACGAGCGCGCCGCCCATGGAGGCACGCCGCCCTCATAGCCTGTGCATGATCCGGCGAAGCGGAAAGACGCGGCGGCCTTTCCAGGGCGCAGGCGATCGTGGACAGGTTTCCAGGGTGCCATCAGCTATTGGCGATACGGAACCCTACTTTCAGGGTCACCTGGTAATGGCCGACGGCGCCGTTCTCGATGTGCCCGCGGGTATCCACCACCTCGAACCATTCCAGATGCTGGATGCTCTTCGCCGCTTCGGCGAGGGCGTTGTTGATGGCGTCCTCGATGCTGGTCTTGGACGAGCCGACCAGTTCGATCTTCTTGTAGGTGTGGTGATTGGACATGAACTCTCTCCCCGGACGATGCCTGGTTCTTCGCGCCCGACGGGCGCCTCTGTTCAATGGACACTAGCCGAGCCGGAAAAGTGCAGCAAATCGCCAGCGCTCAGCCTGCCAACTGCTCCCGCAACCATTGCGCCAGACGCCCGGCACGCGGATCGTGCAGGCGCGCCGGTACCCACAGGGCCAGGCGCGCGTCGGTCTCGATGAAGCCCCAGGGCGCCGCCAGGCGGCCCGCGACGAGATCGTCGCGGACCAGTGGCTCCGGGGCGATGGCCACGCCGAGGCCCGCCACCGCCGCTTCCAGCAGGTAGTAGAGATGCTCGAACCCCTGGCCATAGCGCAGCGCCTCCGCCGCCAGCCCCTGGCTCGCGGCCCAGGCCGGCCAGGCCTGGGGCCGCGAGGCGGTATGCAGCAGCGGCTCCTGCAACAGCCGCGCGGCGGGCGCCTGGGACAGGCCGGTTTCCCGCGCCAGGCGCGGGCTGAGCACCGGGCCCATGCGCTCGGGCGCCAGCTCGAAGACCTGCATGTCCGCCGGCCAGGGCGGCTCGGCGAACCAGAGCATGGCGTCCAGGCCGGGACGACGCGGATCGAACTCGCCCTCGCTGGTGGACAGTTGCAGGCGCAGGTCGGGGAGGGCACGGTTGAGCTGGTCCAGCCGCGGGATGAACCAGCGCGCCAGCAGGCTGCCGGGTACGCCGAGGACGAACGGGGCCTCGGCGGTCTGCCGGCGCAGCTCGGCACAGACGCCACGCAGTCGCTCGAACGCATCGCCGCAGGCGTCACGCAGGCGAACGCCGGAATCGGTGAGTTTTACGCCGCGTCCATCCTTGCCGAACAGGGCCACCCCGAGATCGTCCTCGAGCAACCGCACCTGCCGGCTCACGGCGCCATGGGTAACGTGCAGTTCCTCAGCCGCCAGGCTGATGCTGTGCAACCGGGCAGCGGCTTCGAAAGCGCGCAGGGCATTCAGGGAAGGGAGGTCGCGGCTCATGGCTATTCGTGAGTTTTCCTGACAGGTTTGAGCAATCTTATCGGTTTCTTTTACCCGGCGGGGGGATTAGATTCTGCCCATACGTCATTTCCTGGAGCCCTCCATGACTTCCTATCGCAACGGCCCCGACGCCAAGGGCCTGTTCGGCCGCTTCGGCGGCCAGTACGTCGCCGAGACCCTGATGCCGCTGATCCTCGACCTCGCCCGCGAGTACGAGAAGGCCAAGGACGACCCGGCGTTCCAGGAGGAACTGGCCTACTTCCAGCGCGACTACGTCGGCCGGCCGAGCCCGCTTTACTTCGCCGAGCGCCTGACCGAGCACTGCGGCGGGGCGAAGATCTACCTCAAGCGCGAGGAGCTGAACCATACCGGCGCGCACAAGATCAACAACTGCATCGGCCAGATCCTCCTGGCCCGGCGCATGGGCAAGAAACGCATCATCGCCGAGACCGGCGCCGGCATGCACGGCGTGGCCACCGCCACCGTCGCCGCGCGCTTCGGCCTGCAGTGCGTGATCTACATGGGCACTACCGACATCGACCGGCAGCAGGCCAACGTCTTCCGCATGAAGCTGCTGGGCGCCGAGGTGATCCCGGTGACCGCCGGCACCGGTACCCTGAAGGACGCCATGAACGAGGCGCTGCGCGACTGGGTGACCAACGTCGACAGCACCTTCTACCTGATCGGCACGGTCGCCGGCCCGCATCCGTACCCGGCGATGGTCCGCGACTTCCAGGCGGTGATCGGCAAGGAAACCCGCGAGCAACTGGCCGAGAAGGAAGGGCGCCTGCCCGATTCGCTGGTCGCCTGCATCGGCGGCGGCTCCAACGCCATGGGCCTGTTCCACCCGTTCCTCGACGACGCCGGGGTGCAGATCGTCGGCGTGGAAGCCGCCGGCCACGGCATCGACACCGGCAAGCACGCGGCCAGCCTGAACGGCGGGGTTCCCGGCGTGCTGCACGGCAACCGCACCTTCCTGCTGCAGGACGCGGATGGCCAGATCATCGACGCACACTCCATCTCCGCCGGCCTCGACTATCCCGGCATCGGCCCGGAACACGCCTGGCTGCACGACACCGGCCGCGTCGAGTACACCTCGATCACCGACGACGAAGCCCTGGAGGCCTTCCACACCTGCTGCCGCCTCGAAGGCATCATCCCGGCACTGGAAAGCTCCCATGCCCTGGCCGAGGTCTTCAAGCGTGCGCCCAGCCTGCCCAAGGAGCACATCATGGTGGTGAACCTGTCCGGTCGCGGCGACAAGGACATGCAGACCGTCATGCACCACATGCAACAGGAGTCGAAAGCATGAGCCGCCTGCAGACCCGCTTCGCCCAGCTCAAGCAGGAAAACCGCGCCGCCCTGGTGACCTTCGTCACCGCCGGCGACCCGGACTACGCGTCTTCCCTGGAAATCCTCAAAGGCCTGCCGGCGGCCGGAGCCGACGTGATCGAACTGGGCATGCCGTTCACCGATCCGATGGCGGACGGCCCGGCCATCCAGTTGGCCAACATCCGCGCCCTCGAAGGCGGCCAGACCCTGGCCAGGACGTTGCAGATGGTCCGCGAATTCCGCAGCGGCGACAGCGAGACGCCCCTGGTGCTGATGGGCTACTTCAACCCGATCCACCACTACGGCGTCGAGCGCTTCATCGCCGAGGCGAAGGAGGTGGGAGTGGACGGCCTGATCGTGGTCGACCTGCCGCCGGAGCACAACGAAGACCTCTGCCACCCGGCCCAGGCCGCCGGCCTCGACTTCATCCGCCTGACCACCCCGACCACCGGCGACCAACGCCTGCCGACGGTGCTCGAAGGCAGTTCCGGGTTCGTCTACTACGTGTCGGTGGCGGGCGTCACCGGCGCCAACGCGGCGACCCTGGAGCACGTCGAGGAAGCGGTGGCGCGCTTGCGCCGACATACCGACCTGCCGATCGGTATCGGCTTCGGCATCCGCAGCGCCGAACACGCCGCCGCGGTCGCGCGGTTGGCCGACGGCGTGGTGGTCGGCTCGGCGCTGATCGACCGGATCGCCAAGGCCCGCGACAATGCCCAGGCGGTCAAGGACGTCCTCGCCCTGTGCGGCGAGCTGGCCGAAGGCGTGCGCAACGCACGCTGACAGACCCTGACAGCGGCATTCGCCAGGCGCAGGTAACCCGCTGCGCCTGGCCTTGCGTTGCACGCTGCCAGAACCGTGAGGAAAATTTCACGGTAATTTTCAGAAATGTCTTATTGTCCGCCGACTCTGCCGAAGCCTTGAATAGCGCCTTACCCAAATAGCCAACGCATTCAAAGAAGGTTCGCATGAGTAAGGTGCTGATCGTCGATGATCATCCCGCTATCCGCCTGGCCGTGCGCTTGCTGTTCGAGCGCGACGGTTTCACCATCGTCGGCGAGGCCGACAACGGTGCCGAAGCCCTGCAGGTAGCCCGCAAGAAGTCTCCCGACCTGGCCATCCTGGACATCGGCATCCCCAAGATCGACGGTCTCGAAGTGATAGCCCGCCTGAAGTCCCTGAAGCTGGACACCAAGGTCCTGGTCCTGACCCGGCAGAATCCGGCGCAGTTCGCCCCGCGCTGCCTGCAGGCCGGCGCCATGGGCTTCGTCAGCAAAAGGGAAAACCTCTCCGAGCTGCTGCTCGCCGCCAAGGCCGTGCTGGCCGGCTACATCCACTTCCCCACCGGGGCGTTGCGTAGCATCAACCAGCAGAGCCGCGACAACGAGGCCCGCATGCTGGAAAGCCTTTCCGACCGCGAGATGACCGTGCTGCAGTACCTGGCCAACGGCAATACCAACAAGGCCATCGCCCAGCAGCTGTTCCTCAGCGAGAAAACCGTGAGCACCTACAAGTCACGCATCATGCTGAAACTCAACGCCCACTCCCTGGCCGGCCTGATCGATTTCGCCCGCCGCCACGAGCTGATCTGAGGATCCCATGCGAACGTTCGACCTGACCGCCGCCCTGGGCGACCGCGCCAATCAACCGGAGATCAGCCGCCTGCTCGTCGCGCAGCTGATGACCAGCAACAACGAAGATACCCGCAAGCTGCGGCGCGCCCAGGAGCGCGAGCAGACCCAGGAACTCAACGAGCTGGCACACCGCCTGGCGGGCATGGCCTCGCTGATCCACGCCCACGCCGTTGAACGCGCCTGCCACCAACTGGAGATCGCCTGCGGCGAAAGCTCCGTGCGCAAGCGCGCCGATGCCGTCGACGACCTGGTGACGGCACTGGGCGAGCTGCAATGCGAACTGCACGACTGGATGACGATGACCGCGCCTCAAGGCACGGCGAAGTCATAGCGTTGCGGGCCTTCGTCCAGGATCGACAGGTCCAGTGGGCGAATGGCTCCCATCCAGATGGCTCGGTCGCGATGGTCGACCAGATCGTTGCCGGTGACCGGGTGGATGAACACCACCAGGTCCTGCCGATGGATGGCCAGCCAGGGCACCAGCTCGCCGAACACCTCGGGAGCGAATGCCAGCTGGCAGCTCCAGTCCGGATGTGGCCCTACCGGCCGCTCATGGACCCGCCCCATCTTCAGCGGAAAGCGCCGCGCCGCCTCTTCGCAAAGGGCGCGGGCTCGCTCGATGCTCTGCGCATCGAAATAGACGTGAGCATGGAAGCCCTGGATGCGGGGGGTGGAATACTCGTTCATCGTCACCTCTTCAAGCGCCGCCGGCCTGCAACTCGGCCTGCAGCCAGTCGACGAAACCGTCGACCAGCCGCTGGCGCCGCTTGCGCTCCGGCAATACCGCATAGTACCCGCATCGCGACAGGCAGCTCTCGCCTATGGGCCGGCAAAGCAGCCCCTGTTCGAGCAGGTCGTCGACCAAGTGGCGCCAGCCGATGGCCACGCCCTGGCCGGCGATGGCCGCCTGGATCAGCAAGGTGTAGTTGTCGAAGCTGAGCACCGCCGGAATCGGCTGCCGATCGATGGCCAACGCTTCGAACAACGCCGGCCAGTCGAACCAGCGGGCGTGCTGCGCCGGCTTCAGATGCAGCATCGGCAGGCGCGCCAGGTGCGCCTTGGCCAGCGGCAACTGCAATCCCTCGACCAGCCGCGGGCTACAGACTGGGAACACCTCCTCGCGAAACAGCCGGTGCGCTTCGCCGTGCTTGGAACGACCGTCGCCGAACAGGATCGCCACATCGATATCGCCGCGCTGGCCGGCCAGGCCGCGCTCGCTGGTCACCAGGCTCACGTCCAGGTGCGGATGGGCTTGGTGGAAGCGCGGAAGGCGCGGCATCAGCCAGTAGGCGGCGAAGGCGTAGTCGGTGGCCACCTGGAGCACCTCATGGCGCTGGCGCGCGCCCAACGCGGCGATGCCGGCATCGATCGTCTCGAGGCCGGCGGCCACGTGGCGGAGCAGGAGCTGGCCGGCGTCGGTGAGCACGATGCCTCGATGGACGCGCTGGAACAGAGGGGTCGCCAGCTCTTTCTCCAGGCGTTTGATCTGCTGGCTGACCGCAGGCTGGGTGGTCCCCAGTTCCTCGGCGGCAGCGGTGAAGCTGAGTTGGCGGGCGGCGGATTCGAATACCCGGAGCAGGTCGAGGGACGGCGGCATGAGGCGTTCTCCCATAAGCCAGGCTTATCCAACGCATCCAGCCCCATGCGGTTTACCAGGGATTTCGATGCACTGATGATCGACGTAGCACTATCGCATAACCCAATCGCATGGGATAAGCCGCCCGATGAAAACCTCGCTGAACATCCTGTTCATCATGGCCGACCAGATGGCCGCGCCGCTGCTGCCGCTTCACGATCCGCGCTCGGTGCTGCGCATGCCTCACCTCTCGCGCCTCGCCGAACGGGCCGTGGTGTTCGACTCGGCATACTGCAACAGCCCGCTCTGCGCGCCGTCGCGCTTCACCCTGGTCAGCGGCCGCTTACCTACCCGCATCGGCGCCTGGGACAACGCCGCCGACTTCGCCGCCGATACCCCCACCTATGCCCACTACCTGCGCAACCTCGGCTATCGCACGGCGCTGTCGGGCAAGATGCACTTCTGCGGTCCCGACCAGTTGCACGGCTACGAGGAACGCCTGACCAGCGACATCTATCCGGCGGACTATGGCTGGGCGGTGAACTGGGACGAGCCGGAGGTGCGCCCGAGCTGGTACCACAACATGTCCTCGGTTTTGCAGGCCGGTCCCTGCGTGCGCACCAACCAGCTGGACTTCGACGAGGAGGTGGTGTTCAAGGCCCGCCAGTACCTCTACGACCACGTTCGCCAGCACGCCGGCCAGCCATTCTGCCTGACCGTGTCGATGACCCATCCGCACGACCCCTACAGCATCCCGGCGAGCTACTGGAATCTCTACCGCGACGAGGACATCCCTCTGCCGCGCCAGCGCTTCGCCCAGGAGGAGCAGGACCCTCATTCGCAACGCCTGCTGAAGGTCATCGACCTGTGGGACAAGCCGTTGCCCGAGGAGCGCATCCGCACCGCCCGGCGTGCCTACTTCGGCGCCTGCAGCTACGTCGACGCGCAGATCGGTGCGCTGCTGGCGACCCTGGAGGAATGCGGGCTCGCCGACGACACCATCGTGGTGTTCTCCGGCGACCATGGCGACATGCTTGGCGAGCGCGGCCTCTGGTACAAGATGCACTGGTTCGAGATGGCCGCGCGCGTGCCGCTGCTGGTCCATGCGCCGGCGCGCTTCGCGCCGCGCCGCATCGGCGCTTCGGTATCCACCGTGGACCTGCTGCCGACCCTGGTGGAGCTGGCCGGCGGCCAGGTCGATCCACGCCTGCCGCTGGAAGGCCGCTCGCTGCTGCCGCACCTGCACGACGGCAGCGGGCATGACGAGGTGATCGGCGAATACACCGCCGAGGGCACCCTCAGCCCGCTGATGATGATCCGCCGCGGCGACTACAAGTTCATCTACTCCGAGCAGGACCCCTGCCTGCTCTACGACCTGCGCAACGACCCGCAGGAGCGCGAGAACCTCGCCGCCAGTCCGGCCCACCGCGGAACGTTCGAGGCGTTCCTCGACGAGGCCCGGCGACGCTGGGACATCCCCGCGATCACCCGCGCCGTACTCGACAGCCAGCGCCGCCGACGCCTGGTGGCCGCCGCGCTGGCGCGAGGACGGCTGGCCAGCTGGGACCACCAGCCATGGGTCGACGCCAGCCAGCAGTACATGCGCAACCATATCGACCTGGACGATCTCGAGCGCCGCGCGCGCTTCCCGCAACCCTGAGCACGAGGGCACTTCCATGAACCGGCTTCCCACCTGCCTGCTGGCCGCCACCCTGTTCCTGGGCAGCGCCTCGCTATACGCCGAAGACCCCGCCTGTGCCCGCGTCAGGCTGGCCGATCCAGGCTGGAGCGATATCGCGGTGACCAACGCCATCGCCGCGTTTCTCCTGGAAAGCCTCGGCTACCAGGTGAAGATCGATACCCTGTCGGTGCCGATCATCTATGGCGGCCTGCGCGACGGCCAGGTGGACGCCTTCCTCGGCGGCTGGATGCCCGCGCACCAGGACTATCACGACAAGTTCGTCGCCAGCGGCCGGGTCGAACGCCTCGGCCGCAACCTCGACGGCACCCGCTTCACCCTGGCGGTGCCGCGCTATGTCTGGGACGCCGGCGTACACCGCTTCGAAGACCTCGCCACGCAAGGGCAACGCTTCAACCGCAAGCTGTACGGGATCGGCTCCGGCTCGCCGGCCAATCAGTCGATCCAGAAGATGATCGACGCCAACCAGTTCGGCCTCGGCGACTGGAAGCTGGTGGAGTCCAGCGAGCAGGCGATGCTCGCCGAACTCGGCCGGGCCGAGAAGCGCCAGCGCTGGCTGGTGTTCCTCGGCTGGACGCCGCACCCGATGAACATCCGCCATGACCTGCGCTACCTGGAAGGCGGCGAGCAGTACTTCGGCGACCGCGGCCAAGTCTACACCCTGGCACGCAAGGGCTACGCCGCGCAGTGCCCGAACCCGGCGCGGCTGCTGGCCAACCTGCGCTTCGACCTGGACATGGAGAACCGCCTGATGAGCGACGCGCTGGAAGGCACGGCGACTCCGGCCTCGGCGGCCCGCGCCTGGCTCAAGGCCAACCCGCGGGTGCTCGAGGCCTGGCTGCAAGGGGTGACCAGCCGCGACGGCGGCGACGCCCTGGCCGCGGTTCGCGGCCAGCCATAGCGCCATGTGGACGCGTCTGCTGCCGTTCCTCGCCTGGCTACCGGGGCTGCGCCGGGGCACGCTCGGGCGCGAGGCCTGGGTCGGCCTGAATGGCGCGATCCTGGCGCTGCCGCAATCGATGGCCTATGCGCTGATCGCCGGCCTACCAGCGGAGTACGGCCTGTATGCGGCGATGCTACCAGTGGCGATCGCCTGCCTGTGGGGCTCGTCGCGCTATCTGGTGAGCGGTCCCACCGCGGCGATCTCGGTGCTGCTGTTCAGTTCGGTGGCCCCGCTGGCGCCGCTGGGCAGCCCGCAATACGTCCAGGCCGTGCTGCTGCTGACCTTTCTCGCCGGCGCCTTCCAGTGGCTGCTCGGCGTCCTGCGCGTCGGTTCGCTGGTCAATTTCGTCTCGCATTCGGTAATGCTCGGCTTCAGCCTTGGCGCGGCGCTGCTGATCGTCCTCGGCCAACTGCCCTATCTTCTCGGCCTGGCCGCGAGCGGGGAGGGCGCAGGGCCGGGAAACGGCTGGCGGCTGCTGGCGCGGTTCGCCGAGTTCGACGGCCCGTCGCTGCTGGTGGGCGGCTTCAGCTTCGCGCTCAGCCTGCTGGTCAGGCGCCTGCGACCACGCTGGCCGGCCCTGCTGCTTGGCTTGCTGGGCGGTGCCACGCTGGTCTGGGCGCTACCCGGGACCTTCGCCTCGGTAGCCCATGTGCAGGCCTTATCGAGCGCACTGCCGGGCTGGGCTCCGCTGGTCTTCGATTCCCGATCGATCCTCGACCTGCTACCTGCGGCGGTGGCCTGCGGCATGCTCGGGCTGGTCACCAGCCTGTCGATCGCCCGCGCCCTGGCCGCGCGCCAGGGAGACGCGTTCGATGCCAACCAGGAGGTCCGCGCCCAGGGCCTGTCGAACCTGCTCGGGCCTTGGCTGTCGGCGAGCCTGTCGGCGGGTTCCTTCACCCGCTCCGGGCTCAATCTGGAAGCCGGGGCGCGCTCCCCGCTGGCGGGTGCGTTTTCAGCGCTCTGGGTGGCACTGCTGGCCGTGCTCGGTGCGCGCCTGATCGAGCATGTACCGTTGCCGGCGATGGCCGCAGGCATCCTGCTGATCGCCTGGGGCCTGATCGACCGCCCGGCGCTCCGCGCGCTCTACCGCAGCGGCCGCGCCGAATGCCTGGTGGCCGGCCTTACCGCCCTGGCCACGCTGCTGTTGCCGCTGCAGAACGCCATCTACGCGGGAGTGCTGGCGTCGCTGTTCTTCTACCTGCGGCGCACCTCGACACCACGCGTACTGCACCAGCGCAACGACGAGGAAGAAGTGCTGCGCATCGAAGGCTCGATCTTCTTCGGCGCCTGCGACTACCTGCAACGCCTCATGCGCCAATGCGACAGGCCACGGCTGGTGCTGGACGCCCGCCAGGTGAACTTCATCGACTTCGCCGGCGCAGTGCTGCTGCAGCAGGAAGCCCGCCGCCTGCACGCCGAGGGCCGCCGCCTGGTATTGCGCCACGCTCGCCCGCAGGTCCGCGAAGCGCTGGGCCGGCAGGCCGACGAAGGCTGCCGCCTGCACTACGAAGGCTGACGCTCAGGGCGCGGCCGGCGATGTCGGTGCGCTCTCGCCGGGCAGCAGTTGCGGCGATTCCCGCTGCAGCTTGTCGCGCATCATCTCCAACTGTCCAAGGGCGGCGCGAGCCTCGTCGATTTCCTCGGCGCTGCGCTCGCCACCCTGTTCGGCCGCCTCGATCCGCGCGCGGATTTCCGGGATCTGCTGTACGCCGCTGGTGTAGGCCTGTACCAGTTCGCGGGTCTGGCGTTCCTCGAACGCCTGGTACTGCTTCGGATCGGCCAGCTCCTGCGCCGTCGCGCCCCGGCGCGGTTGCAGGCCGCCGAGCGGCGGGCTGCGCGGGTCGCCCTCGTCGCGCAGCATCTGCATGAACTGGATCGCCTGCTCGCGATCCAGCTCCGCCGCCGGCGGCTCCGTCTCGTACGCCGGTGCCGCCGCTTGCGATCGCACCGGCGCCAGCGGCGGCGGACGGTCGTCGACCGCGGGCAGCGCCGCAAGCGTCCTGGCTGGCGGTGGAGAAGACGAGGAAGCGGCCATTTCGGCGGGCGCCAGCAACACGCCGGCGCAGGCCAGGGCGATCGCCAGCCCGCTGCAGCCGAGGGCAACGCCGAGCCAGCGCTTCACAAGCCTTCCACCTTGGCGCCGGCCAGCAGGTTGCGCAGGCGCGTCTCGAACTGCGCTGCCAGTTGCTCGCGCGCCACCGCCTGGTTCACCTCGAAGCGCACGCTACGGTCGTCGAGGGGCAACTGGCGATCCTCGCGGCTACGCACCCGGACGATCTCGAACGCGCCGTCGATGCGCATCGGCTGGGAAACCGTATCGGCCTTCTGGATCAGCGCAGTCTTGCGCAGCAGGTCGAGCCGGCTGTCCTGGGGCCGTATCAGGCCTAGGTCGCCGGGCGGGTCGCGGTCCCTGTCGTCGGCCAGGGAATAGCGGCGTACCGCCTCGTCGAAGGCCAGGCCGCTGCGCAACTCGGCGTAGACCTTGTCCGCGCTCGCCTGGTCGGCCAGGCGGATATGCGCCGCCTGCACCTGCGCGACGTTGCGGTAACGCTCCAGGTTGCGCCGATAGTAGGCCTCGGCGTCCTTGTCGCTGACCTTGCCGGCGAGTTCCCGCAGCGCATCGGACTCATGGTGGAAATCACTGTAGAGGCCGATCTGGTGCAGATAGCGATGGCGCACCAGCTTGTCCCGCACCAGGGTCCTCACGCCCTGCCGCTCTGCCGGGCCGAAGCCGTCCCGGGCCAGGCGGTACCAGAGGTAGTCGCGGCGGATGCGGGTCTGGACCTGGCGCGCCAGGTAGGCGAGGTTGCCCTGTTGCAATTCCACCTGGCCCTGGACGTTGTCGCCTTCGTACAGCGATAGCAGGTCGAGGACCTGTGCCGGCTGGCCGGGAAACTGCCAGCCGATCAGCTCGACCCCGGCCGCCTCGTGGCGCTGCGTCTCGTCCAGCAGCAGGCTGTTTTCCACCAGGCCGCGACTCCTCGGCGCCAGCACCTCGCGCAAACGCTCCGCGCTCAGGGCCCGGGGCTTGCGCAGGTATGGCCCGAGGTCCTCGCGGTAGCGCCTGCCGTATACCTGTTCGAGCAGGTTGCCGGCCTCGATCTCCACGCTGGCCTCGAGATCGGCGCGGCTCTGCGCGGTGAGCTGGTCTTCCACCGCGCGCGCCAGCAGGCGGTTTTCCACCAGGCCACGGCGCAACTGCTGCGGGTCGGTGTTGAACTTGACCCGCGACAGAGCCTGCTCGAGCAGGTCGACGCTTCTCCCCGGCAGCACCTCGCCGTCGATCCGCAGATCCTGCGGCGCCTTGGCGGGAACGCCATGGGCGCTCCACGCCAGCAGCCCGAGAGCGACCCCG
Organism: Pseudomonas sp. HMSC066A08; assembly: GCF_001813025.1. Lineage (NCBI taxonomy): Bacteria > Pseudomonadati > Pseudomonadota > Gammaproteobacteria > Pseudomonadales > Pseudomonadaceae > Pseudomonas > Pseudomonas sp. HMSC066A08. Next base: position 62,085 of record NZ_KV811178.1, read on the forward strand.
CACAGTGCGCGACGCCAGCCCCGGGCGCGATCAGAGAGCAGTCGGTGCATCGAAGCTGCTGGCGCCCTTGGTCAGTACGGTGACGGTCAGGGCGATGGACTCGGGAATCAGCTCCTTCGCCACCCGCAGGCGCGTCTCGTAGCTGGTGTCGTAGAGCGGTTCGGGGCGTGCGTAGGCGACCTGGCCAGTCTGGGTGAGCAAGTCACGGATGCTCTTGCTCGGGTCGTAGCGCCCCACCAGGTTGGCCACCGCCGCCGGGTCGTTGAGATTCTCGCTGGCGTAGTGATCGTCGACCCAGCCTTCCCAGCTGGAATGGCCGTTGGCCGAGGTGATCCACACATGGTGCGGCTGGGCCACGTCGCCGGTGGCGTGCAGTGCATAGCCGATGGTTTGCAGCGAAGGCGCGGCGCGGAACTGCTCGAACCAGTAGGTGGCGAGGTTGTCGATCGGCTGGAAGGCGGCGGTCTGGAAGTCGCCGTAGTGTTCCTGCCAGTCCGAGCGTGTGCCCTGGCGGTAGTGCGCCTCGGTGGTGTCGAAGTCCTCGCGCTTCAGCTCGCGGTTGTAGAGATAGACCATGGCGTACCAGTCGACGTCGGCGATGCCGCCGTCGACCTTGTGGTAGCGGTAGTCGTAGCCGCCGTGGGGGTTGCCATGGGAGTCGCCGTCGCGGGCCAGGTTGAGGAAGTGCCAGTACGAGGTGTAGTTGACGATGCCCGAAGCCGCGCCCCACAGCGGCGCGTGTTCGTAGCCGACCCACCAGCCCCCGAGACGGGTGTCCTTGAAGTCGTCCACGTCGAAGGCCGCCTGGCCGAGGATCTCCCCGGCCTGCGCCTCGCTGCCGGCGGCGCTCACGTAGAACCGGTAGGCCTGGCGCATCTCCTCGGTGGCGTAGGAGGAGTTCATGAAGGCCAGGGCGTCCTTGACGATATTCTTGTGGGTCGGTTGCGACCAGGCGTTGGCCTGGCTGGCGATGGCGCAGATGCAGAGACCGGCGGCCAGGCGGGCGAAGGTTTTCATCGGCAGCGCTCGAGAGTGAGTGAAGCCTGAAGTCTTAACCCGGTTTTGTGATTCCTACATGTCAGATGGAAGCCAATTTGAGACGCACGTCTCAAATGCCGGCTGACAACTCAGACAGTTGCCAATTGCCGGCGCAGCGTCTCCAACACCGGCGCCGAGGCAGGACGCACGCCGCGCCAGAGGAAGAATGCCTCGGCGGCCTGCTCCACCAGCATGCCCAGGCCATCCAGGGTACGCGCCGCACCGCGTTCTGCGGCCCAGCGGTTGAAAGCGGTCGGTTCCTTGGCATACATCATGTCGTAGCAGACGGTACGGCCGGGTTCGATCACGCCCTGCGCCAGCGGAGGCACGTCGCCGGCAAGACTGGCCGAGGTGCCGTTGACGATCAGGTCGAAAGGCCCTTCGACCTCGGCGAAACCGCAGCCGCGCACCACGCCGAGGTCGGCGAACCGCTCGGCCAGGTCCACGGCCTTCCGCGCCGTGCGGTTGGCGATCAGCAGCTGTGCCGGGCACTCGCCGAGGAAGGGTTCGAGCACCCCGCGCACCGCACCGCCGGCGCCGAGCAGGAGAACCCGCTTGCCGCGCAGCTCGACCCCGGCGTTCGCCGTCAGGTCCCGCAGCAGGCCGGCGCCGTCGGTGTTGTCGCCGCGCAGGCGACCGTCGGCGAGGCGGATCAGGGTGTTCACCGCCCCGGCCCGGGTGGCCCGCTCGCTCAATTCGTCCACCAGACGATAGGCCTCTTCCTTGAACGGCACGGTGACATTGGCGCCCTTGCCCTGCTCGAAGAAGCGCCGGGCGAACCCGGGGAAATCGTCCAGCGGCGCCAGTTGCGCGTCATAGACCAGCGCCTCGCCGGTCTGCTCGGCGAACAGGCGGTGGATCAGCGGCGACTTGCTGTGGCCGATGGGGTTGCCGAATACGCAATAGCGGTCCATGGATCGTTCCTTTGCCGGAGTGGGACGGGACGAGCGGACTCGTCCCCTGCGGGCGGGTCAGGGCTGGCCGGCGAGCCAATCGCGGTCGGCGAGGAAATACTCGGTCAGGCGCGCTTCCTCGCTGCCCGGCTCGGGTTTCCAGTCATAGCCCCAGCGCACCTGCGGCGGCAACGACATCAGGATCGATTCGGTACGGCCGCCGGACTGCAGGCCGAACAGGGTGCCACGATCGAAGACCAGGTTGAACTCCACGTAGCGACCGCGACGATAGGCCTGGAACTCTCGCTGCCGTTCATCGAACGGCGTGTGCTTGCGGCGCTGGACAATCGGCAGGTAGGCATCGATATAGGCGTCGCCGATGGCGCGGATGAAGGCGAAGCAGGTGTCGAAGTCCCACTGGTTGAGGTCGTCGAAGAACAGGCCGCCGATGCCGCGCGGCTCGTTGCGGTGCTTGAGGTGGAAGTAGCGGTCGCACCATTCCTTGTAGCGCGGGTAGACGTCCGCGCCGAACGGCGCGCAGGCGTCGCGAGCGACCCGGTGCCAATGCACGCAGTCTTCCTCGTGGGCGTAGTAGGGGGTCAGGTCGAAGCCGCCGCCGAACCACCAGACCGGCTCCTCGCCTTCCTTCTCGGCGCAGAAGAAACGCACGTTGGCATGGGAAGTCGGCACGTGGGGGTTTTCCGGATGGATTACCAGCGACACGCCGAGCGCCTGGAAACCGCGCCCAGCCAGTTCCGGCCGATGGGCGCTGGCCGAGGGCGGCAGGCTATCGCCGAAGACGTGGGAAAAATTTACCCCGCCCTTCTCGATCAATGCGCCGTCGCCGATTACCCGTGTCCGTCCGCCGCCACCGGCCGGACGCTCCCAGGCGTCCTCGGCGAAGCGGGCCTTGCCGTCCTCCGCCTCGAGGGCGGCGCAGATGCGGTCTTGCAGGTCGAGCAGGTAGGTTTTGACAGCGGCGATACGGTCGGTCACGGAGTTCACCTTGGAGCGGGGAGGCCGCGCGGGGCGCGGGCTGGCGACGAAACGAGGGCGCAAGCATACCACCCTGGATGGGTAGCCGGCGCTTGACGGCCGTCAAGGGGAAGGCTTGGATGAAGGCCTTCGCCCGTGGTCGCCCATCCGGCGCGACTGTCCGAGAACCTAACGAAGCAGGAGTTCCAGCATGGCCAAGCGCATCCAGTTCGCTACCTACGGCGGCCCCGAAGTCCTCGAATACCGCGACTACCAACCCGCCGAGCCGGGCCCCCGGGAAGTCCGCGTGCGCAATCGCGCCATTGGCCTGAACTTCATCGACACCTACTACCGCAGCGGCCTCTATCCGGCCCCCGGCTTACCCTCGGGACTGGGTAGCGAAGGTGCCGGCGAGGTCGAGGCGGTGGGCAGCGAAGTGAGCCGCTTCAAGGTCGGCGACCGCGTCGCCTACGCCACCGGCCCGCTGGGCGCCTACAGCGAACTGCATGTGCTGGCGGAGGAGAAGCTGGTCCACCTGCCCGACGGCATCGACTTCGAACAGGCCGCCGCGGTGATGCTCAAGGGGCTCACCACCCAGTACCTGCTGCGCCAGACCTACGAACTGCGGGGCGGCGAAACCATTCTCTTCCATGCCGCCGCGGGCGGCGTGGGCCTGTTCGCCTGCCAATGGGCCAAGGCCCTTGGAGTGCAGCTGATCGGCACCGTCAGCTCGCCGGAAAAGGCACGCCTGGCCAGGCAGCACGGTGCCTGGGAGACCATCGACTATAGCCATGAGAACGTGGCGCGGCGGGTGCTCGAACTGACCGACGGGAAGAAGTGCCCGGTGGTCTACGACTCGGTGGGCAAGGATACCTGGGAAACCTCGCTGGACTGCGTGGCGCCGCGCGGCTTGCTGGTCAGCTTCGGCAACGCCTCGGGGCCGGTGACCGGGGTCAACCTGGGCATCCTCTCGCAGAAGGGTTCGCTGTACGTGACCCGGCCGACCCTGGGCAGCTACGCCGATACCCCGGAAAAACTCCAGGCGATGGCCGACGAGCTGTTCGGCCTGATCGAGCGCGGTGACATCCGCATCGAGATCAACCAGCGCTTCGCCCTGGCCGAAGCAGCCAGGGCGCATACCGAACTGGCCGCGCGGCGAACCACCGGCTCGACCGTGCTGTTGCCCTGAAGCGCGTACTCAGGCCGGGCGGATGACCTGTCCGGTCACCAGGTCGCGGATCAGGCTGGGGTTGCGGCGCCCGCCAAGGGCGCCGCCGAGGATAGCGTCCAGCTCGTCGTGGAAGTACTGCTCCACCCGCAACCGCGTGCGCGCCGCCGGGCGCCCGGCCGGATTGGCCGAGGTGGAGATCAGCGGACCGGTGAGATGGCACAGTTCCTGTACCAGGGGGTGGTCGGTGACCCGCACGGCGACGCTGTCGTGGACGCCGGTGACCCACTCCGGCAGGCGCTCCTGGTGCGGCACCAGCCAGGTGTTCGGCCCCGGCCAGGTAGCGGCCAGGCGGTCCAGCCAGGCGTCCGGCAGGTCTTCGAGAAGGAAGTCGAGCTGGTGGATGTTCGCCGCCACCACGATCAGACCCTTTTCCACCGGCCGCGCCTTCAGCGCCAGCAGGCGATACACCGCATCCTCGTTCCACGGGTCGCAGCCGAGCCCCCATACCGCCTCGGTGGGATAGGCGATCACGCCGCCCTCGCGGACGACCCGGGCGGCGCATTGCGCACGAAAGCTGCTGATCATCGACTCACTCCAGCGGACAGGGTGCGCGAAGTGTACGGTTTCAGCCGGAGCGATGCACCCAGGTGCCGGCCTCGCAGGCGACCCGGCCGTCGAGTTCCAGTTCGCTGAGCGTCGCCAGCACGTCGGGCAGCGTCATGCCGCTGGCGGCGGCCAGGCCTTCGCTGGTGTAGGGCGCGGCGCGCAGCAGCGCCAGCAAAGGGTGGGGCAGGGGCTGCGCAGGCGCTTCCGCTGGCTCCGCCTGCGCCCAGCCGCGCAGTGCTTCGAGCACGTGCCCGACGCTTTCCACCAGCAGCGCGCCATCGCGAATCAGTTGGTGGCAGCCACGTGCGCCGGGATGGTGGATGGAACCCGGAATGGCGTACACCTCGCGACCCTGTTCCGCCGCCAGCCGCGCGGTGATCAGCGAGCCGCTGGCGGGACTTGCCTCGACCACCAGCACACCCAGCGAGAGTCCACTGATGATGCGGTTGCGCCGGGGAAAGTTTGCCGGCAGCGGCGGGCTGTCCAGCGGCAGTTCCGAGACCAGCGCGCCGCCACCCTCGACGATGCGCCGTGCCAGCGCCTCGTGGCGGCGCGGATAGAGCCTGCGCAGGCCGGTGCCGAGGACTGCCACGGTCGCGCCGCCCGCCTCCAGCGCGCCCTCGTGGGCGGCGCCATCGATGCCCAGGGCCAGCCCGCTGGTGATGGCGAAGCCGCCCTGCGCCAGGCTGCGCGCAAAGCTCCGGGCGGTGCCCAGCCCGGCGGGGCTGGCGCGGCGGCTGCCGACCATCGCCAGTTGCGGCCGTTCCAGAGTCTCCGGGGCGCCTTCGACGTACAGCAGCGGCGGGGCATCGGCGACTTCGGCGAGCAGTGCCGGGTATCCCGGGTCGTCCCACATCAGCAGGTGTCTGCGCGGACCTTCCAGCCAGCGCAGGGCTTCACCCGCAGCCTCCCGCACCGCCGGGCTGCGCCGCGCGGCGGCGGCCTCGGCAGGCACTCCCAGGGTGCGCCAGGCGCCGGCTGGCGCGGCAAGCGCGGAAGAGGCCGAACCGAAGGCCTCGATCAAGCGCAGGAAGCGCATGGGTCCCAGTTCGGGCAGGCCATGCAGGCGCAGCCGTGCTTCCAGTTCGGCTGGAGAATGGTTCTTCATCGCGACTCATCCATAGCAGGCAGGTCCATCGCTGACAGGAAGAGGGGAAGGGTCCGGCTTCCATCCTGGAAACCGTCGTATGAAATTTCCTTCCCCCCAGAAACGCGAAACCCCCGCCGAGGCGGGGGTTTCGAGTCAGGGATTCTGCACCCTGTCGGTTACCGAGAGCGGCCTGCTGGCCATCAGAACCAGGGCGTAGCTCAGCTTCTTGTAGGTACGGAACACCATCAGCAGGCCGGCGCGTTCGTCGGGAATCTTCACCGACTCACCGGTAACGCGGTCGCGCACCGTCTCGCCGACCTTGTAGATCGCCAGCACGTTGCCCTCGGCCAGCCCGTCGCGCTGGCCACGGTTCAGGGTGACCACGTCGAACTGGCCGATCTGGGTAACGCCGCGCGGTACGTCGATGATTTCGCCCTTCACCTCGCGGCTCGGCTCGCCGGGCATGAAGGTGGAATTCACCGCACGCTCCTCGGTGGGAAACAGACGGTCGCCCAGGCGCACTTCCTGGGTGGTGCGGGTCAGCGCCAGGGTCGCGACGTCGCCTTCGGTGGCCACCACCTCGCCGCCGCCGATGTCGTCGGCGTTGATGCCGAGGACTTCCTTGGTCTTCGGATCGATGTAGACCTTGCCCTGGCGGAAGATGCCATAGGCCGGCTGGCCGTCGGCGAACTTGCCGCGGGCATAGATGCGGTCGCCGGTGCCGCTGACGATCCGCTCGGCGTTGCCGGCGACGATGTACGGCGCGCTGGTGAAGGTCTTCTCGTCATCGACGATGCGGTTGGCCAGCAGGAAGCTGTTGATCTTGTCCAGCGGGATGGTCGGGATGGCCTCGGCGATCGGCGTGCTGCGGATCTTCGGCGACAGCTTGATGGTCCCGCGTGATTCGCCACGGTTCAACACCAGGCGCGGCTGGCCATCGACGTAGACCAGGCTGAGGGTGTCGCCGGGGTAGATCAGGTGGGGATTCTGGATCTGCGGGTTGGCGTGCCAGAGTTCCGGCCACTTCCATGGCTGACGGAGGAATTTCCCCGAGATGTCCCACAGGGTATCGCCCCTGACCACCGTGTAGCGGTCCGGATGCCCTTCCCTGAGGTCGACCTGGGCCTGCGCCAGACCGCTCGCGGCAAGGAGCAGAAGGGCGACTAGTGATTTCCTCATGCAGTGAATCCCTTTATCATGTCGACATACGCGAAACGCCCGAAGCCCGCGAGAGACGCGGTCTGAAGCCGTTTTCAAGCTGCGCGCCATCTTAGCAGCGGATTTTCAATCGATTCCACAAGTGCATCACAAACGCATATGGCCATCCTGAACATTCTCGAATTCCCCGATCCGCGCCTGCGGACCATCGCCAAACCGGTGGAGGTGGTCGACGACGCGGTGCGCCAGTTGATCGACGACATGTTCGAAACCATGTACGAAGCCCCGGGCATCGGCCTCGCCGCGACCCAGGTGAACGTGCACAAGCGCATCGTGGTCATGGACCTCAGCGAAGACAAGTCCGAGCCGAGGGTATTCATCAACCCCGAGTTCGAACCGCTGACCGAGGAAATGGACCAGTACCAGGAAGGCTGCCTGTCGGTGCCCGGCTTCTACGAGAACGTGGACCGACCGCAGAAGGTCCGGATCAAGGCACTCGACCGCGATGGCAACCCCTTCGAGGAAGTCGCCGAAGGTCTGTTGGCGGTATGCATCCAGCACGAATGCGACCACCTCAACGGCAAGCTGTTCGTCGACTACCTGTCCACCCTCAAGCGCGACCGCATCCGCAAGAAGCTGGAAAAGCAGCATCGACAGCAGGCGTGACCCCATCCCCCAAAGGCTTGCCCCGGCAAGCCTTTTTCTTTTAGCGAGCCCCGCATGAGCCAAGCATTGCGCATCGTCTTCGCCGGAACCCCGGAATTCGCCGCCGAGCATCTCAAGGCCCTGCTCGACACCCCACACCGCATCGTCGCCGTCTACACCCAGCCCGACCGACCAGCCGGCCGCGGGCAGAAACTGATGCCCAGCGCGGTGAAGAGCCTGGCCCTGGAGCATGGCCTGCCGGTCATGCAGCCGCAGAGCCTGCGCAATGCCGAGGCCCAGGCGGAGCTGGCGGCGCTGCGCGCGGACCTGATGGTGGTGGTCGCCTATGGCCTGATCCTGCCCCAGGCGGTACTCGATACCCCGCGCCTGGGCTGCATCAACAGCCACGCCTCGCTGCTGCCGCGCTGGCGCGGCGCGGCGCCGATCCAGCGCGCGGTGGAAGCCGGCGACGCGGAGAGCGGCGTCACCGTGATGCAGATGGAAGCCGGGCTCGACACCGGCCCGATGCTGCTCAAGGTGAGCACGCCGATTTCCGCCGCGGACACCGGCGGCAGCCTGCACGACCGGCTCGCCGCGCTCGGCCCGAAAGCGGTGGTCGAAGCCATCGCCGGCCTGGCCGCCGGCACCCTGCATGGCGAGGTCCAGGACGACGCCCTGGCCACCTACGCGCACAAGTTGAACAAGGACGAGGCGCGCCTCGACTGGAGCCGTCCGGCCGTCGAACTGGAGCGCCAGGTCCGCGCCTTCACCCCCTGGCCGGTCTGCCACACCAGCCTCGCCGATGCTCCGCTGAAAGTCCTCGGCTCCAGCCTGGGGCAGGGCAGCGGGGCGCCCGGAACCGTCCTCGAGGCCAGCCGCGACGGCCTGCTGGTCGCCTGCGGCGAAGGCGCCCTGCGCCTGACCCGCCTGCAATTGCCGGGCGGCAAGCCACTGGCCTTCGCCGACCTCTACAACAGCCGTCGCGAGCAATTCGCCGCCGGCCAGGTGCTCGGCCAATGAACCCGCGTCTCGCCGCCTGCCAGGCGCTGGCCGCGGTGCTCGCCGGACGCGCCTCGCTGTCTGGCGCGTTGCCGCCGCAACTGGACAAGGTCGCCCCGCGCGATCGTGGTCTGACCCAGGAGCTGGCCTTCGGCGCGGCGCGCTGGCAACCGCGCCTGCAGGCCCTGGCCGCGCGCCTGTTGCAGAAGCCGTTCAAGGCCGCCGACACCGATATCCACGCCCTGCTGCTGATCGGCCTCTACCAGTTGCTCTACACGCGGATTCCGCCGCACGCCGCGATCGGCGAGACCGTCGGCTGCGCCGACAAGCTGAAGAAGGGCTGGGCCAAGGGCGTGCTCAACGCCGTGCTGCGCCGCGCGCAGCGCGAAGGCGAGACGCTGCTGGCCGAGGTCGACCGCGATCCCTCGGCGCGCCTGGGCCATCCGCGCTGGCTGCTGAAAGCGTTCAAGCAGGCCTGGCCGGAGCAACTCGACGCGCTCTGCGCGGCGAACAACGCACACCCGCCGATGACCTTGCGGGTCAATCGGCGCCACGGCGAGCGCGATGCCTACCTGGCCGAACTCGCCGAAGCCGGAATCGAGGCCCGCGCCTGCGACTACAGCCGCGACGGCATCCAGCTCGCCGTGCCGTGCGACGTGCGCGAGCTGCCAGGCTTCGCGGAGGGCCGCATCAGCGTCCAGGACGAAGCCGCGCAACTGGCCGCCGAGCTGCTCGAGAGCGCACCCGGCCAACGCGTCCTCGACGCCTGCTGCGCGCCTGGCGGCAAGACCTGCCACCTGCTGGAAACCCAGCCGGGATTGGCTGAAGTGGTCGCCGTCGACCTCGAGGAGAGCCGCCTGGTAAGGGTCCGGGAAAACCTCCAGCGGCTCGGCCTGCAAGCCAGCCTGGTCGCCGCCGACGCCAGGGCCACCGGGGAGTGGTGGGACGGCAAGCCGTTCCAGCGCATCCTCCTCGACGCGCCGTGCTCGGCCACCGGGGTGATCCGCCGCCACCCGGACATCAAGCTGGCGCGCAAGCCGGAAGACATCGCCGCCCTGGCGCACCTGCAGGGTGAATTGCTCGACGCACTGTGGCCTACCCTGGAAGTCGGTGGCGTACTGCTCTACGCCACCTGTTCGGTGATGCCGGCGGAAAACAGCGACAGCATCGCCGCCTTCCTCGCCCGCACGCCCGGCGCCCGCGAACTGGACCTTCCCGGCCCCTGGGGCATGAAACAGCCCCACGGCCGCCAGTTGCTGCCGCAGGTGGAGGGCCACGATGGCTTCTACTATGCCAAGCTGATCAAGATATCCGCCCGTTGATCGAAACCTGACGAGCCGTTTCCTGCCATGAAAATCATCATCCTCGGTGCCGGCCAGGTCGGCGGCACACTGGCCGAGCACCTGGCCAGCGAAGCCAACGACATCACCGTGGTCGACACCGACAGCGACCGCCTGCGCGACCTCGGCGACCGCCTCGACATCCGCACCGTGCAAGGCAAGGCCTCGTTCCCCACGGTGCTGCGCCAGGCCGGCGCCGACGACGCCGACATGCTGGTGGCGGTGACCAATAGCGACGAGACCAACATGGTCGCCTGCCAGGTCGCCTACACCCTGTTCAACACCCCGACCAAGATCGCCCGCGTCCGCGAGCCGGCCTACCTGACCCGTACCGGCCTGTTCGACAACGAGGCGATTCCGGTGGACGTGCTGATCAGCCCGGAGCAGGTGGTCACCAACTACATCAAGCGCCTGATCGAACACCCCGGCGCGCTGCAAGTCATCGACTTCGCCGAGGGCAAGGCGCAGCTGGTCGGGATCAAGGCCTACTACGGCGGCCCTCTGGTAGGGCAGGAGCTGCGCCAGCTGCGCGAGCACATGCCGAACGTGGATACCCGTGTCGCCGCGATCTACCGCCGCAACCGGCCGATCATTCCCCAGGGCGACACGGTGATCGAGGCCGACGACGAAGTCTTCTTCATCGCCGCCAAGGCCCATATCCGCGCGGTAATGGGCGAGATGCGCAGGCTCGACGACAGCTACAAGCGGATCATCATCGCCGGCGGCGGCAATGTCGGCGAGCGCCTGGCCGAGGCCATCGAGAGCCGCTACCAGGTGAAGATCATCGAGCGCAGCCCGCTGCGCTGCCGGCACCTCTCGGATACCCTGGACAGCACCATCGTGCTCAACGGCAGCGCTTCCGACCGCGACCTGCTGCTGGAGGAGAACATCGGCGAGACCGACGTGTTCCTCGCCCTGACCAACGACGACGAGGCCAACATCATGTCCTCGCTGCTGGCCAAGCGGCTCGGCGCGAGCAAGGTGATGACCCTGATCAACAACCCGGCCTATGTCGACCTAGTGCAAGGCGGCGAGATCGACATCGCCATCAGCCCGCAACTGGCGACCATCGGCACCCTGCTGGCCCACGTTCGCCGCGGCGACATCGAGAGCGTACACTCGCTGCGCCGCGGCGCAGCCGAAGCGATCGAAGTTGTGGCCCATGGCGACGCCAAGTCGAGCAAGGTGATCGGTCGCTCGATCAACGAGATCAAGCTGCCGCCGGGCACCACCATCGGCGCGCTGGTGCGCGACGAGGAAGTGCTGATCGCCCATGGCGACACCCGCATCGAGAGCGGCGACCACGTGCTGCTGTTCCTGGTCGACAAGAAATACATCCGCGATGTCGAGCGTCTGTTCCAGGCTGGTCTGACGTTCTTCTGAGGGATTTCCGCCGACGCCCTGATTGGCGTCGGCGGAATTTTTAGGCCTTTTCCCTCGTAATTTTCAGATAAATCCGAATGCCTTTGGCGAGCCCTCTCGCCACTCTGGACGGTTTTACCCGAAGCCTCCGGACCCCATGCACTACGCCTCCATTTTCCGCATCCTCGGCGTCCTGCTGATGCTCTTCAGCAGCACGCAGATTCCACCGCTGCTGGTCGCCCTGTTCTACGCCGAGCCGGTCTGGCAACCGTTCCTGCTGGCCTTCCTGATCACCCTCGTCACCGGCGCCTGCATCTGGTGGCCAGTGCGCGGCGTACAGGAGGAACTGCGTATCCGCGAGGGCTACCTGATCACCGCGCTGTTCTGGATCGTCCTCGGCAGCTTCGGCGCGATCCCTTTCATGTTCTCCGAAACCCCGCACATGAGCCTCACCGACGCCCTGTTCGAGGCCATCTCCGGCATCAGCACCACCGGCGCCACCGTGCTTATCGGACTCGACCAGTTACCGCGGGCGATCCTTTACTACCGCCAGCAACTGCAATGGTTCGGCGGGATGGGCATCGTGGTGCTGGCGGTGGCGATCATGCCGATGCTCGGTATCGGCGGCATGCAGTTGTATCGCGCGGAGATGCCCGGGCCCCTGAAGGAACAGAAGCTCTCGCCGCGCATCGCCGACACCGCCAAGACCCTCTGGCTGATCTACTGCGGCCTGACCCTGGCCTGCGCGGCGGCCTACTGGGCGGCGGGGATGAGCCTGTTCGACGCCATCGGCCACAGCTTCTCGACCATTGCCATCGGCGGCTTCTCCACCCACGACGCCAGCATCGGCTACTTCGACAGCCCGCTGGTAGAGACGATCTGCATGTTCTTCCTGGTCATCTCGGGGATCAATTTCGGCCTGCACTTCCTCGCCTGGCGCCGGCGCAGCCTGAGCCACTACCTGCGCGACCCGGAGTGCCGCGCCTACCTGCTGATCCTGCTCGCGGTGTTCCTGGTCACGGCGCTGGTGCTGGTCGCCCAGCGCCACTATGAACAGCCGCTGCAGTCGATCCGCTACGCGGCCTTCATGGTGGTTTCCATCGGCACCACCACCGGCTTCGGCCTGGCCGACTTCGCCACCTGGCCGACCTTCCTCCCGCACCTGCTGCTCTACACCACCTTCATCGGCGCCTGCGCCGGCTCCACCGGCGGCGGCATGAAGGTGATGCGGATTCTCCTGGTGTACCGCCAGGGCATGCGCGAATTCATGCGCCTGCTGCATCCCAGCGGGGTGTTCCTGGTCAAGCTCGGACGGCGGCCGATCCCCGACCGGGTGGTGGAATCGGTGTGGGGATTCTGCTCGATCTACCTGGTCACCTTTGTCGTGCTGATGCTGGTCCTGCTGGCCCTGGGCGTGGACCTGCTGACCGCCTTCTCCAGTCTCTCGTCGTGCCTGAACAACCTCGGCCCGGCCCTCGGCGAAGCCGCCGCGCACTACGGCGGGCTACCGGACAGCGCCAAGCTGGTGCTGGCCTTCGCCATGATGCTGGGGCGCCTGGAGGTGTTCTCGCTGCTGATCCTGCTGACCCCGGCGTTCTGGCGTTACTGACGAACCTGGGCGAGACAGGCAGAATGGCCGGCATCGACGGAAGAGGGCAGGGCGATGATCGAAGGTCTGGAAAAGATGCTCGCCAAGGGCATGGACAATGCGCTGCTGCGCTTCGGCCTGGGCAAGGGTTATCTGGATGCGGGAGAGGCCGAACGCGCCGCAGAACATCTGCAGCGCTGCGTGGAGCAGGATCCGAAGTACTCTGCCGGCTGGAAACTGCTGGGCAAGGCACGCCAGGCTGCCGGCGATCTGGCGGGCGCCCGGCAGGCCTGGGAGCAGGGCCTGGAAACTGCCGCGACGCATGGCGACAAGCAGGCCGAAAAGGAAATGACGGTGTTCCTGCGCAAGCTCGACAGGGCGAGAACCTGAGCGTCCGGTCGAGGCTCGCGCAGCGCGTTCTCGCCACCCGCCGGCCGGAGTTCCGGCAGACGGGTCGGGCGTGCTCATCGAGCGCTGGCAGAACGGTTCGAGCACGCCCCGACGACACTTTTACAAAGACCTGTTCCACACATTCGTAGGCAACTTCTGTCAACGATGTAGCCTGCATCCCGAACGCCCAAAACCCCATTGAGCGACCGCTGCCGGCCCTCTAGCTTCGACTCATCGCTTCGGTCCAAGCCCGAACGCGACACCTGACTTCAACTACTTTTCCGGAGCCAACATGTCGAAGCAAGAGCGTTCAGTCCCGTCCTATGTCGAATACCCATACGAGCAAGCGATTCTCTACGTTCACCGGAACGCCTCCGCCAATGAGATGCTCGAATCCGTACAGGAGCGCCTCAGGGCTCTCCTCGGCCTCCTCCATGCCTTGGAAAGGATCGAAGTGCGGACGGGGCAGGGCGTTCCCATTCAGCGCGTGGCGCACATCCTGGTCACGCTCGGCGGCGATGCCCTGACGCTGCTCACGGCCGCGCACCGGGCTACCACCTCCTGAACGAAGAAGGGCGCAACGGTCATCACGGCCTGTTGCGCCCTTCCTCCAGATTGCCTCGATGAGCCTCAAGCGTTGCTCTGCGGCCGCCCCGGCAGCATCTTCAGGATGCCGTTGAGTAGCATGCCGTAGAGCGGCACGAACAGTAGAAGACTGATACTCAGCTTCACTCCGTAGTCCACCGTGGCGATTTCCACCCAGTGCTGCGCCATGAACGGATTGTCGCTACGCCAGAACGCCACGAAGAAGAAGGTGAAGGTGTCCAGCAGGTTGCCGAGGATGGTCGAGGCGACTGGCGCGGTCCACCAGTGCCGGGAACGACGGAGGCGGTCGAATACCTGGATATCGAGGATCTGTCCGAGCACATAGGCGAGGAAGCTTGCCAGGGAGATCCGGGCGACGAAGGTGTTGAACTCGAGCAGCGCGGAGAAACCACGGAACGCCGCTTCCTGGAACAACACCGAGACCACGTAGGAGGCGATCAACGCCGGGATCATGACCCGGGCGATGACCAGCCGGGCAGGGCCCTTGCCCAGCAGGCGCACGGTGAGGTCGGTAGCCAGGAAGATGAACGGAAAGCTGAAGGCGCCCCAGGTGGTGTGCCAGCCAAACAGGGTGATCGGCAACTGCACCAGGTAGTTGCTGGCGATGATGATGAAGATGTGGAAGGCGATCAGGCCGGCCAGGGTGCCGCGCCAGGCCGCCGGAGAAGAGGCTGACATGTGCTGTCCTTTTTGCGCGATGGGGTGAGGGAACCCATGCCCGGCACCATGCCGAGCGGCGCGCATTCTAGCCGATAACCGGCAGCGGTTTCGCCCACGCTGTGATCAGTGGCTCATGCCTGGGGTTCCACGTGGAACACCACCGTTCAGGCTTCGCTGAGAAAGCGCAGGCCGACGCCTTCCGCATCGACTCGCACGACTTCCATCTGCAGGATCGGCGCGTCGATCGGCAAGTCCTGTACCTGGCCAGTAACGACACTGCCTGTTGGGAGCTGGGTCAGCTCCGGGTGTTTGACATAGACCCCGGTGTCGGACAGGTCGCGTGTCTGCGCCATCAGCTCGCCAAATAGCGGGTGACTGATACGGATTCGGCACTTGAGCGGGGTTCGTGGGTATTGTCGTTGATTATCCATCGAGTCCCTCGGGACCTGCGGAGGAGGTGGCTGAGCATAGTACCCGGATATGAAAAAGGCGTCTTCCGACGCCCTTTCCTCAGTACCATTTTTTCTCGCCATCCGGGCGGTTCTTGAAGCGTTTCATGCTCCACATGTACTGGCTGGGATAGGCTCGTACATACTTCGCCAACTCGCGGCTCATGGCTGCTACAGACACTTCCAGGTCCTTGTCGTACATGTCCGCCGGAGCCGCTTCGAGGATCACCTTGTAACCGCTACCATCGGGCAGGCGCACCGCATGGAAGAACACTCCACGCGCCTTGCCGCGTGAAAGCAACTGCGGGACGAACTTGCTGATCAAGGCAGTGGTGCCCAGGTAGGGCACGAAGAGCCCAGCGGTACGCGCGGGCTCGGGGTCGGCGGGAATCCCTACGCAACCGCCTTTCTTCACTTCCTTGATGACGCTGAGGATACCCTCAGGAGTGGAAGGTGCGACGCGGTTGCCCAATTGCACGCGTTGCTTCTTCAGCAATTCGTCGACTGCCTTCAGCTTGGGCGGACGATAGAAGATGATCGGCTTGGCGTAGGAGCAATAGAAGTGGTTGAGTACTTCCCAGTTTCCCAGGTGACTGGTAATGCCGACCAGGCCATCGCCGGAAGCCAGCGCTTCCTCCAGCACCTCCATGCCTTCGACCTCGCGGATGTATCTCAGCGACTTTTCAGGCGGCCAGATCCAGGCGCAGGCACTTTCGGTGAGGGTCCGGCCAATATCCATCAGGCTTTGTCCGACCAGCTTTTCCAGTTCGGTTTCAGACAACTCGGGGAAGCACTTGGACAGGTTGATCCGCACTACCTCGCGGGATCGATTCGGCAATTTCCACATCAGCCAGCCTATGCCGGCCCCGACGCCTTGCACGGCACGCCAGGGCAATAACGCGAACAGGCGTAGGGCCCCCACCACCAGGGCACCTTTGAATTTCTCCACGAAACACTCCTCGCTCGACTCGAACGCGCATTGTACGCCAGGAAGAAGGCGAGGGCGGCAGCCAAGGAAGCGGGGCGACCAGCTATGCTGCGCGCCGATGTTCCACGTGGAACATCCGAACGCATCCGTCAGGGAGCGCCCGGCTAGCCGACGAGTTGGGCGTAACGGTCGCAGTCCTGGGTATGGTCCATGACCATGCCGCTGGCCTGCATGAAGGCGTAGCAGATGGTCGGCCCGACGAAGTTGAAGCCGGCCTTGCGCAGCGCCTTGCTCATGGCCTCGGCTTCCGGGGTAATCGCCGGCACCTCGGCGCGACCGGCGAAATGGTTGATCTTCGGCTGGCCGCCGACGAAGGACCAGAGGAACCCAGCCGGGTCGTCCAGCTCCAGCCAGGCCTGGGCGTTCTGCCGCGCAGCGTTGAGCTTGGCCCGATTGCGAATGATGCCGGGGTCGAGCATCAGTTCGTCGATCTCCGCGTCGCTCATCTGTGCCACCCGTTGCACGTCAAAGCCAAACAGCACCTCGCGGTAGCGCTCGCGCTTCTTCAGCACGGTGATCCAGGACAACCCGGCCTGGAAGCCCTCCAGCAGCAGAAGTTCGAACAGCGCGTCGGGATCGCGCTGCGGCACGCCCCACTCCTCGTCGTGGTAGGCCATGTAGAGAGGATCGTCGTTGCACCAGAAGCAGCGTGGCATAAGGCTTTCCGTGGTTTTCCAGGGATCGGGGGGACGGGCGAGGCGGCGCGGGAATCGGGTATACTTCCATGTTTTGTATCGAAGCCTCAGCACAGGTGAATTTCGTGAGCCAGACTACGCCCGCCGTGCGCACCTTCCAAGACCTGATTCTCGCCCTGCAGAACTACTGGGCCGAGCAGGGCTGCGTGGTGCTGCAGCCCTACGACATGGAAGTGGGCGCCGGCACCTTCCACACCGCCACCTTCCTCCGCGCCATCGGCCCGGAGACCTGGAACGCCGCCTACGTCCAGCCGAGCCGCCGCCCCACCGACGGCCGTTACGGCGAGAACCCCAACCGCCTGCAGCACTACTACCAGTTCCAGGTGGTCCTGAAGCCGAACCCGGAGAACTTCCAGGAGCTGTACCTCGGCTCGCTGAAAGCCATCGGTATCGACCCGCTGGTCCACGACATCCGCTTCGTCGAGGACAACTGGGAATCGCCGACCCTCGGCGCCTGGGGCCTGGGTTGGGAAATCTGGCTGAACGGAATGGAAGTCACCCAGTTCACCTACTTCCAGCAGGTCGGCGGCATCGAGTGCTATCCGGTCACCGGCGAGATCACCTACGGCCTGGAGCGCCTGGCCATGTATCTGCAGGGCGTGGACTCGGTCTACGACCTGGTCTGGACCGACGGCCCGTTCGGCAAGGTCACCTATGGCGACGTGTTCCACCAGAACGAGGTGGAACAATCCACCTTCAACTTCGAGCACGCCAACGTGCCGAAGCTGTTCGAACTGTTCGACTTCTACGAGAGCGAAGCCAACCGCCTGATCGCGCTGGAGCTGCCGTTGCCGACCTACGAGATGGTCCTCAAGGCTTCGCATACCTTCAACCTGCTGGATGCGCGGCGCGCCATCTCGGTCACCGAGCGCCAGCGCTACATCCTTCGCGTGCGTACCCTGGCCCGCGCCGTGGCGCAGAGCTACCTGCAGGCCCGCGCGCGCCTCGGCTTCCCCATGGCCACCCCCGAATTGCGTGATGAAGTACTGGCCAAGCTGAAGGAGGCCGAATGATGAGCGCCAAGGATTTCCTGGTCGAACTGGGCACCGAAGAGCTGCCGCCAAAAGCCCTCAACAGCCTCGGCGAAGCCTTCCTCAGCGGTATAGAGAAGGGCCTCAAGGCTGCCGGTCTGGGCTACGCCGCTGCGCGTTTCTATGCGGCGCCGCGCCGTCTCGCCGTGCTGGTCGAGCAACTCGCCGTGCAGCAGCCCGACCGTACCGTCAACCTAGACGGTCCGCCGCTACAGGCCGCCTTCGACGCCAGCGGTAACCCGACCCAGGCCGCCCTGGGGTTCGCCAAGAAGTGCGGCGTGGATCTGCAGCAGATCGACAAGAGCGGTCCGAAGCTGCGCTTCAGCCAGACCATCGCCGGCCAACCGGCCGCCGGCCTGCTGCCGGGCATCGTCGAGACCTCGTTGAACGAACTGCCGATTCCCAAGCGGATGCGCTGGGCAGCTCGCCGCGAGGAGTTCGTGCGTCCGACCCAATGGCTGGTGATGCTGTTCGGCGACGACGTGGTCGAGTGCGAGATCCTCGCCCAGAAAGCCGGGCGCGAATCCCGCGGCCACCGCTTCCACAATCCGGACAATGTGCGTATTTCCAGCCCGGCAGCGTACCTGGAAGACCTGCGCGGCGCTCATGTGCTGGCCGATTTCGCCGAGCGCCGCGAACTGATCGCCAAGCGCGTGGCCGAGCTGGCCGCCGAGCAGCAGGGCAGCGCCATCGTGCCGCCGAGCCTGCTCGACGAAGTGACTGCGCTGGTCGAATGGCCGGTGCCGCTGGTCTGCTCCTTCGAGGAGCGCTTCCTCGAGGTCCCGCAGGAAGCCCTGATCACCACCATGCAGGACAACCAGAAATACTTCTGCCTGCTGGACGCCAACGGCAAGCTGCTGCCGCGCTTCATCACCGTCGCCAACGTCGAGAGCAAGGCACCGGAGAACATCGTCAGCGGTAACGAGAAGGTGGTTCGCCCGCGCCTCACCGACGCCGAGTTCTTCTTCAAGCAGGACAAGAAGCAGCCGCTCGAAAGCTTCAATGAGCGCCTGCGCAACGTAGTGTTCCAGGCCCAGCTCGGCACCGTGTTCGAGAAGGCCCAGCGCGTCTCCGGCCTGGCCGCCTACATCGCCGAACGTATAGGCGGCAATGCGCAGAACGCCGCGCGCGCCGGCATCCTGTCCAAGTGCGACCTGGCAACCGAGATGGTCGGCGAGTTCCCCGAGATGCAGGGCATCGCCGGCTACTACTACGCCACCCACGGCGGCGAAGCGGAAGACGTCGCCCTGGCCCTCAACGAGCAGTACATGCCGCGCGGCGCCGGTGCCGAGCTACCCTCGACCCTGACCGGCGCCGCCGTGGCGGTGGCCGACAAGCTCGATACCCTGGTCGGTATCTTCGGCATCGGCATGCTTCCCACCGGCAGCAAGGACCCCTACGCGCTGCGTCGCGCCGCGCTGGGCGTGCTGCGCATCCTCATCGAGAAGCAGCTCGACCTGGACCTGGTAGCCGCGGTCAACGCCGCCGTCGAGCAATACGGCGACAAGGTCAAGGCCGCCGGCCTGGCCGAGCAGGTGCTGGACTTCGTGTTCGACCGCCTGCGCGCGCGCTACGAGGACGAAGGCGTGGACGTGGCCGTGTACCAGTCGGTGCGCGCGCTCAAGCCAAGCTCGCCGCTGGACTTCGACCAGCGCGTACAGGCCGTCCAGGCCTTCCGCCAATTGCCTGAAGCCGAGGCCCTGGCCGCGGCGAACAAACGGGTGTCGAATATTCTCGCCAAGTCCGAGGACGAGGTTCCGCCGAGCGTGGTTGCCAGCCTGCTGGTGGAAGCCGCCGAGAAGGCCCTGGGCAGCGCCGTGGCGAACGCCGAAAGCGAAGTCGCGCCGCTGGCAGCGACACGCGACTATCGCGCCGCGCTGGCCCGCCTGGCGGCCTTGCGCGAGCCGGTGGATACGTTCTTCGCCGATGTGATGGTCAATGTCGACGACGCGGCGGTACGCGCCAACCGCTATGCGCTGCTGGCCAAGCTGCGCGGGTTGTTCCTCGGGGTGGCGGACATCTCGCTGCTCGGCTGAGCCAGTCCCGCCTCGAAGAAAAGGCCCGGCGTCCTCGCGACACCGGGCCTTTCACTACAGGACCTTCAGGTACTCCAGCAGCGCGCGCTTCTCCTCGGCCGACAGGCTGGTGCCGTACTCATGGCCGCAGCGGCTGTTGCCGGAATCACGCCGGTCGCAGCCGGTGGTCTTCAACACATAGCTGCCGAATTGGGTCTGCTGGGCGGCGAGGCCGACCTTGTCCACGTCGTAGGCCGAGCCCACCGGGAAGGATTCCACCCGCTCCGCGGCCGGCTTCAGCAACTCTTCCAGGGTCGGCACCGAGCCGTTGTGCAGGTAGGGCGCCGCCGCCCAGATCCCCTGCAGGACCCGCGACTCGTAGGGGTAGGGGTCGGCCTGGGTACGCACCGGCTTCTGGAAGGCGGTCAGCAGTTGCCGGGTTTCGTCGGTCATCACGCTTTCCGGCTTGACCGCCGCCGCCTTGGCATCGTGCTTCTCACCGAGGATCGGCACGAAGTGCTGCAGGATCGAACCGGCCACCGCTACGGCGAGTACGTCGAAGGCTCCGTCGGTCGCCTTCAGCGGCTGGCCGAACGGCATCCGCGCGCCCTCCATCACGCCGGTCTGCACCTGGCCATCGAGGATGGCGTGCTGGCGGCTGTCGCTGCCGACGTCCCTCAGCGGAGTGTCCCAAAGCACCAGGTCCTTGATCCGGATGCCGTGGCACTCCACGCAGCCACCTTCGTCGGTCTTGCGGGCGAAGATCAGCGCGCCTTTTCTGGCCAGGTGCTTGTCCACCGCCCAGGGCCACTTCGGCGGGCCGATCTTCTTGATCAGGTCCTCCAGCTTGCCCAGCCCGTGGAAGTTGGCCGAGTTGATCTTCAGGTAGTCCATGCCCAGCAGGTGGAACTTGCTCTTCTGCGGGTGGAAGGTGGCGAACACCCCGTAGACCTCGCCGACATTGCGCGCCAGGCCGAGCAGGTCGTTGCCGTTGGCGGCGAAACCGGGCCACTGGGTCTTGTTCTGCCGCGCCGCGTTCCACAGGAACGGGTAGCGCACCGGCGCATCCGCCGCCTTGATGTTGTCGGGAATCAGATAGGGCGGCGCGCTGCCGATATCCAGCCCGGTAAGGCGGTTGAAGATCATCGATACCGCGTCCAGCCGCGCCGGTCCCCAGGTGTCCTTGGGCAGCGCGCGCTCGATCAGCGTGTGATAGGGCTCGTACCATTCCTTCACCGCCGCGAGCAGGGCGTCGCGCGCACCGGGAGGCGGATTGGCCCCGAGGATCTGCTGGGCGAAGGCGTCGAAGGCGGCGTCATCGCTGGTCAGCGGTCCCACGGCCCGATCGAGGTCGGCGAGGAATGCCTGGAAGTCGACGATCGCCGGACCGCCGTCGATCCGATAGGCAGTGCCCTTCACCTCGATCTGCCGGGTATGGCAGGCCGAACAGGTCATGCCGACCATCTGCCGGGCGCCCGTGCCGGCTACGGTGAAGCCCACCGGCAGGCCTTCCGCGGGCGCCTTGGGGTTGGGCAAATAGCCGTAGCGGGCCAGGCTGTCGGCGAGGAAAGGCGTGCCATCCGGCTGTCGCAACGCCTTGAGCCAGGGCAGCGACATCACCTGCGAGCCCTGGTCGCGGCTGTAGAAGTCCTGGCGGTGGCTTTCGGTCCATTCCTTGCCCTGGTCGAGCATGACCGGAGCGGCCGCCAGGGCGGCGGAAGAAAGTGCCAGGGAAGCGAGGGACAAGCTTGAAAGGTGCAGTATCTTTTTCAGGCGTTTCACGGTTACCGTCCTTGGGAACGAGCAGACGCCCCGGAACTCCCCGTCGTCATGCCCGCTCCACCTGTGGTGGAAACACGGCCGGTCGGCCGTGCTGGCATGCGATAGGCGCTTACTGCGTTACTCCGGTGATCCACCCGCCAAGGGGTTCGCACGTACTCCGAGACACCCACTGCTGCGTGCCAAATGACTCCCTGGCCTGGGATTGCCATTCCATTGCCATTATTGAATCTAGTACAGATATCCAGCGTAGGGGGCTCGTCGATCCATCCGCGATGCTCCGGCTGACTGAGGTAGAATCGATCCTTTCCGTTCATGCATGGCCAACTGCGCATCGATGTCCCGTTCCCTGCTGATTCTCGACCGCGATGGAGTCATCAACCTCGACTCCGACGATTACATCAAGACCCTCGACGAGTGGATCCCCATCCCCAGCTCGATCGAGGCCATCGCCCGCCTGAGCAAGGCCGGCTGGACCGTCGCGGTGGCTACCAACCAGTCCGGCATCGCCCGTGGCTATTACGACCTGGCAGTGCTCGAGGCCATGCATGCGCGCTTGCGCGAACTGGTTGCGGAGCAGGGCGGCGAGGTCGGCCTCATCGTCTATTGTCCGCATGGACCGGACGACGGCTGCGACTGCCGCAAGCCGAAGCCGGGTATGCTGCGGCAGATCGGCGAGCACTACGGGGTCGATCTGTCGGGTATCTGGTTCGTCGGCGACAGCATCGGTGACCTGGAGGCGGCGCGGGCCGTCGATTGTCAGCCGGTGTTGGTAAAGACCGGAAAAGGCGTACGTACGCTGGGCAAGCCCTTGCCAGAGGGCACCCTGATATTCGACGATCTGGCGGCAGTCGCCAGCGCATTACTTCAGTAAGGTCAGAATACATGTCGACAGTGCAGGCCATCAGAACCGTCCTCTTTTACCTGCTGCTGTCCGCCAGCGCATTCGTCTGGGGCACCCTCAGCTTCTTCATCGCGCCGATCCTGCCGTTCCGCGCCCGCTACCGCTTCGTGGTACAGAACTGGTGCCGTTTCGCGATCTGGCTGACCCGCGTGGTCGCCGGCATCCGCTACGAGGTGCGCGGGCTGGAGAACATCCCGGAAAAGCCCTGCGTGATCCTCTCCAAGCACCAGAGCACCTGGGAAACCTTCTTCCTCTCCGGCTTCTTCGAGCCACTCAGCCAGGTACTCAAGCGCGAGCTGCTCTACGTGCCGTTCTTCGGCTGGGCCCTGGCCCTGCTCAAGCCCATCGCCATCGACCGCAGCCAGCCCAAGCTGGCCCTCAAGCAACTGGCCAGGCAGGGCGACGAGTGCCTGAAGAAAGGCGCCTGGGTACTGATCTTCCCGGAAGGCACGCGTATTCCGGTGGGGCAGATGGGCAAGTTCTCCCGCGGCGGCACCGCCCTGGCGGTCAACGCCGGGCTACCGGTACTGCCGATCGCCCACAACGCCGGGCAGTATTGGCCCAAGGCCGGCTGGGCGAAGTACCCGGGCACCATCCAGGTGGTGATCGGCCCGGCGATGCACGCCGAAGGCGAAGGCCCGCGCGCCATAGCCGAGCTAAACCAGCGCGCCGAAGCCTGGGTCAGCGAGACCATGGCCGAGATCAGCCCCATCCAGCAGCGGGTCAGCCATCCGGAGCCGTCGGTGGTGTCGTGAAGGACCGCAAAGCCCCCTGCAAGGCGCACTGTGCGCCGATTCGATAAAAGAAGCCCCGCCGTAGCGGGGCTTCTTGTTTTCACGCGTGGCGCAAAGCAAGGCCGGCTGGCAACGATCGACCGAACCGGCTGGCGTCCGCTGCCCACAGGAGCGGTGGAACGCCGCCAGGGCACCTGGGTCCAGGGCGTCAATGCCAGCGATTAAGAATAACCGGGGGCTCGGTCACACCTTGGCAAGGCACCCCTGGTGCCGTATCCAGGCTACCTGGCCCAAAAAGAAAACCCCGGCGCCAGGCCGGGGTTGCCATGAGGGTCGGTCTTGCCGACCTGTCACACGTCCAGGTTCGACACCGCCAGCGCGTTGCTTTCGATGAAGTCGCGGCGCGGCTCCACGGCATCGCCCATCAGGGTGTTGAAGATCTGGTCGGCGGCGATGGCGTCCTCGATGGTCACCTTGAGCATGCGCCGGACGTTCGGATCCATGGTGGTTTCCCACAGCTGCTCAGGGTTCATCTCGCCCAACCCCTTGTATCGCTGGATGCTGTGGCGCTTGGTCCCTTCGGCCATCAGCCAGTCCAGGCCGTCCTTGAAGGCGCTGATCGGGCGCTTGCGCTCACCCTTCTGCACGTAGGCGCCGTCTTCCAGCAGGCTGTTCAGCTGGTCGCCGAGCAGCGACACCGAGCGGTAGTCATTGCTGGCGAAGAAGTCACGGTTGAAGGTGACGTAGCTGGACAGGCCGTGGGCCACCAGTTCCACCTCCGGCAGCCACAGGTGGCGCTCGCGGTCTTCGCGCAGGCTGGCCTTGTAGGTCAGGCCGGACTTCTCGGCGGCGGTCAGGCGCGCCTGGAACTTCTCCAACCAGCCCTGCATGGCCGACTCGTTAGCCAGGTCGTCCACCGACACGGTAGGCAGGTAGATGAAGTGCTCGGTCAGCTCCTGGGGGTACAGGCGCGACAGGCGCTTGAGGGTGGCGATCACCCCGCGATACTCGTTGACCAGTTTCTCCAGCGCCGCCCCGGACAGGCCCGGAGCGTGCTCGTTGACGTGCAGGCTGGCATCTTCCAGGGCCGACTGGGTCATGTACTCTTCCATGGCCTGGTCGTCCTTGATGTACTGCTCCTGCTTGCCGCGCTTGACCTTGTACAACGGTGGCTGGGCGATGTAGATGTAGCCACGTTCGATCAGCTCGGGCATCTGGCGGAAGAAGAAGGTCAACAGCAGGGTGCGGATGTGCGAACCGTCGACGTCAGCATCGGTCATGATGATGATGTTGTGGTAGCGCAGCTTGTCGATGTTGTACTCCTCGCGGCCGATGCCACAGCCCAGGGCGGTGATCAGCGTACCGACCTCCTGGGAGGAGAGCATCTTGTCGAAGCGCGCCTTCTCGACGTTGAGGATCTTGCCCTTGAGCGGCAGGATCGCCTGGGTCCGGCGATTGCGGCCCTGCTTGGCGGAACCGCCCGCGGAGTCACCCTCCACGATGTACAGTTCGGAAAGCGCCGGGTCCTTTTCCTGGCAATCGGCCAGCTTGCCGGGCAGGCCGGCGATGTCCAGCGCACCCTTGCGGCGGGTCATCTCGCGCGCCTTGCGCGCGGCCTCGCGGGCACGGGCGGCGTCGATCATCTTGCCGACCACGGCCTTGGCCTCGTTGGGGTTCTCCAGCAGGAAGTCGGCGAAGTACTTGCCCATCTCCTGTTCCACCGCGGTCTTCACCTCGGAGGAGACCAGCTTGTCCTTGGTCTGCGAACTGAACTTCGGGTCCGGCACCTTCACCGAGATGATCGCGGTGAGGCCTTCGCGGGCATCGTCGCCGGTGGTGGCGATCTTGAATTTCTTCGCCAGGCCTTCGGCCTCGATGTAGTTGTTCAGGTTACGCGTCAGCGCCGAACGGAAACCGGCCAGGTGGGTACCGCCGTCACGCTGCGGGATGTTGTTGGTGAAGCAGAGCAGGTTCTCGTTGAAGCTGTCGTTCCACTGCAAGGCGACTTCCACACCCACGCCGTCCTCTTCACGCTGGACGTTGAAGTGGAATACCTCGTTCACCGCGGTCTTGTTGGTGTTCAGGTATTCGACGAAGGCCTTCAGACCGCCTTCGTACTTGAACAGCTCCTCCTTGCCGGTACGCTCGTCGCGCAGCAGGATGCCGACGCCGGAGTTGAGGAAGGACAGCTCGCGGATGCGCTTGGCCAGGATGTCCCAACTGAAGTGGATGTTGCTAAAGGTCTCCGGGGATGGCTTGAAGTGAACTTCGGTACCGGAGCCATCGGTCTCGCCCACTTCGCGCAGTGGGAACTGCGGAACGCCGTGGTGGTAGACCTGCTCCCAGACCTTGTTGTGGCGCCGGATGGTCAGGCGCAGTTCATGGGACAGCGCGTTCACCACCGAGACGCCCACACCGTGCAAGCCGCCGGACACCTTGTAGGTGTTGTCATCGAACTTGCCGCCGGCGTGGAGGACGGTCATGATCACTTCCGCCGCAGAAACCCCTTCTTCCTTGTGGATATCCACCGGAATACCGCGTCCATTGTCGCGGACAGTGATCGACTCATCCGTATGGATGGTGATGCTGATTTCGCTGCAGTAACCGGCCAGCGCTTCGTCGATGGAGTTATCCACCACCTCGAACACCATGTGGTGCAGACCGGTGCCATCGTCGGTGTCGCCGATGTACATGCCGGGGCGCTTGCGTACGGCATCCAGCCCCTTCAGCACCTTGATGCTGGAAGAGTCGTACGTGTTGTTCTCGCTCATGCTTCACTCCCGATGGTCGTGGTCTGAGAGACTTTTCCATGTTCCACGTGGAACATGGATACCGGCGTATCCGTGCGCCAGCCGTCTTTCAATAGTTGCGGGTCCACGCAGGTGATGAATACCTGGCAACCCAAATCTTCAAGCAAGCGGCAAAGAGCCATTCGATGCTGCTCATCCAGTTCCGAGGGCAGGTCGTCCACCAGGTAGACGCACTGTCCGCGCTTGGCGCGATTGATCAGATGGCCTTGGGCGATGCGCAGGGCGCATACCACCAGCTTCTGCTGACCGCGCGAGAGAATCTCCGCAGCGTTATGACCTGCCAACCGTATGCGAAGATCCGCACGCTGCGGTCCCGCCTGGGTGTGGCCCATCTGCTGGTCGCGCAACAGGCTGGAAGCCAGGACCTCCAGGAGGTCCCGGTCCTTGTCCCAGCCTCGGTAGTAGCTAAGGGTCAGGTCATCCAGTGAAACCAATTCGGCGAGGGTTTCCTCGAATACCGGTTTCAACGCCTGGATATAGCTTCTGCGATAGGCATCGATCTCATCGCTGGCCAGGCTCAATTCCCGGTCCCAGGCCGCTTGCGACGCGGGGTCCAGTTTACCATGCCGGAGCCAGGAGTTCCGCTGGCGCAGCGCCTTCTGCAGGCGCTGCCAGACGGGTAGAAACCGAGGTTCCACGTGGAACACTCCCCAATCGAGGAACTGCCGTCGGATCTTCGGCGCTCCCTCGAGCAGCCGAAAGCTATCCGGGTTGATCAGTTGCAGTGGAAGAGTTTCCGCCAATTGAGCCGCACTTCGAGCGTTCTGCCCATCGATGCGGATGGTGAACTCGCCCTGGCGCTCACGGGAAATCCCCAGGTTGCTGGCGATGCCATTGGCCAACATCACCTGGCCGAATACGGTGCAGGCCGCTTCCTCATACTGGATCACCGGCTGTAAGCGCGCGCTGCGGAATGAACGTGCCAGGCCGAGCAGGTGAATGGCTTCGAGCACGCTGGTTTTGCCGCTGCCGTTGTCGCCGTAGAGGATGTTGATGCGGGGGGAGGGGGAGAGGGTCACCGGGTGCAGGTTGCGCACCGCGGTGACCGAAACGCGGGTCAGGGACATTCAGTGTGATTAGAGGCGCATCGGCATGACGACATAGGCAGAATCGTCATTGTCGGCCTCGTGGACCAGGGCGCTGCTGTTGGAATCGGAAAGGATGAAGCGGACCTGCTCGGTACCGATCACACCCAGCACGTCGAGCAGGTAGCTGACGTTGAAGCCGATCTCCAGGTTGCCGCCGTTGTACTCGACCTGCACTTCTTCCTCGGCCTCTTCCTGCTCCGGGTTGTTCGCCTGGATTTTCAGCAAACCGTTGGAAAGCTGCAGGCGAATGCCGCGGTACTTCTCGTTGGAGAGGATCGCGGTACGGCTGAAGGCTTCGCGCAGTTGCTGGCGGTCGCCGACCACCAGCTTGTCGCCACCGCGCGGCAGTACGCGCTCGTAGTCCGGGAACTTGCCGTCCACCAGCTTCGAAGTGAAGGTGAATTCGCCAGTGGTGGCACGGATATGGTGCTGGCCCAGGACGATGCCGACTTCGCCATCCTGATCGGTGAGCAGACGAGCCAGTTCGAGGATGCCTTTGCGCGGCACGATCACCTGATGGCGGTCCTGCGACGGGATCTGCGCATCCAGCGAGCACATGGCCAGTCGGTGGCCGTCGGTGGCGACGGAGCGCAGGGTGCCGCCGTTCACTTCAAGCAGCATGCCGTTGAGGTAGTAACGCACGTCCTGCTGGGCCATGGCGAAGCTGGTGCGGTCGATCAGGCGACGCAGCTTGCTCTGGGCGATGCTGAAGTTCAGCGAGCCGGGACCTTCCTCCACGGTGGGGAAATCGTTGGCCGGCAGGGTGGACAGGGTGAAGCGGCTACGCCCGGCCTTTACCAGGAGTTTCTGCTCTTCGACACGGATGTCGATCAGCACGTCGTTCGGCAGGCTCTTGCAGATGTCCATCAGCTTGCGCGCCGGTACGGTGATCTCGCCGGGTTCGGCGGCATCTTCCAGTACCACGCGACCAACCAGCTCGACCTCGAGGTCGGTGCCGGTCAGCGACAGTTGCTGGCCTTCGACCACCAGCAGGACGTTGGAGAGAACCGGCAATGTCTGGCGGCGTTCCACGACGCCGGCGACCAGTTGCAGCGGTTTCAACAGGGCTTCGCGTTGAATGGTGAAATGCATGGTCTAGTCCCTTGCCTCGTGGGCTGCGTCAGGTTGTCAGGGTACGCAGCAGGTTCTTGTAGTCCTCGCGGATATCCGCGTCGGATTCCCTAAGTTGAGCGATCTTACGACAGGCGTGCAACACCGTGGTGTGATCCCGACCGCCGAAGGCCACGCCGATCTCCGGCAGGCTGTGGTTGGTCAGCTCCTTGGAGAGCGCCATGGCCACCTGGCGCGGGCGCGCCACCGAGCGTGAACGCCGCTTGGACAACAGATCGGATATCTTGATCTTGTAGTACTCGGCGACGGTGCGCTGGATGTTGTCGATGCTGACCAGCTTGTCCTGAAGGGCCAACAGGTCCTTCAGCGACTCGCGAATCAGCTCGATGGTGATCGGCCGGCCCATGAAGTGCGAGTGGGCGATCACCCGCTTCAGCGCACCTTCCAGTTCGCGCACGTTGGAACGGATGCGCTGGGCGATGAAGAAGGCCGCATCGTGCGGCAGCTCGATCTTCGCCTGCTCGGCCTTCTTCATCAGGATCGCCACCCGGGTTTCCAGTTCCGGCGGCTCGACGGCCACCGTCAGGCCCCAGCCGAAGCGGGACTTCAGCCGCTCTTCCAGGCCTTCGATTTCCTTCGGATAGCGGTCGCTGGTGAGGATCACCTGCTGGCCGCCTTCGAGAAGGGCGTTGAAGGTGTGGAAGAACTCCTCCTGGGAGCGCTCCTTACGGGCGAAGAACTGGATGTCGTCGATCAACAGCGCGTCCACCGAGCGGTAGAAGCGCTTGAATTCGTTGATGGCGTTGAGCTGCAAGGCCTTCACCATGTCCGCGACGAAACGTTCCGAATGCAGGTAGACCACCTTGGCGTTCGGGTTCTTCTTCAGCAGGTGGTTGCCCACCGCATGCATCAGGTGGGTCTTGCCCAGACCGACACCACCGTAGAGGAACAGCGGGTTGTAGCCGTGCTTGAGGTTGTCCGCCACCTGCCAGGCGGCGGCGCGGGCCAACTGGTTGGACTTGCCCTCGACGAAGTTCTCGAAGGTGAAGGTACGGTTGAGATAGCTGGTGTGCTTCAGCGCGCCTTCGACCTGGACGTTGCGCTCGGTGCGTACCGCGGGTGCGGCTCCTGCCGGCATGGCGGCGGCCAGCGGATCGATGCTGGGTTCTTCCGGCTCGTAGGGGTCGCTCGACACGCTGGGAGCCGTCGTCACTGGCGGCAGCTCTTCACGTGGCACCACCACGGGCGCGGCCGATACCGGCTGCACTGGCGCCGGCGGCGGAGCAACCGGAGGCGGGGGAGCTACGTGGGTCTGCGATGGGACGATGGCGGCGCGCGGCGTGCGGCTACGCTTGCTGCCTATTAATAAGGAAAGCGCGGGCAACTGGCCCTCGCCGCGTTCACCGAGCAGTTCCAGAAGCCGACCGAGGTATTTCTCGTTCACCCAATCGAGGACGAAACGGTTGGGTGCATACACACGCAATTCGTCGCCTTCGGCTTCGACCTGCAAGGGACGGATCCAGGTGTTGAATTGTTGGGACGGCAGCTCATCGCGGAGAAGATCCACGCACTGCTGCCAAAGTTCCACGGACACGGATATCCCCCAAAGATTGGAAAGGCGGCACAACGAAAATAAGCGCCTATTGTAGCCGGACGGGCCGTACTTATCCACATGCCGATGCGCTGAGGCCCCAAGCAAATCAAGACCTTAATAAAAGCAGGCCGGCCGACGGACGGTCGTCCTGGACTTTGTGGATAACCCTTGCTTTGAAGGGGGTACATCCCTGCGCACAGCCGTGTGGAAAAAATCGCTGTGGATAACCATCTCGTTCATCCCCAGGCTTCGCTCAGGAAGGAAACAGCCTCGACACCGGTTCTCGACAACCTTTTGCCTGCCGGAGAAACAGGCAGTTGCTGGGCTTCGTCGAGTTATGCACAGAAGAGTGCCGTCCCAAGAGCATTAACCGTTTCTATCCTTTAAAAGAAAAATGACTTCCTTGTATCTATCTATTACGTCATCGCTGGTTGGAAATTGACCTGCCCGTTCGATTTCACTAGAATCGCCGGTCTCTTTAAACGGGGTCACTGCGACCTCAAGTCGTCAACCCAGGTACCGAATCATGAAACGTACTTTCCAACCCAGCACCCTCAAGCGCGCTCGCGTCCACGGTTTCCGCGCCCGTATGGCCACCAAGAACGGCCGTCAGGTTCTGTCGCGTCGTCGCGCCAAAGGCCGTAAGCGTCTGACCGTCTGATTTATCCGGTACGGGTGGTGAGTCGGGACTTCGACCGGGACAAGCGTCTACTGACAGCCCGGCAATTCAGCGCAGTCTTCGACTCTCCGACCGGCAAGGTCCCCGGCAAGCACGTCCTGCTGCTGGCGCGCGAGAACGGTCTCGATCACCCTCGCTTGGGTCTGGTGATCGGCAAGAAGAACGTCAAGCTCGCCGTCCAGCGCAATCGCCTCAAACGCCTGATCCGCGAATCGTTCCGCCATAACCAGGAAGCCCTGGCTGGCTGGGATATCGTGGTGATCGCGCGCAAAGGCCTGGGCGAATTGGAAAATCCGGAGCTGCACCAGCAGTTCGGCAAGCTCTGGAAACGCCTGTTGCGCAATCGACCTCGCACGGAAAACCCTGCTGACGCCCCTGGCGTGGCCGACGGTACTCATGCATAGGTCGATGCCCGCGCATCCCGATCCCTGTAGTGTCATCCCCCCTTCGATGACCTGGCACCGTCGTTCCCAGCCAAGTTGTACTTCCCTAGCGTACGAGGCTATCGCGCAGCATGGCCCGCGACGCAATGGTCGCCCGAGTGCGGTTTCCTCCACTCGGCTCCATCACTGGCAATCCCGTAGCCGCGATCTGCTACTGTCAGTTTCCTTCAAGCCCCGCTCTTTCTCGATGGCCGAGTAACCATGGACATTCAACGCTCGATTCTCATCGTCGCCCTTGCAGTCGTGTCCTACCTGCTGGTTCTCCAGTGGAACAAGGATTACGGTCAGCCTGAGCTGCCCGCCGCCAGCGCTTCGATGAACACCACGCAAGGCCTGCCGGACACTCCGTCCGTCTCGGGCACCAGCAGTGACGTTCCCACTGCCCAGAGCAGCGCGGCCGGCAGCGAAGCCGCCGACAAGCCGGTTGCGGTCAGCGACAAGCTGATCCAGGTGAAGACCGACGTCCTCGACCTGGCCATCGATCCCCGTGGCGGCGATATCGTCCAGCTTGGCCTGTTGCAGTATCCGCGTCGCCTGGACCGTCCGGACGTGCCGTTCCCGCTGTTCGACAACGGTCGCGAACGTACCTACCTGGCGCAGAGCGGCCTCACCGGTGCCGACGGCCCGGACGCCAGCAGCGCCGGACGCCCGCTGTTCCACAGTGCGCAGAGCAGCTACCAGTTGGCCGACGGCCAGAACGAACTGGTCGTGGACCTGAGCTTCAGCCACGACGGTGTCAACTACATCAAGCGCTTCACCTTCCACCGTGGCCTGAAAGCCGATTGCTCGGACAAGGAAAAGGCCCAGAAGAAGATCGAGTGCATCAATGAAAACGCCTATCAGGTCGGCGTCAGCTACCTGATCGACAACCAGAGCGGCAAGACCTGGAGCGGCAACCTGTTCGCCCAGCTCAAGCGCGACGGCAGCGCCGACCCGTCCTCGACCACTGCCACCGGGGTGTCCACCTACCTCGGCGCCGCGGTCTGGACCCCGGATTCGCCGTACAAGAAGATCTCCACCAAGGACATGGACAAGGAACAGTTCAAGGAGTCCGTGCAGGGTGGCTGGGTCGCCTGGCTGCAACACTACTTCGTGACCGCCTGGGTTCCGACCAAGGGCGAGCAGCACCAGGTCATGACCCGCAAGGACGGCCAGGGCAACTACATCGTCGGTTTCACCGGGCCGACCCTGAGCGTTCCGGCGGGTAGCAAGGTGGAAACCGACCTGACCCTGTATGCCGGCCCGAAACTTCAGAAGCACCTGAAGGAACTCTCCCCGGGCCTGGAACTGACCGTCGACTACGGTTTCCTCTGGTTCATCGCCCAACCGATCTTCTGGCTGCTGCAACATATCCACAGCCTGATCGGCAACTGGGGCTGGTCGATCATCGCCCTGACCATCCTGATCAAGCTGGCCTTCTTCCCGTTGTCCGCCGCCAGCTACCGTTCGATGGCGCGCATGCGCGCGGTGTCGCCGAAGATGCAGGCGATCAAGGAACAGCACGGCGACGATCGGCAGAAGATGTCCCAGGCGATGATGGAACTGTACAAGAAGGAGAAGATCAATCCGCTGGGCGGCTGCCTGCCGATCCTGGTCCAGATGCCGGTCTTCCTCTCCCTCTACTGGGTGCTCCTGGAAAGCGTGGAAATGCGCCAGGCGCCGTGGCTCGGCTGGATCACCGACCTGTCGGTGAAGGATCCGTTCTTCATCCTGCCGATCGTCATGGGCGGCACCATGCTGATCCAGCAGATGCTCAACCCGACCCCGCCGGACCCGATGCAGGCCAAGGTAATGAAGCTGATGCCGATCATCTTCACCTTCTTCTTCCTCTGGTTCCCAGCCGGTCTGGTGCTGTACTGGGTGGTCAACAACTGCCTGTCGATCGCGCAGCAGTGGTACATTACCCGCAAGATCGAGGCAGCCGCGAAGTCCGCCTGACGTCTATCGCGAAAACTGTCCACAACAAGACGCCCCCTCGAGGGGCGTCTTGCTATCCGGAGATATCCACATGCAAGCCGCCACCGAAACCATCGTCGCGATCGCTACCGCCCAGGGCCGCGGCGGCGTGGGAATCGTCCGCGTCTCCGGACCCCTCGCCGGACATATGGCCGTGGCCGTGAGCGGACGCCAGCTGAAAGCCCGGCATGCGCATTACGGCCCGTTCCTCGATGCCGGTGGGCAGGTGATCGACGAAGGCCTTTCACTGTATTTCCCCGGCCCGAACTCGTTCACCGGCGAAGACGTACTCGAATTGCAGGGGCACGGCGGCCCCGTGGTACTCGACCTGCTGGTGCAGCGGTGTCTGGAACTGGGCGCCCGCCAGGCGCGACCGGGCGAGTTCAGCGAGCGTGCGTTCCTCAACGACAAGCTCGACCTGGCCCAGGCCGAAGCCATCGCCGATCTGATCGAGGCCAGCTCGGAGCAGGCCGCGCGCAATGCATTGCGTTCCCTGCAGGGCGAATTCTCGCGCCGGGTACATGCATTGACCGAGCAACTGATTTCCCTGCGCATCTATGTCGAAGCCGCCATCGACTTCCCCGAAGAAGAAATCGACTTCCTCGCCGATGGCCACGTACTGGGGCTTCTGGAAAAAGTACGCACAGAGTTATCCACAGTGCAGCGCGAAGCTTCCCAGGGCGCCCTGCTGCGCGACGGCATGACCGTGGTCATCGCCGGACGACCGAATGCCGGCAAGTCCAGCCTGCTGAATGCCCTGGCCGGTCGCGAGGCGGCCATCGTCACGGACATAGCCGGCACCACCCGCGATGTACTGCGCGAACATATCCACATCGATGGCATGCCCCTGCATGTGGTGGACACCGCAGGCCTGCGGGATACCGAGGACCATGTGGAAAAGATCGGCGTGGAACGTGCGCTGAAAGCCATCGGCGAAGCCGATCGCGTGCTGCTGGTGGTGGATGCCACCGCCCCGGAAGCAGCGGATCCGTTTTCCCTATGGCCAGAGTTTCTCGACCAGCGACCGGAACCGGGCAAGGTCACCCTGATCCGCAACAAGGCGGATTTGTCCACAGAGTCCATTGGCCTCGAGGAAAGCGCGGACGGCCACGTCACCATCACCCTCTCGGCGCGCACCGGCGCCGGCCTGGAGCTGCTGCGCGAACACCTGAAGGCTTGCATGGGTTTCGAACAGACCGCGGAAAGCGGTTTCAGCGCCCGCCGGCGCCACTTGGAAGCGCTACGCCTGGCAGGGCAGGCGCTGGAGCATGGCCACAGCCAACTTATCCACAATGGCGCCGGCGAACTGCTGGCCGAGGATCTACGCCAGGCCCAGCAGCACCTGGGCGAAATCACCGGCGCATTCACCCCCGACGACCTGCTGGGCCGGATCTTCTCGAGTTTCTGCATCGGCAAATAATGAGGTTCGGCCCAAGCCGGGTTGTGGATAAACCAGAGCAAGGATCGCTCGATGAAACATCCGTTTTCCGTACTTTTCCTTTCTCTGTCCCTCTTGCCCCCGGTGCTCCACGGCGCAGGCATGGATTGCCGGCGCGCCGCTTCGGTCCCGGAAAAAGCCATCTGCACCGATGACGGTCTGCGTGGGTTGGATGCCCACCTGGGGAAGGTTTATGCACAAGCACTGCGCTACGATCCGGCATCCGCGAAGGCGCTGCGCGACAGCCAGCGGCAGTGGCTGCAGCGACGTAACGACTGCGGCGAAGAGCGCGCATGCCTGGAGCACTCCCAACGGCAACGCATCGACGCTTTGCTCGCTATCCAGACGCCGGCCGCGAAAGAAGCGGTTGCCGCAATGGGCGAGTTGCAACGAACCCTCGAAGTGGCGGCGCGGGAGAATCCGGAGTTTCCCCTGGAAAGGACTCTTGCGGCTTTTCCACAGCCTCCCGCGGCCACCGACTTCGCCAATCGCGACGAGGACGGAGGCGGAGCCCGCTTCCCCAGCCAGCGCCCCGACGGCGTCAGCACGGATGAGTGGAGCGCGCTGCTACACTCGGAGATCGAGACTGAAGGGGAGAACGGCAACGTCTCCTACCGTCTACTCGACCTCGATGGCGACGGCCTTAGGGATCTCGTCATCGACGCCTACAGCGGCGGTACTGGCCTGTACTCCCATGTAGGCGTACGCCGCCGCCAGGGCGGACATTTCGTCGGCAATCAGCCCTCCTGGGAAGAGGACAGCTACCTGTATTCGCTGAACGGCCGGGGAGCGAACCAGGATGCTTACTGGCTGACGATCCGCGGTCGGATCTACGTGCTCTACCGCGATAGCCGCTACGCTGTGGACAACCTCTATCTGCTCGACCCTCTCGAACGGCGTGTCCTGTTGCCTCGTCTGGCGCTGCGCTATCGCTACACGCTGGACGTCCCGCGCACGCAAGAGAACCCTGAAAGCGGTTTATCCACAAGCCTGGAAGAGACTCTGCGAAAGGAGCTGTTGCAGGCACTGGACTCCGTCGATACCGGCCAGGCTCACGACACGGGGCCCTCCAGCGAGCCGCTCTGTCCTATCCCGCCTTCGGCTCCCGAGGCGTCCCGCGGCGAGTACCATGGCTTCGGTCCCGGACACTACAGCATGGAGATCGTAGCCAACCTGGCGGTATGGCTCGGCGGCGAATGCCATGTCGGACAGATGATCGACTGGTTCGGCAGTTACGACCGCACTAGCGGGCTCAGTGCTCGGCTACTGCTGCGCAAACCCGCTGGCGAGGGCTCCGAGCGGGATTTCCAGGTATCCGCCAAGCGCCGCTTCGAGCGCCTGTCGTCGTCCATCGATACGCTGGAAAGCAGCAACGACTGAGCCTTTCCCACACCTTTCCATCTTCTTCTTCGTACCTGGCTGCGGTCTTGCCGCGGCCAGGATATGCCCGCCTGAAACCTGTGGAAAACCCCAGGGACAGGAGGGTAGATAAACCCACCGAAGCTCTGTGCATAAGTCCACATGTTGATAACGATCCATTCCATCCACAGCTAAAAATCGCTTATCAACAGGGCCCAGATAGGGTTTGGGACAGCTTTATCATTCGCTACAGGCTATGTATTTACTGGGCTTGACGTACTTATCAACAGAAAAGGCGCTGCCAAGTAATAAACACAAGTTCTAAAAAGATATAAACATTCCTTTCCTTTTATTTTTTGTAAGCCCGCCGAGCCGTTTTGCTCCCTCCATCTGAATTGGCTATTTTTTGTCCAGGAGTCTTCATTCAGGTTCGCTAAATCCTTATACTGTCCGGCTTTCCTGAATTCCTGCTTCTGAACAGGCCGAGGTGCGTGGTGGATTTCCCTACCCGTTTTGACGTAATCGTGATCGGCGGTGGCCATGCAGGCACCGAAGCCGCACTCGCGGCTGCGCGCATGGGTGTGAAAACCCTGCTGTTGACCCACAATGTGGAAACCCTGGGGCAGATGAGCTGCAACCCCGCCATCGGCGGCATCGGCAAGAGCCATCTGGTCAAGGAAATCGACGCTCTTGGCGGCGCCATGGCCGAAGCCACCGACAAGGGCGGTATCCAGTTCCGCATCCTTAACAGCCGCAAGGGGCCGGCAGTGCGCGCCACTCGTGCACAAGCCGATCGCGTGCTCTATAAGGCCGCTATCCGCCATACACTGGAAAACCAGCCGAACCTGTGGATATTCCAGCAGGCCTGCGACGACCTGATCGTCGAGCAGGATCAGGTCCGCGGCGTAGTGACCCAGATGGGACTGCGCTTCCATGCCGACAACGTGGTCCTGACTACCGGCACCTTCCTCGGCGGACTTATCCACATCGGCCTGGAGAACTACTCCGGCGGACGCGCCGGCGACCCGCCGTCCATCGCACTGGCGCGTCGTTTGCGTGAATTGCCGCTGCGGGTCGGCCGGCTGAAGACCGGCACGCCACCGCGGATCGACGGACGCAGCGTGGACTTCTCGGTGATGACCGAGCAGCCGGGCGACACGCCGATCCCGGTGATGTCCTTCCTCGGTTCGAAGGAACAGCATCCCGAGCAGGTCAGTTGCTGGATCACCCATACCAACGCACGGACCCACGAGATCATCGCCGCCAACCTCGATCGTTCACCGATGTATTCCGGTGTGATCGAAGGCATCGGCCCGCGCTACTGCCCGTCGATCGAAGACAAGATCCATCGCTTCGCCGACAAGGAAAGCCACCAGGTCTTCCTCGAGCCGGAAGGCCTGACGACCCACGAGCTGTATCCCAACGGTATTTCAACGTCCCTGCCGTTCGACGTGCAACTGCAGATCGTGCGTTCCATCCGTGGCATGGAAAACGCCCACATCGTGCGGCCGGGCTATGCGATCGAGTACGACTTCTTCGATCCCCGCGATCTCAGGTACAGCCTGGAGACCAAGGTCATCGGCGGCCTGTTCTTCGCCGGCCAGATCAACGGCACCACCGGCTACGAGGAAGCTGGCGCCCAGGGCCTGCTGGCCGGTGCCAATGCTGCATTGCGTTCGCAGGGCAAGGACAGCTGGTGCCCGCGTCGCGACGAGGCCTACATCGGCGTGCTGGTGGACGACCTGATCACGCTCGGCACCCAGGAGCCGTACCGCATGTTCACCTCGCGGGCGGAATACCGTCTGATACTTCGCGAGGACAACGCCGACCTGCGTCTCACCGAGAAGGGGCGCGAGCTGGGCCTTGTCGACGATCGGCGCTGGGCTGCCTTCGAAGCCAAGCGCGAAGGTATCGAGCGCGAGGAACAGCGGCTGAAGAGCACCTGGGTGCGGCCGAATACCCCGCAGGGCGACGCCATCGCCGAGCGCTTCGGTACGCCGCTGACCCATGAATACAACCTGCTCAACCTGCTGAGCCGCCCCGAGATCGATTATGCCGGCCTGGTGGAAATCACCGGCGATGCTGTGGATAACCCCCAGGTGGCCGAGCAGGTGGAGATCCGCACCAAGTACGCCGGCTACATAGACCGCCAGCAGGAGGAGATCGCCCGGCTGCGCGCCAGCGAAGACACCCGGCTGCCTGTGGATATCGATTACCTGGGAATTTCCGGCCTGTCGAAGGAAATCCAGAACAAGCTGAACCAGGCCCGTCCGGAAACCCTCGGACAGGCTTCGCGAATCCCCGGCGTCACGCCGGCTGCGATTTCGCTGTTGTTGATCCACCTGAAGAAGCGTGCCTCTGGCCGCCAACTGGAGCAGAGCGCTTGATGTCTGCGGTAACCCAACACCACGCCGACGAACTCGCGCGCGGTGCTGACGAGCTCGGCGTCACCCTTGACGCCGACAAGCAACGCCAGCTGCTGGCCTACCTGGCCCTGCTGATCAAATGGAACAAGGCCTACAACCTGACCGCCGTACGCGACCCGGACGAGATGGTTTCGCGCCACCTGCTCGACAGCCTGAGCATCGTGCCTTACGCCGAGGCTGGGGATAACTGGCTGGATGTCGGTAGCGGCGGCGGCATGCCCGGCGTGCCGCTGGCCATCCTGTTCCCGGAAAAGCGCCTGACCCTGCTCGACAGCAACGGCAAGAAGACCCGCTTCCTGACCCAGGTGAAGCTCGAGCTGAAGCTGGCCAACCTCGGAGTCGTGCACAGCCGGGTGGAAGCCTTCCGTCCCGAGAGCCCCTTCGATGGCATCGTTTCCCGCGCTTTCAGCAGCCTTGAGGACTTCGCCAACTGGACCCGCCACCTCGGTGGCCAGGAAACCCGCTGGCTGGCGATGAAGGGCGTGCATCCGAACGAAGAGCTGGCGGCACTCCCGGAGGATTTCCGGGTCGAAGCCGAGCACGCGCTGGCGGTACCCGGTTGCCAAGGTCAGCGGCATCTGCTGATACTGCGGCGCACAGC
Source organism: Pseudomonas sp. HMSC066A08 (assembly GCF_001813025.1). Lineage (NCBI taxonomy): Bacteria > Pseudomonadati > Pseudomonadota > Gammaproteobacteria > Pseudomonadales > Pseudomonadaceae > Pseudomonas > Pseudomonas sp. HMSC066A08. The sequence continues at coordinate 100,666 of NZ_KV811178.1, forward strand.
ATGAGGGGGAACAGGGATAACCATGGCTAAGGTATTCGCGATCGCCAACCAGAAAGGCGGTGTCGGCAAGACCACGACCTGTATCAACCTCGCGGCCTCCCTCGTGGCGACCAAGCGCCGCGTCCTCCTGCTGGATCTCGACCCCCAGGGCAACGCCACCACCGGCAGCGGCATCGACAAGCACAACCTGGAGCACTCCATCTACGACGTGCTCACCGGCGAGTGCAACCTCGCCGAGGCCATGCAGTTCTCCGAACACGGCGGCTACCAGTTGCTGCCGGCCAACCGCGACCTGACCGCCGCGGAAGTGGTGCTGCTGGAAATGGACATGAAGGAAAATCGCCTGCGCAATGCGCTGGCGCCGATCCGCGAGAACTACGACTACATCCTCATCGACTGCCCGCCGTCGCTGTCGATGCTCACCGTCAACGCGCTGACCGCCGCCGACGGCGTGATCATCCCCATGCAGTGCGAGTACTACGCGCTGGAGGGACTGACCGACCTGATGAACAGCATCCAGCGCATCGGCCAGTTGCTCAACCCGACGCTGAAGATCGAGGGCCTGTTGCGGACCATGTACGATCCGCGCATCAGCCTGACCAACGATGTTTCCGCGCAGTTGCAGGAGCATTTCGGCGACACCCTCTACAGCACCGTCATCCCGCGTAACGTGCGCCTGGCCGAAGCCCCCAGCTTCGGCATGCCGGCGCTGGTTTACGACAAGCAATCCCGCGGCGCCATCGCCTACCTGGCGCTGGCCGGCGAGCTGGTCCGCCGCCAGCGCGCCAAAGGCCGCGCCGCAACCGCATAAGGAACCCGCATGGCAGCCAAGAAACGTGGACTGGGACGCGGGCTCGATGCCCTGCTGGGCGGCTCGAGTCCCGCCAAACTGCAGGAAGAAGCCGTACAGGCCGACCGCCGCGAGTTGCAGCAGATCCCCCTCGACCTGATGCAGCGCGGCAAGTACCAGCCGCGTCGCGACATGGACCCGCAGGCGCTGGAGGAACTGGCGCAGTCGATCAAGGCCCAGGGCGTGATGCAGCCCATCGTGGTGCGGCCGATCGCCAATGGCCGCTACGAGATCATCGCCGGCGAGCGGCGCTGGCGGGCCAGCCAGCAGGCCGGACTGGAGAAGATCCCGGCGCTGGTGCGCGACGTGCCAGACGAAGCGGCCATCGCCATGGCGCTGATCGAGAATATCCAGCGCGAGGACCTCAACCCGATCGAGGAAGCCGCCGCCCTGCAGCGCCTGCAGCAGGAGTTCCAACTGACCCAGCAGCAGGTCGCGGAAGCGGTCGGCAAGTCGCGCGCGACCATTACCAACCTGCTGCGCCTGATCGGCCTGCCGGAAGAGATCAAGACCTTGCTTTCCCATGGCGACCTGGAAATGGGCCATGCCCGTGCGCTCCTCGGTCTGCCGGCAGAACGGCAGGTGGAAGGGGCGCGACATGTTGTCGCACATGGGCTGACCGTACGTCAGACCGAAGCCCTGGTTCGGCAGTGGACACATGCCCCGGGCAAGCCTGCGGGACCGGTCAAGAGCGACCCGGACATCGCCCGCCTGGAACAGCGCCTGGCCGAGCGCCTGGGCGCTTCGGTGCAGATCCGGCATGGTCAGAAGGGCAAGGGACAGCTGGTCATCCGCTACAGCTCCCTGGATGAACTGCAGGGCGTTCTCGCCCACATCCGTTGACACACTTTGGGTTGTAGCGGGTAGTCGGAAATCACTACCAGCCAGTTGAACAGGGGGGACTCCCCCCCTATACTCTGCGCGCTATTTTGTGGGCACTTTTTATGCCAAGTCGTTGATTTGGCAGTGCCGACACCAGAAGACTGAGAGCGCGATGGAGTCCCGCATGCCAAGTCGCCTGCCGGCATTCAGATTGCTGCTCGTCCAACTGGTAGTAGTGCTTGTTGCTGCGATCTCCCTGTGGATTTCTTGGGGACCGGTAGCCGGATATTCCGGACTGCTGGGAGGGATGATCGCCTGGTTGCCGAATTGTTATTTCGCCTACAAGGCGTTCCGTTTCAGCGGAGCGCGGGCTGCCCGGGAAATCGTTCGCTCTTTCTATGCGGGCGAAGCCGGGAAACTGATTCTGACGGCGGTGCTCTTCGCACTGGCGTTCGCAGGCGTGAAGCCACTGATGGCGCCGGCTCTGTTCGGTGTCTATCTGCTGACCCTGATGGTCAGCTGGTGTGCACCCCTGCTGATGGGAAAAACATTTACAAGACCTTAGAGCGATTGAGGCAAACATGGCAGCAGAAACCGCTTCGGGTTACATCCAGCACCACTTGCAGAACCTGACCTTCGGGCGTCTGCCTAATGGTGATTGGGGGTTCGCCCACACCGCCGAGCAAGCCAAGGAAATGGGCTTCTGGGCATTCCACGTAGACACCCTGGGCTGGTCGGTACTGCTCGGCGTGGTGTTCCTGTTCATCTTCCGCCTGGCGGCCAAGAAGGCCACCAGCGGCCAGCCGGGTGGACTGCAGAACTTCGTCGAGGTGATGGTCGAGTTCGTCGACACCAGCGTCAAGGACACCTTCCACGGGCGCAACCCGTTGATTGCGCCCCTGGCCCTGACCGTGTTCGTCTGGATATTCCTGCTCAACCTGATCGACCTGGTACCGGTGGACTACCTGCCGATGCTGGCCGCGAAGATCACCGGCGACGAGCACCTGTTCTTCCGCGCGGTGGCCACCACCGACCCGAACGCCACCCTCGGCCTGTCGATCTCGGTGTTCGCCCTGATCGTCTTCTACAGCATCAAGGTCAAGGGCATCGGCGGCTTCCTCGGTGAACTGACCCTGCACCCCTTCAGCAGCAAGAACATCGTCGTTCAGATCCTGCTGATTCCGGTGAACTTCCTGCTCGAGTTCGTGACCCTTATCGCCAAGCCGGTTTCGCTGGCGCTGCGTCTGTTCGGCAACATGTATGCCGGCGAACTGATCTTCATTCTGATCGCCGTCATGTTCGGTAGCGGAATGTTCCTGCTGAGTGCCCTGGGCGTAGCCCTGAACTGGGCGTGGGCCGTGTTCCACATCCTGATCATCACCCTGCAGGCCTTCATCTTCATGATGCTGACCATCGTCTACCTGTCGATGGCGCACGAAGACAACCATTAATCGATTCGCTTCAACCTTTAACCAACACGACAAAAAGTCGGGAGGAAAAATGGAAACTGTAGTTGGACTGACTGCTATCGCCGTTGCTCTGCTGATTGGCCTGGGTGCCCTGGGTACCGCCATCGGTTTCGGTCTGCTGGGTGGCAAGTTCCTGGAAGGCGCAGCTCGTCAGCCTGAAATGGTTCCGATGCTGCAGGTGAAAATGTTCATCGTCGCCGGTCTGCTGGACGCCGTGACCATGATCGGTGTGGGTATCGCCCTGTTCTTCACCTTCGCGAATCCCTTCGTTGGTCAAATCGCCGGCTAATCACTCGAATCATTCGATTTGAGTGTTTGACGGACAACGAACGAGCGAGGTGTTGGCGTGAACATTAATGCAACCCTGATTGGCCAGTCCGTTGCGTTCTTCATCTTTGTGCTGTTCTGCATGAAGTTCGTGTGGCCTCCGGTCATCGCGGCTCTGCAAGAGCGTCAGAAGAAGATCGCTGACGGCCTGGACGCTGCCAACCGCGCGGCTCGTGATCTGGAGCTGGCTCACGAGAAAGCGGGCCAGCAACTGCGCGAAGCCAAGGCTCAGGCAGCCGAAATCGTCGAACAGGCGAAGAAACGCGCTAACCAGATCGTCGATGAAGCCCGCGACCAGGCCCGTACCGAAGGCGAACGCCTGAAGGCCCAGGCCCAAGCGGAAATCGAACAGGAACTGAACAGCGTCAAGGACGCCCTGCGTGCCCAAGTGGGTGCCCTGGCCGTCACCGGCGCTGAGAAAATCCTGGGTGCTTCGATCGACGCAAACGCGCACGAGCAGCTGGTTTCCAAACTGGCAGCCGAGATCTAAGCGAGGGCGCTATGGCAGAACTGACCACGTTGGCTCGTCCCTACGCAAAGGCGGCTTTCGAGTACGCCCAGGCTCATCAGCAACTGGCCGATTGGTCGGCTGCGCTGGGTGTGCTGGCCGCAGTGTCGCAGGACGACACCGTGCGCCAGCTGCTCAAAGAGCCTCAGCTGACCTCTTCGGCCAAGGCCCAGAGCCTGATCGATGTGTGCGGCGACAAGCTGAATGCACCAGCCCAGAACTTCGTCCGGACTGTGGCTGAGAACAAGCGGCTCGAACTGCTGCCGACCATCGCTGAGATGTACGAGCAGTTGAAGGCCGAGCAGGAAAAGTCGGTCGAGGTAGAAGTCACCAGTGCCTTCACCTTGAGCAAAGAACAGCAGGACAAACTCGCCAAGGCTCTCAGCGCCCGGCTCAGTCGCGAAGTGCGGCTACATGCGTCGGAAGACGCGAGCCTGATCGGCGGCGTGATCATTCGCGCCGGTGACTTGGTAATCGATGGCTCGGTGCGCGGCAAGCTCGCGAAACTGGCCGAAGCGTTGAAATCTTGAGTTTGAAGGGGCAGCGGCATGCAGCAACTCAATCCTTCCGAAATTAGTGAAATCATCAAGGGGCGCATCGAGAAACTCGACGTCGCCTCCCAAGCACGAAACGAAGGCACCATCGTCAGCGTGTCCGACGGTATCGTGCGCATCTACGGTCTGGCCGACGTCATGTACGGCGAGATGATCGAGTTCCCGGGCGGCGTCTACGGTATGGCGCTGAACCTGGAGCAGGATTCCGTGGGTGCCGTGGTCCTGGGTGAATACCAGGGCCTCGCCGAAGGCATGAACGCCAAGTGCACCGGCCGCATCCTGGAGGTTCCGGTCGGTCCGGAACTGCTGGGTCGCGTAGTCGACGCGCTGGGCAACCCGATCGACGGCAAGGGCCCGATCGACGCCAAGGCCACCGACGCGGTCGAGAAGGTCGCTCCGGGCGTGATCTGGCGTAAGTCGGTAGACCAGCCGGTACAGACCGGCTACAAGTCGGTCGATGCCATGATCCCGGTGGGCCGTGGCCAGCGCGAGCTGATCATCGGCGACCGCCAGATCGGCAAGACCGCCCTCGCGGTCGACGCCATCATCAACCAGAAAGACAGCGGCATTAAGTGCGTCTACGTGGCCATCGGCCAGAAGCAGTCCACTATCGCCAACGTCGTACGCAAGCTGGAAGAGAACGGCGCCCTGGCCAACACCATCGTGGTCGCCGCCAGCGCTTCCGAGTCCGCCGCCCTGCAATACCTGGCGCCGTACTCCGGTTGCACCATGGGCGAATACTTCCGCGATCGCGGTGAAGACGCCCTGATCGTCTACGATGACCTGTCCAAGCAGGCCGTGGCCTATCGCCAGATCTCCCTGCTGCTGCGCCGTCCGCCGGGCCGCGAAGCCTATCCGGGCGACGTGTTCTATCTCCACAGCCGTCTGCTGGAGCGCGCTTCCCGCGTTTCCGAAGAGTATGTCGAGAAGTTCACCAACGGCGCCGTGACCGGCAAGACCGGCTCGCTGACCGCTCTGCCGATCATCGAGACCCAGGCCGGCGACGTTTCCGCGTTCGTTCCGACCAACGTGATCTCGATCACCGACGGCCAGATCTTCCTGGAATCCGCCATGTTCAACTCGGGTATCCGTCCGGCCGTCAACGCCGGTATCTCGGTATCCCGTGTAGGTGGCGCGGCCCAGACCAAGATCATCAAGAAGCTGTCCGGCGGCATCCGTACCGCTCTGGCCCAGTACCGTGAACTGGCGGCCTTCGCCCAGTTCGCCTCGGACCTGGACGAAGCGACCCGCAAGCAGCTGGAGCATGGTCAGCGCGTTACCGAGCTGATGAAGCAGAAGCAGTACGCGCCGATGTCGATCGCCGAGATGTCGCTGTCCCTGTATGCCGCCGAGCGTGGCTTCCTGCAGGACGTCGAAATCGCCAAGGTCGGTAGCTTCGAGCAGGCGTTGATCTCCTACTTCCAGCGCGAGCATGCCGCTCTGCTGGCGAAGATCAACGAGAAAGGTGACTTCAACGACGAAATCGACGCAGGTATCAAGGCCGGCATCGAGAAGTTCAAGGCCACCCAAACCTGGTAAGCCGCAGCGGGAGCCGCAAGGCTCCCGCCTGCTAACCCGATAGGTGTCAAATGGCAGGCGCAAAAGAGATTCGCAGCAAGATTGCGAGCATCAAAAGCACGCAAAAGATCACCAATGCCATGGAAAAAGTGGCGGTGAGCAAGATGCGCAAGGCACAAATGCGCATGGCGGCCGGCCGTCCCTACGCGGAGCGTATTCGCCAGGTGATCGGCCATCTGGCCAACGCCAACCCGGAATACCGTCACCCGTTCATGGTCGAGCGTGAAGTCAAGCGCGTCGGCTACATCGTGGTGAGCAGTGACCGTGGTCTGTGCGGCGGTCTGAACATCAACCTGTTCAAGTCCCTCGTCAAGGACATGAGCGGCTACCGCGAGCAAGGGGCGGAAATCGACCTTTGCGTGATCGGTAGCAAGGGCGCTTCGTTCTTCCGCAGTTTCGGCGGCAACGTCGTGGCAGCTATCAGCCACCTCGGCGAAGAGCCTTCGATCAACGACCTGATCGGCAGTGTCAAGGTGATGCTCGACGCATACCTCGAAGGCCGTATCGATCGCCTGTTCGTGGTCTCCAACAAGTTCGTCAACACCATGACCCAGAAGCCGACCGTGGAACAGCTGATTCCGCTGGTGGCCGATGACGATCAGGAGCTGAAGCACCACTGGGACTATCTCTACGAACCCGACGCCAAGTCGCTCCTCGACGGGCTGCTGGTGCGTTACGTGGAATCCCAGGTGTACCAGGCCGTGGTTGAGAACAACGCCTGTGAGCAGGCGGCCCGGATGATTGCAATGAAGAACGCTACCGACAACGCCGGCGAGCTGATCAGCGATTTGCAGCTGATCTACAACAAGGCGCGTCAGGCGGCGATCACCCAGGAAATCTCGGAAATCGTCGGCGGCGCTGCCGCGGTGTAAGAACAGGTTCAAAATTCAGAGGAACCAGACATGAGTAGCGGACGTATCGTTCAAATCATCGGCGCCGTGATCGACGTGGAATTCCCGCGCGATGCCGTGCCGAGCATCTATGAAGCCCTGAAGGTTCAGGGCGTTGAAACCACCCTGGAAGTCCAGCAGCAGCTGGGCGACGGCGTGGTTCGTTCCATTGCGATGGGTTCCACCGAAGGCCTCAAGCGTGGCCTGAACGTGGACAGCACTGGTGCTGCCATCTCCGTGCCGGTCGGTAAAGCGACCCTGGGCCGGATCATGGACGTACTGGGCAACCCGATCGACGAAGCCGGTCCCATCGGCGAAGAAGAGCGCTGGGGCATCCACCGCGAAGCTCCGTCCTATGCCGACCAGGCTGGCGGCAACGAGCTGCTGGAAACCGGCATCAAGGTGATCGACCTGGTCTGCCCGTTCGCCAAGGGCGGCAAGGTAGGCCTGTTCGGCGGCGCCGGCGTGGGCAAGACCGTCAACATGATGGAACTGATCCGCAACATCGCCATCGAGCACAGCGGTTATTCCGTGTTCGCGGGTGTGGGCGAGCGTACTCGTGAGGGTAACGACTTCTACCACGAGATGAAGGACTCCAACGTACTGGACAAGGTAGCCCTGGTATACGGCCAGATGAACGAGCCGCCGGGCAACCGTCTGCGCGTCGCACTGACCGGCCTGACCATGGCCGAGAAGTTCCGTGACGAAGGCCGTGACGTTCTGTTGTTCATCGACAACATCTACCGTTACACCCTCGCCGGTACCGAAGTGTCCGCACTGCTGGGCCGTATGCCGTCCGCGGTGGGTTATCAGCCGACCCTGGCCGAAGAGATGGGCGTTCTGCAGGAGCGCATCACCTCCACCAAGAAAGGCTCGATCACCTCGATCCAGGCCGTATACGTTCCCGCGGACGACCTCACCGACCCGTCCCCGGCGACCACCTTCGCCCACCTGGACGCAACCGTCGTGCTGTCCCGTGACATCGCCTCGCTGGGTATCTACCCCGCGGTCGACCCGCTGGACTCCACCTCTCGCCAGCTCGATCCGCTGGTGATCGGCCAGGATCACTACGACACCGCTCGCGGCGTCCAGTATGTTCTGCAGCGCTACAAGGAGCTGAAGGACATCATCGCGATCCTGGGCATGGACGAACTGTCCGAAGCCGACAAGCTGCTGGTGGCGCGCGCTCGTAAGATCCAGCGCTTCCTGTCCCAGCCGTTCTTCGTAGCGGAAGTCTTCACCGGCTCGCCGGGCAAGTACGTTTCCCTGAAGGACACCATCGCTGGCTTCAAGGGCATTCTCAACGGCGACTACGATCACCTGCCGGAGCAGGCGTTCTACATGGTCGGCGGTATCGAAGAAGCGGTCGAGAAAGCCAAAAAACTGTAATCCTGTGCGCCCGGCGACGGGCGCTCATGTGAGGCAAGCGTATGGCCATAACAGTCCATTGCGACATCGTCAGCGCCGAGGCGGAGATCTTCTCCGGCCTGGTCGAGATGGTTATCGCGCACGGCGCTCTGGGTGACCTGGGTATCGCCCCGGGCCACGCGCCGCTGATCACCGACCTGAAACCGGGCCCCATCCGCCTGGTCAAGCAGGGCGGCGAGCAGGAGGTGTACTACATCTCCGGCGGTTTCCTCGAAGTCCAGCCGAACATGGTCAAGGTCCTCGCCGACACCGTGGTTCGTGCCGGCGACCTCGACGAAGCGGCCGCCCAGGAAGCCCTGAAGGCTGCCGAAAAGGCGCTGCAGGGCAAGGGCGCCGAGTTCGACTACAGCGCCGCTGCCGCGCGTCTGGCCGAAGCCGCAGCCCAGCTGCGCACCGTCCAGCAACTGCGCAAGAAGTTCGGCGGCTGATTTCCAGCCGGTACTTCTAGCGGTGTCAGGGAAAAGGGTAGCCTGTGGGCTACCCTTTTTTCGTTTTGCATCTTCACTCACAGGTTTTGCCTGTGACCACCAGGAACGGTAGTCCAGTCCATGTCCCTTGAAATCGTGATTCTCGCCGCCGGCCAGGGCACCCGCATGCGTTCGGCCCTGCCCAAGGTCCTCCATCCCATTGCCGGCAAGCCGATGCTCGGCCACGTCATCGACTGCGCGCGCCAGTTGCAGCCGGAACGGATCCACGTGGTGATCGGCCACGGCGCGGATCTGGTGCGTGAGCGGATGGCCGCCGACGACCTGAATTTCGTGCTCCAGGCCGAACAGCTCGGTACGGGCCATGCGGTGGCCCAGGCCCTGCCGTTCCTCAGTGCAGACCAGGTGCTGATCCTCTACGGCGACGTGCCGCTGATCCAGCTGGACACCTTGCAGCGCCTGCTGGCGCAAGTCACCCCGGACCAGTTGTCGCTGCTCACCGTCGACATGCTCGACCCCACCGGCTACGGCCGCATCGTCCGTGACGACCAGGGCGCGGTGCAGGCCATCGTCGAGCACAAGGACGCGACCCCGGCGCAGCGCCAGATCGGCGAGATCAACACCGGCATCCTCGCGGTGCCGGGCAAGCGCCTTGCCGACTGGCTCGGCCGCCTGTCCAACGACAACGCCCAGGGCGAGTACTACCTGACCGATGTGATCGCCATGGCGGTCGGCGACGGCCTGGTGGTGGCCAGCGCCCAACCGCTGGACGCGATGGAAGTGCAGGGCGTCAATGACCGCATGCAACAGGCCCAGCTGGAGCGTCACTACCAGCGCCTGCGCGCGGAGGAGCTGATGCGCCAGGGCGTGACCCTGCTCGATCCGCAGCGCCTGGATGTCCGCGGCGAAATCTCGGTCGGCCGCGACGTGCTGATCGACGTCAACGTGGTGCTGGAAGGCCGCGTGGTGATCGAGGACGACGTGCGCATCGGACCGAACTGCGTGATTCGCGACAGCGTCCTGCGGCGTGGCGCGGTGATCAAGGCCAACAGCCACCTGGAAGGCGCGGAGCTGGGCGAGGGTAGCGATGCCGGTCCGTTCGCCCGCCTGCGTCCGGGCAGCGTGCTCGGCGCTCGGGCCCATGTCGGCAACTTCGTCGAACTGAAGAATGCCCGCCTGGGCGAGGGCAGCAAGGCCGGCCACCTGAGCTACCTGGGCGATGCCGAGTTGGGCGCCAACTGCAACATCGGCGCCGGCACCATCACCTGCAACTACGATGGCGCGAACAAGTTCCGCACCGAGCTGGGCGACGATGTGTTCATCGGCTCGAACAACTCGCTGGTGGCGCCGCTGAAGATCGGCGATGGCGCGACGACCGCGGCCGGCTCCACCATCACCCATGAGGTTCCGGCGAAGAACCTGGCCTTCGGCCGCGCCCGGCAGAAGAACCTGGAAAACTGGAAGCGCCCGGAAAAAATCAAGAAGTAACGGAGCGGCACGGATGCCGAAGCCTGCGAAACGGATCGTGCTGGGGCTGCTCATAGCCTGGGCGGTGCTGCCCGAATGGCCGCGGATACCCGTCGAAGGCGCCAGTGCCCGCGACTGGAATCCGCGAACCTTCTGGTTCGAGCCCTGGGGGCGCTCCGGAGTGCACAAGGGCATCGACATCTTCGCCCGCAGCGGCACCCCCGTACGCTCCGCCAGCTACGGCCTGGTGCTCTATCGCGGGGAGATCGCCCTCGGCGGCAAGGTCGTCCTGGTGCTGGCGCCCAAGTGGCGCCTGCATTACTACGCCCATCTCGATAGCCTCGACGCCTATCCGGGCCAGCCGGTCCTTGCCGGTTCCCGCCTGGGTACGGTCGGCACCACCGGCAACGCGCGCGGCAAGCCGGCCCACCTGCACTACGCGATCATCACCTTGCTGCCCTATCCCTGGCTGGCCGACGACAGCACCCAGGGTTGGAAGAAGATGTTCTACCTCGATCCCGATACGGTGCTGCCGAGCCGATGAAAAGTCATTGACGGGAAGCGCCGGATAAGTTTTGATTCGCACACTTTTCTTTCGAAACGAAACTTAAGTGATCTCGAAACGTAATACGCCGCAACGTCGCCATGCCATCCTCGCGCTGCTTTCCGAGCAGGGCGAGGTCAGCGTGGACGCACTCGCCAAGCGCTTTTCCACCTCGGAAGTGACCATCCGCAAGGACCTCGCCGCCATGGAAAGCCACGGCCTGCTGTTGCGTCGCTACGGCGGTGCGGTGCCGATGCCGCAGGAACTGATCGGTGAAGCTGCGCAGCCCGTCTCGCCCTACAAGCAGGCTATCGGTCGCGCCGCCGCGGCGCGCATCCGCGAGCATGCGCGGATCATCATCGACAGTGGCAGCACCACCGCGGCGATGATCCCCGAACTCGGGCACAAGCCGGGCCTGGTGGTGATGACCAACTCGCTGAACGTGGTCAACGCCCTGCGCGAACTGGAGCACGAGCCGGTGCTGCTGATGACCGGGGGGACCTGGGATCCGCATTCCGAGTCGTTCCAGGGGCAGGTTGCCGAGCAGGTGCTGCGTTCCTATGACTTCGACCAACTATTCATCGGTGCCGACGGCATCGATCTCGAACGCGGGACGACCACGTTCAACGAATTGCTGGGCCTGAGCCGGGTGATGGCCGAGGTCGCCCGCGAGGTGATCGTCATGGCCGAGGCCGACAAGGTCGGTCGGCGCATTCCCAACCAGGAATTGCCCTGGAGCAGCATCCATACCCTGATTACCGACGAGCGCCTGGAATCTTCCGCGCGCGAACAGATAACCGCCCGGGGCGTCACGCTGATCTGCACCCCGGTCGAGGCCTGAAAGGAGAAAGACCCCATGTGTGGAATCGTAGGCGCGATCGCCGAGCGCAACATCACCCCCATCCTTATCGAAGGCCTCAAGCGCCTCGAGTATCGCGGCTACGACAGCGCCGGCGTGGCGGTCTTCGATAACGAAGGCAGGCTGCAGCGCTGCCGCCGGGTCGGCAAGGTCGCCAGCCTGGAGGAAGGCCTGGCCGGTACTCCGCTGCTCGGCCGCCTGGGCATCGCCCATACCCGCTGGGCGACCCACGGCGCGCCAACCGAAGGCAACGCCCACCCGCATTTCTCCAGCGACGAACTGGCGGTGGTGCACAACGGCATCATCGAGAACCACGAACCTCTCCGTGAGCGGCTCAAGGGGCTGGGCTACGTGTTCACCTCGCAGACCGACACCGAGGTCATCGTCCACCTGCTGCACCACAAGCTGCAGTCCATCGGCGACCTGACCCTGGCGCTGAAGGACGCGGTCAAGGAATTGCACGGGGCCTATGGCCTGGCAGTGATCAGCGCGGCGCAGCCGGACCGCATCGTCGCCGCTCGCAGCGGCAGCCCGCTGGTGATCGGCCTCGGGCTTGGCGAGAACTTCCTCGCTTCCGACCAACTGGCGCTGCGCCAGGTGACCGACCGCTTCATCTACCTGGAAGAAGGCGATATCGCCGAGATCCGTCGCGACAGCGTGCGCCTGTGGGATGTCCAGGGCAACGACGTGCAGCGCGAGACCGTGCAGTACCACGAAGGCGCCGAAGCCGCCGACAAGGGCGAGTACCGGCATTTCATGCTCAAGGAAATCCACGAGCAGCCCAGCGTCGTGCAGCGTACCCTGGAAGGCCGCCTCGGGCAGAACCAGGTAATGGTTGAAAGCTTCGGTCCGCAGGCGGCGGAGCTGTTCGCCAAGGTCCGCAACGTGCAGATCGTCGCCTGCGGCACCAGTTACCACGCCGGCATGGTCGCCCGTTACTGGCTGGAAAGCCTGACCGGGATTCCCTGCCAGGTGGAGGTCGCCAGCGAGTTCCGCTACCGCAAGGTCGCGGTGCAGCCGGATTGCCTGTTCGTCACCATCTCCCAGTCCGGTGAGACCGCCGACACCCTGGCTGCCCTGCGCAACGCCAAGGAGCTGGGCTTCCTCTCCAGCGTGGCGATCTGCAACGTTGCCACCAGTTCGCTGGTGCGCGAATCCGACCTGACCCTGCTGACCCAGGCCGGCCCGGAAATCGGCGTGGCCTCGACCAAGGCCTTCACCACCCAGTTGGTCGCCCTGCTGCTGCTGACCCTGGGCATCGGCCAGGTGCAGAAGCGCCTGGCCGATGGCGTCGAAGCCGAGCTGGTGGACGAACTGCGTCGCCTGCCGACCCGGCTGGGCGAGGCGCTGGCGATGAACCGGACGGTGGAGAAGGTTTCCGAGCTGTTCGCCGAGAAGCACCACACCCTGTTCCTCGGCCGTGGCGCGCAGTTCCCGGTGGCCCTGGAAGGCGCGCTGAAGCTCAAGGAAATTTCCTATATCCATGCCGAAGCCTACCCGGCCGGCGAACTCAAGCATGGCCCGCTGGCGCTGGTGGACAGCGACATGCCGGTGGTTACCGTGGCGCCGAACAACGAGCTGGTGGAGAAGCTCAAGTCGAACCTGCAGGAAGTCCGCGCCCGCGGCGGCGAACTGGTGGTGTTCGCCGACGAAGGCGCGGGCATCGAGGCTGGCGAGGGCACCCATGTGGTGGGCATGCCGCACATCGGCGACGTGCTCTCGCCGATCCTCTACACCATCCCGTTGCAATTGCTCTCGTACCATGTCGCCGTGCTCAAGGGCACCGACGTCGACCAGCCGCGCAACCTGGCCAAGTCGGTCACCGTCGAGTAACGCCGGCCGCGTGCCCGAGAAGCCGGGGCAGGCATGCGGCCCCGGCGCTCGCGGCGCTCGCCGTCAATCGCGCAACGGCAGCGCCTCGTCGCTCCTGCGGCTGGCGAACCAGTCCAGCACGGTGAGCCAGGCGCCGATCCCCAGGCCGATGCCCAATACCCACAGGGTGGCGGGCGGCCCCTTCAGCTCCAGCAGTCGCACAGCCAGGGGCACGCTGGCGAGAATGGCGATGTTGTTGAACGTCTCGGCGAACGACAGCACCATGCCCTTGTCCGGCCCGGAGCGCGAGGCGAGTACCACCGTGCCCGCCGGCGCGCCCAGGCCCAGCGCGGCGCCCCAGGCGCCCAGGCAGCAGAGCGCCACGGGCAACGGTAGCGGCAGGAGCATGAAGGTCGACATCGATAGCACCAGGAGCGCCAGCACCAGCAGGAGCATGTCTTCGTCGCGCTTCAGATAACGTCGCAGGTAACCCGCGGCGAGGTTGCCCACGGCCAGGCCCACGCCGAAGGCGGCGATGCTGACGCCTATCTGCGCGGTGCTGAAGCCGTAGCGCTGGCGCAGCACCTCTCCCGAGAGAAGCAGGCCGGCGACCCCGGTGCCGTTCCAGGCACCCTTGGCGATCAGTGGCCTGAGGATGCTCCATTGCCTGCACCAGCCCAGCGCATGGCCCTCGGCGCGCGGTGCCACGGCTTGCACGGGAAGGCGCTGGCGTGCCATCAGGAAGACCAGCACGCAACCGCACGAGACCATCAGGAAGGGCGCCGCCCAGCCGAAGAAATCCGAGAGGAGGCCGGCCAGTGCCGGGCCGGCGGCAATGCCGAGGGTCATGCCGAGCATCACCTGGCCCATGGCACCGGCCTGTCTTTGCGGGGCGACCACCTCCGCGACCAGGGCGAAGGTGGTCGGGATGATGATTGCCGAGGCGATGCCCCCGATCACCCGCAGGACGACGGCAATTTCCAGGGTCGGGGCGATGACGATGGCCAGAGTATCGACCGCGAAGAGGACCAGGGCGAGCAGCAGCAGCTTCCTGCGTTGCATGCGGTCGGAGAAGTAGCCCAGCAACGGCGCGGCGATCGCATAGGAGAACGCGTAGCTGGAGATCAGCCAGGCGGCGCCGCTGGTAGTGGTGTGGAACGCCTGCGCCAGCGGCCCGAGCATGGAGGACAGCATGAACTCGGTCACGCCGACGAAGAATACGGCCATCGACAGGGCCAGCAGGAACAGGCCGTCGAGCTTCTGTGAAGGCGGGGAAATTTTCTGGTTCATGATGTTCTCTTTGGCTGAATGAGCGGACGAACGCCAAGGGGGCGCCGGCTCGTGGAGCCAGCGCCAGGGTCAGGGATGAGTTGATCTGCCGAGGACTGGGGAAGGAAAGCCGACTTTGCGGCGGCTCTCCAGGGAATGCAGGTACTGCGGGGAGGAGGGTCAATATAGACCCTGGGTATTCTCTTGGTAAGTATTGTGCAGAATTTCGTTGAGGAACATTTCGAAATCTGCTTCCAGCACCAGGCCGTGGCCTGGAAGATAGCGAAACAGGCCAGGGCATGTCCGTGGGTCCAGGCTGCTATCCACGAACAGGGCATAGGAGAAGCGATCGGCTTGGCCTGGCAATTGTTCCTGCACTCGGTGAGCGACGGCGGCGACAGGAGTGGCCGAGTGACGGGTCAGTATCTCCATCGCGCAGCCGAAGTTGACGATGAATTCGCCGGGACGGGGCGAGACCGGCAGCCAGTCTCCCTCGCGAAGAACCTCAAGTCCAGGCTCCAGCGAGCGCAGGATGGTCACCCAACCCGAGTCCTTGTGCACATTCAGCCCGCGGGCCCGGACGTGGCTGCGGAAATGGTTAAAGGTCAGGTGATAGGTGCCTTGCATGGAGAGGCAGCGTCCCGTGGCCTCGTCCCACAGCTCTACCGGCAGGTCCAGTTCCGCGAGTACGGCCCGCAGCACCTCGAGACTGAAACTCCGCATCCGTTCGGCCTGCCGCAGCAAAGGGCCTGGGAACACTGTCTGCCAGAATCGGCTCTCGAGGAAGAACTGCTCGACCTGGTCGACGTCGCGGGAGAAATATCCTTCCCGGCGCGCCAGCCGATCTTCGGTCCACTGCGAGAAACCCTGGTAGGGCGCGCCGAGGCCCTCCTGGCGAGGCAGGTAGAAGTTGCGGGCGAAGGTATCGCCGGCTGCCAGGTCCAGGCTCGGTGACTTGACGAAGAAGAACCCGTCGGCGATGGCGCGGGCGAAGCCATCGCTGCTGTCGAAGCGTAGCTTTCCGTCGATCAGTTCGGCCGAAGCCAGAGCATAGGTGGCGTTTGGGTTCATCGTTTGTCATCCCCGGGACCGGTTGGGTGAACTCCTCTGGCATGGGGTCAGAGGAGGATGTCGTCGTTGTAGGTCCGGCTGACCTCCTGTTCGGCGAATTCGAGGACCGTCTGTACCTTCTGGGCTCCGGCCGGACCGTATCGGTAGATGTCGCCGCCCAGATCGCTATCCAGGAAAACGACATAGGAGTAGCGTTCGTCCGGGCTCGCGCGCTCGGTGCGGGCTACCCCGTGGACATTAGCGTGGACCTTTCTCGACAGGTGTTCGGAAAGCACTTCCATGGAACTGCCGAAGTTGATGATGAGATGGCCAGGCAGTGGGTTGATCGAGCGGAGCTGGCCGTCGATATAGGCGATCAGTCCGGGTTCGGTGGAGCGCAGGACGGTGACCCAGCCCGAGTCTCGATGGAACTTGGAACCACGGATCGGCTTGCTGGCGCGGAAATGATTGAAGCCGAACATCTGGTGGCCCTGTCCTTCGGACAGGCCGCTGGTCAGGCGTGCCCATTCCGCGCGGGGGATGTCTAGCTCCGCGAGCACCGCGCGCAGGACGCCAATACCCAGCTCCGCCATTTGTACGCCCAGTGCAGCCACGGCCTCAGGTATAAGAGACCAGTTGCCTCGTTCGATGTAGACGTTCTCCCACTGATCGTGCTCCCTGTCGAAATAGCCTTGGTAGGCCCCTGGTATCTGGCATTCCTTGAACCCCGTATAGGTGGACAAGGCGCCCTCTGCTCGGGGAAGGAAGCAATTGCGGACGAATAGGTCGCCAGGGCAGAAGTCCATCCGAGCTGGAACTTCCAGCAGGAAGAAGCCGTGCCTGCGCGCCTGTTCGAAGCCGTCTGGATGATCGAAGACGAGTCTGCTTTCCAGCAGGCGCGATCGCGCCATCTTGATGGGTGGGTATTGGTGGACCTGGCTCTCCAGTGGCATTGCCGGAAGGTTGACCGGAGCGCGTAGCGTCGGAGAGCTGGCGGTTTTCGGTTTCGTGTTCACTGGCGCCTCCTGCGAAGGATGTATGGGCTCAGCGATGAGCCGTCTCCACCTTGGGATGGAATTCGTAACCCATTTCCGCGGCTTTGCGTTTCTGAAACTCGAGGAAGGATTGCACCGGCTTAACGGTCTCGCCGCTGATCTGGTACAGGTCCTGGTCCCAGCGCGGACCGATGTAGGAACCGAAGGTGAACCTGTCCGCTTTTCGCTCTTGCGGTTCCATTCTGCGGACGCGGTGATAGCTGGCCTGGACAGGGGTGGCGGACTTCTCGGTTAGGAGTTCGAAGGAGTGTCCAAGTACCAGGGTGAAATGGCCGGGCATGGGATCGAAAGGAATCCAGGAGCCATTTTCCAGCGACTCCAGCCCAGGCTCCGTGGTGTAGAGCAGGGTGGTAAAACCGCTGTCCTTGTGGGCGGTGAGACCCACCGGGTGGGCGCTGTCAGCGCGGAAATGATTGAAGATGCAGTACTGCAGCGCCTGGTTGGAAGACATGCCGCCGGCTATCAGGTCGAAATGTCTTTCCTCGATGCCGACCAGCGCGAACAGTTGCGAGAGAACACTGCGGTTCAGGTCGTTCATTGCCCAAAGCAGGTCGGCGGCGGGGGCGGGAAGATATTCCCGCCACAGGCCGCATTCGATCTGCAGCAGTTCGTCCTGGTCGGCACCTGTGCGGGAATAGCCCAGCAGGGACTTGCCGAGATCCTTGCGATGGAACCCCCGGAAGGCGTTGTCGGCGTCTACCTCGGGTTCCAGATAATAGCTCTGGGCCAGGGCGATGCCGGCCGAAAAGTCCCAGCCCCGTGGGTGCTCGAGGTGGAAGGCACCTAGCTTGCGCGCGCGACTGAAACCGTCTTCTTCCTTGAAGTGCAGCATGCCGTCGAGCATCCGGGCGGATGGAAGGATATTGCTCATCAAGCGTTCTCCATGACGTACAGGTTCACAGGGCGGCGGCCCTGGCAGTGAGGATGATGTTTCCCGAACGTCGGGGCCGCGGCATGGAACTGTGAGGTGCCAGCGTGGAGTCGGCTTCTGTCACGCAGACCTTGTAGAGGCGGTACAGCTCCGTCAGGATCAGCGCCTGTTCCCTGACGGAGAACAGGCGGCCTGGGCATTTGCGCGGGCTTCTATGGGTGTTGACCATGTTGAAGGAGTTGATTTCGTAGCGGTTCCTGGCCAGCAGCGACACGGCCTGGCCGTGGCTGGTCTGGTTGCGGATGAGCTGCCGGATGTTGTCCGTATCGAACCGCTCGGCGTGGGGGAACAGCGACGCGTCGCGATTGGCCCGCCGTCGATCGAGCCAGAGCATCGTATTGGCGGGAATCGTAACCTCGGTGCCGCGATGGCGGATGCGTATCGGCCGGTTGGTCCGGCGCCACAATGCAGTGGGGTTGCTGCCACCCAGGCGGATCGCTTCAAGCACCAGTAGGTAGGCCTCGTCCAGCGCTTGTTCCGGGTTGTCTACTACACCCAGCAGACGTTCTTTCTCGGCTGGATTGTCCTCCAGGTAGGTGAGCGTCCAGAGCAGACTGAGGGCCGTGGTGTCATAGGTCGCGACGATGATCGTACCCAGTTCCTTGAGTGATGCGGCATCCAGCGTTCGTATGGTTTCGCGTGTGAAGGGCCGGGAGAAGCAGTCGAACTGGGCGAGGATCATGTTCGTTGGAGGAGCCCGGACAATCGATTCGTAGTTCGAATCCAGCATGTCGCGCGTCATCTCGACGATCATGTCGGCGTTCTCGATCGATTCCGGATTCATCTTGCTGATGACCTCCGAGGCGATCTCGAAGAAGTCCCTGGCGATCACTCCGTATTCGGTGCTTTGCAGGTAGTGGGTCAGGGGCTTCTGATGAAAATCCAGGACGCCGGGCAACCCGCTGTCGATGCGCGCTACCATGTGCAGGCAGAAGTCCTGCAAGGGCAGCGAGCGACCTGCCACCTCTCGCAGGTAGTGTTGGGCCATTTCGCGTACATGCGGGTCCAGACTGGTAACGAACCGGTTGCTGCCGAGCACGCGTTCGACCACGGCGCGCTTGGCCTTGCGTCGCTCGTCCTGCGCGGGCAGGGAACCGAGGAAGGAACCGAAGAGCTCGGCGTTCGCATTGATCGAGGGCGCCAGATCCTCGTCGTCGACGAGGGGCGCGTTGGTCGTCTGGTAGAGCGCCAGGTCGTCTCCGAGCCAGAAGGTACAGAGTCCTTCGTTGTTCTCCGCCAGTTCCGCGATGCCGGAACGGGCGAAGTAGGTGGAGGCGTCCAGGCCCTGGCACACCGTGGCATGGTGGAAAGCCTCGGCGTGTCCGGTAGCCGGACAAGAGCCGGAATGATGGGCGATGAGGCCGGGGAAGGGCGCGCTATTCTCTTTGCTGTTCATGGGCGCAGGTACCGGTTTGCGTGGTCGTCGGCTGGGGCGGCGGCCCCAGGCCCTTCGGCGATGCCGAAATCGGTATAGCTGTCCTTCCAGGTCTGCTCGTTGAATTCGCGAAGGAAGGTCTCTACCGGAATGACCGGCTCGGCGCGCTGGCCGTCGGCGGTGAGGCTGTAGAGCGCGCCGGTCGCAGGTGGATTGAGGAATGCCGCGAAGGAGTAGCGATCGCCCCGCTCCACCGTCGATGAACTCTGTCGGACCTGGTGGAGAACCGCGGCGGCCGGGATTGGCAACCTGGCGGTGAGAAGTTCCAGGCTGCCCCCGAAATTGATCAGGAAATGCCCTTCCATGGGGGGGACCTCGACCCATCCTTCCTCGAGTCGCGCCTGCAGGCCTGGCTGGTCGCAGTACAAGACGGTGACGAAGCCGGTGTCCTTGTGCGCTGGAGCGCCCTGCATGTTGCGCTCGGGTCGGTAGTGGCTGACGGCGAACCAGGTGACGCCCTTCCCTTCGCTGGTCCCGCCGGTAACGTCGGGCCACAACCGTGGCGCTACGCCGAGGCTGCCGAGGATCTCACGCAGGATGAGCCGGGCGATCTCGTGCATCCGTTCGCACAGTCGGTTCACTTCGTCTGGAAACGACGCCTGGCGTTGTCTGGCGTCGGCAAGGATATGTTCGGTCTGGAAGTTCTCCCGGTCGAAATAGATGTCGGGAAGGTTCCTGAAACCCCGGTAACGGGCGTCTGCATGGGGCTCTTCCACGGCAGGTTGGTAGAACTCTTGGGCGAAGCGGATACCTGGTGCGAGATCCAGTTCTTCTGGAATACGCAGGGCGAAGAAGCCGTCGCGTAGCGCCCGCGCAAAGCCATCCGCCTGGTTGAAGACCAGGTGCCTGGAATCATCCAGATAGGCCTTGCAGGGATGGAACTGGGGAAGCCCGCTCATGGATTGTCCGTCTCCCTGATGACCGTACCCTGGTAGATCTCCTCGTCGTTCGCGTCGATGATGTCGCGCGAACTGCAGACTCTCCTGAGTCCCTCTCCCGTTGCATAGCTGTAGATGCCTGCCTCGGTGCCGGGAGTGCAGTGACTGGAGGTGAAATGAGCGAAGCTGCAGCGGTCGTGGGTCTGATGCCTGACCCTGTGCATGATGGCCCTGACGGGTGTGGAGGAGCCGCGAGTAAGCACTTCCATGGAGAGACCAAAGTTGACCACGAAGTGATCGGGTGAGGGCTCCAGCGCCTCCCAGCGATCATTGCGGTTGACTTCCAGCCCCGGTTCGGTGGTGCGTAACAGCGTCAGGAACCCATCGTCCTTGTGGGAAGCCAGCCCGACACCCGCGAAGCGCGGGCGATAGTGATTGAAGGTTAAATGGTAGGAACCCTGGGCGTCCGAGGCACCGCCGGTAGCCAGGCTCCAGAATTCCGGATCGATGTCGGTGAGCGACAGGATGGCACGCAGCAACTGCCGACTGTAAGCGGTCAGCTGTTCGCCGGCCTGGAGGATTTCCTCTGGGTAGTGGGTTTTCCAGAAGCGTCGTTCCAGCAGGAATTGCTCAATCTGGTTGATTCGTTCGTGAAAACCCAGCAGGGGATCGTCGAAGGTTTCCGCTGTGAGTTCGCGAAATGCACCGTAGGGGGCGATGGCCGGGCCCTTGAAGAAATTGCTGGCGAACAGGTCGCAGTCGCGGACCTGGAAATCGTCCGGTATCCGCAACAGGAAAACGCCATCTCTCAACGCCGCCACGCGGGTTTGTTCGGAGGGGAAGACCAGATGCTCGTCCTCCAGATAGGCCTCTTGCAGTTTTGCCAGGGTATCTACAGGACGTTTATCGATTCTCTTCTCGTAGACATCCTGGTAGATCGAACCTCGGTTCAATTGCCAGGCCACCGGCTTGGGAGAGGAACTCATTCCTATCTCCTTTTCAATTGCAGGGAAACCACGGTAAGTTTCTGCAATTCATCGAGCATTCCTGGAAAGTCACCCGCTGCTATTTCTGCCAACGTACTGAAAGCACCGGGATAGGCCATGACTTTGAAGCCTTTTCTTACTAGGCAGGCGAATACGGAAAACTCTTCGAGAAAATACCGCGAGGAAAAGTCGAGGCGATGCCTCTGCTGTTCTTCACTCAACTTCTCCCAATTATGCCGGTGGTAGTTTCTTCCAAACTTTTCCACCGAATCTCGGAATCCAGAGTGCTCCAGGAAATAGTTACGCAAACTTGAATAGAAGTCCTTGCATTCTGTACTGGCCTGGATCTCCGAACAGGTTATGTACTGGAAGTCCGTGGCGTGTCGGTAGGCATCGACGATGAGCCGGCTTTCCTCCATGAACGCGTCGCCCAGTCTGACGGCCTCGCGGCGGGCATCTTCCTCGGGCATGTCCCGCGTGGACTGCAAGGTAATCCGGTGAATATGGTCGCCTATCAAAATACTGCATTTCTCAAAGCGCCGAGCCGCCCACTCGACCATGGAATGGAAGCGGTTGGGAGTGAAATTTCTATTTTCCAGGCTGACGCCCAGAAAGCACTTTGGCTCGTCCTCAAAACTGTTACGCCTGGTGTGTGGTGAAACGAAAGCGATCTTCGCTTTATACCGCTCACCCGCTAGAAGGCTTCGTGTGCTGAAATCTTCCGCTATCAGGTTCATTGGCTAATTCCAGAAATAATGAATTGTTCGAATTATTTGCGTAAATTGGTTTTCGCAAATTCTGGGCGTTGTGAGGGTAAGCGCTGTAGAATATCGAACAACTATTAATTTTAATGGGCGGAGAAGAAATCCAGATTTCCGGATATTGCCGGAAGCCCTATAGGGCAAATAGCCACCAATAGCCCTAAGTCCAAGCCAGACCGAGAATTTTCTTTTTCGCTGACTGCCGCTTCGAGATGACCGAAGAGGTTTCCGGCAGACCAGATTCCTCTTGCCGGTTCCGACCAAACGTCGATCTGGTTTTGGCCATCGGTTGATGGCGAAAGGCTATTTTTCTGCGGGCATCGGCTTTTTCGCAGGCGATGGTTTCAGGCCAGCCAGCTTTCTTCGGCTCCGAAGGGGGAGCGCTACCAGCAGTCCCCGTCTCAAGTGGGTTACTGTGCCTTGAGGCGAACCGGTCAGCGGAACGGTTTCCAGAAGCGCTCCAGCGCCGCCGCCAGCAGTTCCGTATCGCCGCGCGAGTCGCCCCAGGCGCGCAGGGAGTATTGGGTCAGCGGACCGTAGTGCCGCTCCAGGCGGCAGACTTTCTCGTCGCGCCGGCAGTTGCGGCCGACGATCCTGCCGGTCAGTACGCCGTCTACCACTTCCAGCTCGGTGGCGATCAGGTGCACGCCGAGCTTCTCGGCGAACGGCCTGAGTAGCAGCGAAGGGGAGGCGGAACAGATGGTCACGGTGCTGCCGCTGCCGACCTGGTCGGCCACCGCGGTCAATGCGTGGGGACGCATCAGTGTGTCCCAGAAGCGGTTCTGGTAGGCCAGCGCCCGCTCTTCCAGCACATGTACGGGCACATCGGTGAGGAAGGTGGCGATCAGGCGCGCCTTCAGGTCGTCGCGGTCGATACGCCGGCAGAGATAGGCCAGGCTGGGTCCTGCCATGCGCAGCATGCGGCGGACGAACACCCGGTTGCCGAAGGCGAAGCGCAGGAAGGGCACGAAGCTGTCTCGGTATGTCAGCGTACCGTCGAAGTCGAACACGGAGAGAAAGCGTACTTCGCGTGTTTCGAGGGATACGGTCTCGTTCATCGGTATTCCTTATGTCGCTTCCGCTTCCTTTGACAGGGTGTATGCGTCATTCCGTTATTGCAGCAAGGGAAAGTTTGTATATCAGAACTGTCAACTATTCATGGGCAGACTGGCTGCTAACCTGAATCGGAGTACTCGGGGATTTTGCATCGATAGATAGGAGGCTAAGTAGTCGATAGCAAAACTCTATCAGGTACTTGACTATAGTGTTCCCGTCTTGTGACCAGGAGGTTTGGCATGATTGCACAGCTCCCCTCTGAGTTGCTGTCCCTGCAACTGCCGTTGCGGATCCGCATCGGCGATGCTCAGGCGTTCGATCTGGGGCCGGATCCACAGGTAACCATGGTCATTCGCGACCCCTCGCTGCTAACCGAGATCACCCATCCCAGCCTCGATGCGCTGGGCAAGGCCTACGTCGAGAAGCGTCTCGACATCGAAGGACCGATCAGCCAGGTCATCGGTATCGGCGATGCCCTCAGCGAAGCGCTCGGCGAACCCGATGGCGGCGCGCCGCCGGTTCGCGAAAGCCACGACAAGGACACCGACGCCGAAGCCATCCATTACCACTACGACCTGTCCAACGACTTCTACCAGCTCTGGCTGGATCCGGAAATGGTCTATTCCTGCGCTTATTTCGAGACCGGCAAGGAAGACCTCGCCACCGCGCAACTGGCCAAGCTCCGTCACCTGTGCCGCAAGCTGCGTTTGCAGCCGGGCGAGAAGCTGCTCGATGTCGGTTGCGGTTGGGGGGGGCTGGCGCGCCTGGCCGCTCGCGAGTTCGGCGTCGAGGTCACCGGCATCACATTGAGCAAGGAGCAGCTGGCGCTCGGCCGGGAGCGAGTCAAGGCCGAAGGCCTGGAGGACCGGGTCACCCTCAAGCTGCTGGATTACCGCGACCTGCCGCGCGATGGCCGCTTCGACAAGGTGGTCAGCGTCGGCATGTTCGAGCACGTCGGGCACGCCAACCTGGGGCTTTACTTCCAGCAACTGTACGATGCGGTGCGTCCCGGCGGCCTGGTGATGAACCACGGCATCACCTCGCGCTACACCGACGGCCGCCCGGTTGGCAAGGGGGCCGGCGACTTCATCGATCGCTACGTGTTTCCCCACGGCGAGCTGCCGCACCTGTCGCTGGCGGTGGCGCGGATGAGCGAAGCCGGACTGGAAGTAGTCGACGTGGAAAGCCTGCGTCTGCACTACGCCCGGACCCTGGACTTCTGGAGCGCCAACCTGGAAGCCAGGCTGAAGGAGGCGGCTCGCCTGGTGCCCGAGGAAACCCTGCGGATCTGGCGGCTGTACCTGGCCGGATGCGCCTACGGCTTCAAGCGCGGCTGGATCAACCTGCACCAGATTCTCGCCATTCGCCCCCACGAGGATGGCTCCCACGAGTTGCCCTGGTCGCGGCGCGACCTGTACGCCTGAACGCCGGCGACCGGCTTCCTTGCGGAGCCGGTCGCGCAATCTGTCCTTGCGGATTGTCCCGCGTGGCGTGGCGGTCTAGTCTGCACGAAGTCCTGCGCGGTCGAAGGAAGCCGGGACGCTTCCGCGACAGCGCGACAACAACGATAAGAACAGGAGACTTCCCATGTCGCTGAGCAGACGCTTCGGTCTTTTCACGCTTGCCGCAACGGTGACCTTCAGTACCGCGGTCTTTGCCGCGCCGACCTTCATCAATATCCTCACCGGCGGCACCAGCGGGGTCTATTACCCCATAGGGGTCGGCCTCTCGCAGATCTACGGGCACGATATCCAGGGCGCGAAAACCTCCGTGCAGGCCACCAAGGCTTCGGTCGAGAACCTCAACCTGTTGCAGGCCGGGCGTGGAGAACTGGCGCTGGCGCTGGGCGACTCGGTCGCCGACGCCTGGAGCGGGGTCGCCGACGCCGGCTTCAAGGCGCCGTTGAAGAAGCTGCGGGCTATCGGCAATACCTATCCGAACTATATCCAGGTAGTGGCCAGCCAAGCCTCGGGCATCAAGACCCTGGCCGACCTGAAAGGCAAGCGCATTTCGGTGGGCGCGCCCAAGAGCGGTACCGAGCTGAACGCCCGAGCGATCTTCAAGGCCGCCGGCCTGAGCTACGAGGACATGGGCAAGGTGGAATACCTGCCCTACGCCGAGTCGGTGGAGCTGATCAAGAACCGCCAGCTCGACGCTACGCTGCAATCCTCCGGCCTGGGCATGGCGGCCATCCGCGACCTGGCCTCGACCATGCCGATCACCTTCGTCGCGATCCCGGCGGACGTGGTGGCGAAGATCGACAGCCCGGCCTACCACGCCGCGAGCATTCCCGCCGGCACCTACGACGGCCAGGAGCAGGACGTGCCGACGGTGGCGATCGACAATATCCTGGTCAGCCACTCCGGGGTCAGCGACGAGCTGGCCTACCAGATGACCAAGCTGATGTTCGACAACCTGCCGCGCCTGGTCACCGCCCATGCTGCCGCCAAGGACATCGCCCTGGACAAGGCGGCGAAGAACCTGCCGATTCCGCTGCATCCCGGCGCCGAGCGCTTCTACAAGGAGAAGGGCGTACTGCCCGAGTGAGGCCCGTTTCTCCGTAGCCCCGGTCCGTGCGGCGGACCGGGTTCCCCGCGTTTCCGGCTGTAGGGAGTCGATGCATGAGCGATCATCAGAACGGGCTGCACCTCGAGGCGGAAAACTGGCCGCGCGCGTTGTTCGCCGTGGCCCTGGCCTTTTCCGTGTTCCAGGTCGTCACCGCGGCCTTTCCCCTGATTTCCACCCAGGTCCTGCGGGCCATGCACGTCGGCCTGCTGTTGCTGGTGGTGTACCTCAGCTATCCCGCCTTCGGCATACGTCGCCCCTGGCAGCCGCTGGCCTGGCTGCTGGGCATGGCCGGCCTGGGCACGGCGGTCTACCAGTGGGTTTTCGAGGCCGACCTGATCCAGCGCTCCGGAGAGCTGACCCAGGCCGACATGGTCGTCGGCGTGGTGCTGATCGTCCTGGTCTTCGAGGCGGCGCGACGGGTGATGGGCATCGCCTTGCCGATCATCTGCGCGCTGTTTCTTGCCTATGGCCTGTTCGGTGAACACCTGCCGGGTGACCTGGCCCACCGTGGCTACGGCTTCGACCAGATCGTCAACCAGCTGTCGTTCGGTACCGAAGGTCTCTACGGCACGCCGACCTACGTGTCGGCAACCTACATCTATCTGTTCATCCTGTTCGGCGCCTTCCTCGAGCAGGCCGGCATGATCCGCCTGTTCACCGATTTCGCCATGGGCCTGTTCGGCCACCGGGTCGGCGGGCCGGCCAAGGTCTCGGTATTCTCCTCGGCGCTGATGGGCACCATCACCGGCTCCGGCGTGGCCAACGTGGTCACCACCGGGCAGTTCACCATCCCGCTGATGAAGCGTTTCGGCTACAAGCCGGCGTTCGCCGGCGGCGTCGAGGCGACCGCGAGCATGGGCAGCCAACTGATGCCACCGGTGATGGGGGCGGTGGCGTTCATCATGGCCGAGACCATCAACGTCCCCTACGTGGAGATCGCCAAGGCGGCGCTGATCCCGGCCCTGCTGTATTTCGGCTCGGTGTACTGGATGGTCCACCTCGAGGCCCGCCGGGCCGATCTCAAGGGTCTGCCGCGCGAGCAGTGTCCGAGCGCCTGGGGTGCCGTCCGCGAGCGCTGGTTCCTGCTGATTCCGTTGCTGGTGCTGATCGCGCTGCTGTTCTCCGGGCGCACTCCGCTGTTCTCCGGCACCATCGGCCTGGCGCTGACCGCCATCGTCATCCTCGGTTCGGCGATCATCCTGCGGGTGTCCTCGCTCGGCCTGCGCATCGCCTTCTGGGTGGCGCTGGGGCTGCTCTGCGCGGGGTTCTTCCGCCTCGGCATCGGGGTGATCTTCGTCGTGATCGCGGCCCTGGCCCTGGCCTGCTGGTTCGTCCGTGGCGGCCGGGAAACCCTGCGCATCTGCGTCCGCGCCCTCGCCGAAGGTGCGCGACATGCGATCCCGGTGGGCATCGCCTGCACTCTCGTGGGAGTCATCATCGGGGTGATTTCGCTGACCGGCATCGCCACCACCTTCGCCAGCTACGTGCTCGACCTGGGACGGGAGAACCTGCTGCTGTCGCTGGTCCTGACCATGGTCACCTGCCTGGTCCTGGGAATGGGCATCCCGACCATCCCCAACTACATCATCACCAGTTCCATCGCCGCGCCGGCGCTGCTGGAACTGGGGGTGCCGCTGATCGTCTCGCACATGTTCGTCTTCTATTTCGGCATCCTCGCCGACCTCACTCCACCGGTGGCGCTGGCCTGTTTCGCGGCCGCGCCGATCGCCAAGGAAAGGGGATTGAAGATCAGCTTCTGGGCGGTGCGCATCGCCCTGGCGGGTTTCGTGGTGCCGTTCATGGCGGTCTATTCCCCGGCATTGATGTTGCAGGAAGGCGGTTGGGGCGCGACCCTCTACGTCGCCTGCAAGGCGGTGCTGGCCATCGGCCTGTGGGGCATGGCTTCCATCGGCTACCTGCAGGGGCCGCTGGCCTGGTGGGAGCGCCTGGTGGCGTTCGCCGCGGGGGCCAGCCTGGTCCTGGCCTTGCCGATCAGCGACGAGCTGGGCTTCGTCCTCGGCGCGCTGGTGATCGGCTGGCACCTCTGGCGCCAGCGTGCGCGCGAGGCGGTGGCGTGATCGCGCTGTGCCTGGGCATGGCCGGCAGCGTTTGGGCGACGCTGCCGCTGCAGTCGTTCACCCTGGCCTGGCAACACACGGTCGAGAAGGTGCTCTGGGAAGAAGACTATCGCCTGAGCGAGCGCGGCCTGCTGCTGGAAGAGGCCCGGGTGCGGGGCAGCGGGGCGGGGATGGATATCCCCGAGGGTGCGGTGCTGCGTGACGGCGCCTGGCATTACCGCCGTGGGTTGCCGCCGCTGCAACCGTTGCGACTGGGGCGTACGCCGGAGGCCGGCGACTACCGGATCTGCCGTCAGGGGCGCTGCGATGCGCTGGCGCGCTGGATCGGTCCGCCGGACCGTGAGCGCCCGGCGGTCGAACTCTGGGCGTGCCCGATACGGGACCCGAGCGACTGAACGTCTTGTGGATAACTCTGCGACGCCAGTCCATAAAAACGACGAAGCCGGAGCTGCTTCCGGTCATAAGGAAAACGTCCATGCGTAACTGTATATCCGTCTTCCGGCCGGTCCTGCTGGCGCTGTTCGTCTCGGCAAGCGGCTCGGCCGGTGCCGACGCGGCTGTGGAAAACCCGCGGATCGGCCGTGCCGCCGATCTCTATGAACTGATCCCGGAATACCAGCCGGACACCTACCGGAACATGGACAAGGTCTATCCGACCCGGGTTATCCACAAGGGGACCAAGGTCCGTCCGCTGCCGGCGGGTACGGCCATCGCGCCGCGCTACCGGATCGGCGGCGAGGAATACGGCGTCGACGATTTCATGCGGCGCAACCGCGTTGGCGGCGTGCTGGTCCTCAAGGATGGCAAGGTCGCCCTGGAGCGCTACGGCCTGGGCAACGACGAACGCACGCGCTGGACCTCGTTCTCGGTGGTCAAGTCGATCTCTTCGACCCTGGTGGGCGCCGCCGTGCAGCAGGGCCTGCTGGCTCTCGACCAGCCTGTGGACAAGTACCTGCCGAGCCTGGCCGGCTCCGCCTACCAGGGGGTGACGGTGGAGCAGGTCCTGCAGATGAGTTCCGGGGTCCGCTGGAACGAGACCTATCGCGATCCGAAGTCCGACCGCCGGCAGATGTTCGACGCCCAGCTCGCCGAACGTCCCGGTGGCATCCTGCGGCTGCTGGCGAGCCTGCCGCGGCAGTACCCGGCCGGTACCCACTTCACCTACAGCACCGGCGAGTCGCACCTGCAGAGCGAGCTGCTGCACGCGGCGACCCGCATTCCGGTGAGCGACTACCTGTCCGAGCGGATCTGGGCGCGGATGGGCATGCAGAGCGACGGCTTCTGGCAACTGGAATCGCCGGCCGGGCAAGAGATCGGCAGCAGCGGCTTGAGCGCGACCCTGCGCGACTATGGCCGCTTCGGCTTGTTCGTCCTCGAGGACGGGGTGATCGATGGCGAACGCATCCTTCCCGAGGGTTGGGTCGATCGTGCGAGTCGCGTCGAGGCTTCTTCCCATCTGGCCCCGGGCAAGCTCTACGATGGCGAATACGCGCTCGGCTACGGCTACCAGTGGTGGACCTTCCCGCTGGGCGCCAAGGCCCTGCCCGAGCATGACGGCGGGGCCTTCGAAGCCCAGGGCATCTTCGGCCAGTACCTCTACATCAACCGCAAGGAGAAGATCGTGGCGGTGGTGTGGAGCGCCTGGCCGAAGCCGGAGATGGACGATCGCGAGGAGGAGACCTATGCCTTCCTTGGCGCGGCGGTGAAAGCCCTGCGCTAGGGCCGTGGGCGAGCGGATATCCACAACAGGCTGTGGACAAGTTTCAGCGGGAAAACCGCAGGGGCAGTCCCTGGCAATCGTCGGACAGGCGTCCCGCGTGCCAGGCGAGCTGCCCGGAGACGATGGTGGTATCGATCCGATGGTGGAATGCCCGGTGGCGGAACGGCGTCCAGTTGCAGCGCGACAGCAGCGGCATGGCGCTGGCCAGAGCCGGGTGCTCCAGTTCGCTGACCAGCACCAGGTCGGCCCAGTAGCCTTCGCGGAGGAAACCGCGATCGGCGATGGCGAACAGTTCGGCGACCCGGTGGCTGGTCTTCGCCACCAGGTTGGCCAGCGACAGCCAGCCTTCGCGGACCAGCTCCAGGAGTGCCGGCAGCGCATGCTGGACCAGTGGCAGGCCGGCCGGCGCCTGTGGATAAGCCTGCTGCTTCTCGGCCCAGGCGTGCGGCGCGTGGTCGGTGCCGATCACGTCCAGGCGGTTGCCGGCCAGCGCCCTGCGCAGGGCGTCGCGGTCCTCGCGGCTTTTGATCGCCGGGTTGCACTTGAGCAGATGGCCGAGGCGGGCGTAGTCGCTGTCGTCGAACAGCAGATGGTGGACGCAGACTTCCGCGGTGATGCGTTTCTGGCACAGCGGCTTGTCCTCGAACAGGGCCAGTTCGCGCGCTGTGGATAAGTGCAGGACATGCAGCAGCGTGCCGTGCCGTTGCGCCAGTTCCACCGCCAGGGCGGTGGAACGGTAGCAAGCCTCGGCGTCGCGAATGCGCGGGTGGGCGGCTGCCGGAATACGTTCGCCGAAGCGCTGTCGCCAGCGCGCCAGGTTGGCTTCGATCCGCGGCGTGTCTTCGCAATGGCTCAGCAGCAGGGTAGGAACGCTGGCGAACAGGCGCTCGAGGGTCGGCAGGTCGTCCACCAGCATGTCGCCGGTGGAGGCGCCCATGAACACCTTCACCGCGGCGACCTCGCGTGGATCGAGGGCGGCCACGGTGTCCAGGTTGTCGCGGCTGACGCCGAAGTGGAAACCGTAGTTGGCCACGCTATGGGCGGCGGCGAGGCGCTTCTTTTCCGCCAGCGCTTCGAGGGTCAGCGTCGCCGGGCGGGTATTGGGCATGTCCATGAAACTGGTGATGCCGCCCGCCACGGCGGCGCGGGATTCGCTGGCGATCGAGCCCTTCTGTGGATAGCCCGGCTCGCGGAAGTGCACCTGGTCGTCGATCATTCCCGGCAGCAGGTAGCGTCCGGCGGCATCGATCTCCCGGCTGGCGCCGCAGTTTTCCAGGCAGCCGGCGATGCGTTCGATGCGACCGTGGCGGACCAGCAGATCGCCTTCGCGTACCTGCCCTTCGTTGACCATCCGGGCATTGCGGATCAGCAGGCTTTGCATGTTCAGAACTCGTTCTGCAGTGACTTGTAGCCGCGTACCAGGTCGACGTTGGTGCGTGCCACGTCTTCCGAGAACTCGCTGGCGGAAACGCTGACCCGCGGCATGCTCGCCAGGTCGGTGCGCGGACCGATGCGCTCGGTGGACGGTACGTAGAAACCCGCTGGCAGGTCGCAGCCGTCGACCACCGCGTTGTGGCGGACCACGCAGCCATCGCCGACCCGGCAGTTGAACAGCACGCTGTTGAAGCCGATGAAGACCCGGTCGCCGACTTCGCAAGGACCGTGGACGATGGAGCGGTGGGCGATGGAGCTGTGCTCGCCGATGGTCACCGCGGCACCCGACTTGGAATGGATCACCACGCCGTCCTGGATGTTCGAGTTGGCGCCGATCACGATCGGTTGCATGCCGCCGTCGGCGTCGACTTCGTCGGCGCGGATCACCGCGTAGGGACCGACGAAGACGTTGGCCTGGATGATCACCTTGCCGCAGATGATCGCGGTCTTGTCCACATAGGCCGATTCGTCGATCACCGGCAGGTCGCCGGAGGGATTCTTGCGGATCATGCGGCACCTCGCTGCCAGTGGCTCTCGGCGACGGCGTCGTGGGCATGCAGGCTTTCCGCGTGGACGACCCGTACGGAGAACCGGCTCGCCTGTGGATAACCTTGCAGGGCGCGGTGCAGCCGGCGCACCGCGTCCTCGCAGAACATCAGGTTCTGCCCGTTGGCGAGGGCGAAGGCCTGCTCGTCGGCGCGTTTCACCGCAGTCTGCACCGCGGTGCCGAGGGCGCTTTCGCCGAGATCCGCCAGCTCTTCCAGGGGCAGTCCGATGCAGTCTTCCGCCAGGCCGATGCGCAGGTGCGCGCTGCTGCGCTGGCTGTGCGGGGTGGCGACGATGCCGGCGCTGCTGCCGAGCCAGGCGAGCACGCTGGCATGATCGAGCGGTTGTCCGGCGAAGTCCTGGTCGAAGCGCTCCTGGATCAATTGCCGGGCCAGTGCCGCCGAACAGGGGCAGGTCGAGGAGTAGGTCAGCTCGAGATGGACTTCGGCCTGGAAGTCATCGCCTTCCAGGCGCGTGTCCAGCACCAGTGGATAACGTTTCCAGCCGCTCAGCGGGCTGACCAGCGCCGGACGTCGCAGCAGCGGCGCGAGGCGCAGGCGCAGGTAGGCGCGACGCGACAGGCCGGCGTGGCTGTCGAGGAAGCGTTGCAGGACGGCGCGCAGGCAGGAAAGGTCCAGCTCGCCGTGTTCCAGTTCGGCCAGCGCCAGGTAGAGGCGCGACATATGGATGCCGCGGGCCTGCGGGTCGTCCAGGCTGACACCGGCATCGGCTTCGGCGGCGACCCTCTGCCCGCCGATCTGCACGGGGAGGGCGATGCCCTGCATGCCGACCCAGTCCAGGGGAAGATCGGCGGTAGTGGTCTGGCGGGCGATATCGGGAAGCGTCAAGGCATTCATGGAGAACTCGAAGAAGGGCAGGCAAGGCCTGGAAATGGCTTGAATGTTATAATATAACGTATTAGCTAATGCCGACCCTTGCAATCGGGTATTTCGTCGATGAAGCGCCGTCGCCTCCTGCAAAGCCTGCTCGCCGGCCTGGCCCTCCAGCCGTTCCTGGCCGCCAGCGCCAATGTAAGAATCCGCCAGGCCCGGGCCTGGAATTCCTCGGAAAGCTGGCGCCTGGTGCTGGAACTGGACGGCCCGCCGCGTTATCGAACCTTTTCCCTGCAGGCCCCCGAGCGGCTGATCCTCGACCTGCCCGACGCGCAATTGCTCGCAACGCTCACCGAGCTGCCGCTGGACGGCCCCGTGCGCGCCATCCGCAGCGGCCGACTGGGTGGTGGCGGGACGCGCATCGTCCTCGACCTGCGCCAGGCGGTCAGGCCGCGCAGCTTCGCCCTGGAACCGCAGGCGGGAAAGGGCCATCGCCTGGTCCTGGATCTTTATCCACAGGCGCTGGCGGTGCCCCCCGAGCCGATGCTGGCGCTGGCCCGCCCGCTACCCTCGACGGGCCGCGACATCCTCGTGGTGGTCGATGCCGGCCATGGCGGCAAGGACCCCGGCGCGGTCGGTAGCAAGGGCGAGCGCGAAAAGGACGTGGCGCTGGCCATCGCCCGCCTGCTGGCGCGGCGGATCGACCGTGAGAAAGGCTTCCAGGCGCGCCTGGTGCGCAACGGCGACGTGTTCGTCCCGCTGCGCAAGCGGCCGGAAGTGGCCCGTCGCTACAACGCCGACATGTTCGTCTCGGTGCACGCCGACGCGGCGCCGCGACTGACCGCCTCCGGCGCGTCGGTATATGCCCTCTCCGAGCATGGCGCCAGCTCGACCATGGCGCGCTGGATGGCCGACCGCGAGAACGGCGCCGACCTGATCGGCAACAGCGGTAACCTGCCACTACAGGGGCGCGACAAGGTACTCGCCGGGGTGATCCTCGACATGGCCCTGAGTTCGACCATAGCCAGCAGCCTGGACCTCGGCCACAGCGTGCTCGGCCAGTTGTCGGACGTCACCGCGCTGCACCAGAAGCGTGTCGAGCAGGCCGGCTTCGCCGTACTCAAGTCGCCGGACATCCCTTCGATCCTGGTGGAGACCGGCTTCATCTCGAATCGCGGCGATTGTCGCCGGTTGATGGACGAACGCCATCGCCAGCGCCTGGCCGAAGCGATCTTCGCTGGCGTGCAGAGTTACTTCCGGCAACGCCCTCCCGCAGGCAGCTACCTGGCGGAGTTCAGCGCGCAGCCTCCCGGCCAGGGCCTTCGCTGCAGCCGCTGACCCGCCCGCAGGTCAGGCGTTGGCGCTGGCCCGATGAACTGCTCAGGCGGCTGACGCTGGTCCAGCCGATGTTGCGGCTGAGGCCGACCCAGATTTCCCCGTCGCTGGCGATGCCGCTGAAGAAGGTCAGGCGCCCGTAGCGCGTATTGGTCTGGGCCCAGCGTCGTCCGCTCGCCGCGTCGTAGCCGCGCAACCAGGTGTCGTTGCCGCCGGTGGCGATGCTGTAGTGGTTGCCCAGCCGATCCATGCAGGCCAGAACGGTGCGCAGGTAGGCGCATTCCGCCGGGCGGGTGCCGGGAAGAAAGCCCTGCGCCGGTGTCGCCGGAGCGAGCAGCAGGAGGGCCAGGCAGTAAAGGCGGAGGGCGCGGCGCATCGGTGGATCCCGGGATGACGTGGGCCAAGGGTAGCCGGAAGGCGATTGGCGGGCCATCGATTGTGCTGTTAATTGTTATAGTATAACGTTTTAAATTTCCCAGGTTCAGCCCATGACCGAACAGGAACTGCTTGCCCAGCCCGACGCTGCCTACATGGACGAAGCCCAGCAGGACTTCTTCCGCGACCTGCTGCTGCGCCAGCGCCAGGAACTGCAGGCGCGCATCGAAGGCGAATTCGGCGAGCTGCGCGATCTCGAACGCCCCAGCGACGAGGCCGACCTGGCTTCCCGCGAGGAACAGCGGCAATGGCAACTTCGCCTGCTGGAGCGGGAGAAGAAGCTGCTCGACAAGATCGACGAAGCGCTGGAGCGCCTGGCCCGCGGCGACTACGGCTGGTGCCAGGAAACCGGCGAGCCGATCGGCCTGCGCCGCCTGCTGTTGCGTCCCACCGCCACCCTCTGCATCGAGGCGAAAGAGCGCCAGGAGAAGCGCGAACGCCACGTGCGGCACAACTGAAGAGGTTACCAACCGTGAACCAACGCCTACCTGTCACCGTGCTGTCCGGCTTTCTCGGCGCCGGCAAAAGCACGCTGCTCAACCATGTGCTGAAGAACCGCGAGAACCGCCGGGTTGCGGTTATCGTCAACGATATGAGCGAAATCAATATCGATGGCAGCGAAGTCCAGCGCGATGTCAGCCTGAACCGCGCTGAAGAGCGCCTGGTGGAGATGAGCAACGGCTGTATCTGCTGCACCCTGCGCGAAGACCTGCTGGAAGAGGTCGGCCGTCTCGCCCGGGAAGGCCGCTTCGACTACCTGCTGATCGAGTCCACCGGGATTTCCGAACCGATGCCGGTGGCCGAGACCTTCACCTTCCGCGACGAACTGGACCGCAGCCTGTCCGACGTGGCGCGACTGGATACCATGGTCACGGTGGTCGACGGGATGAATTTTCTCCGCGACTACCAGGAAGCCGCCAGCCTGGCCAGCCGTGGCGAAACCCTCGGCGAGGAGGATCAGCGCTCGATCACCGACCTGCTGATCGACCAGGTCGAATTCGCCGACGTGATCCTGGTCAGCAAGATCGACCTGATCTCCAGCGAGCAGCGCGAGGAACTGCTGGCGATCCTGCGCCAGCTCAATGCCGAGGCGGAGATCCTGCCGATGGTGATGGGCCAGGTACCGCTGGCGAAGATCCTCGATACCGGTCGCTTCGATTTCGATCGCGCGGCGTCCGCGCCGGGCTGGCTGAAGGAACTGCGCGGCGAGCACCTGCCGGAAACCGAGGAGTATGGCATCGCCTCCATGGCCTACCGGGCGCGCCGGCCGTTCCACCCCGCGCGCTTCCACGCCTTCCTGCACAATCCGCTGAAGCAGGGGCGGCTGCTGCGCTCCAAGGGCTTCTTCTGGCTCGCCAGCCGGCCCCGCGAGGCCGGCAGCTGGTCGCAGGCCGGCGGCCTGATGCGCTATGGCCTGGCGGGCCGCTGGTGGCGCTTCGTGCCGACCGGGCAGTGGCCGCAGGACGAAGAGGGCTTGCGGGCGATCATGCGGCACTGGGAGGAAGGCGTCGGCGATTGTCGCCAGGAGCTGGTTTTCATCGGACAGAACCTGGACTTCACGGCTCTGCGCGCAGCCCTGGACGCCTGCCTGCTGGATGACGCCGAGATGAACCTGGGCATCCCCGGCTGGCAGGGCCTGGACGACCCCTTCGAGGACTGGGGGCACGCCGCATGAGCGCACTGCCGCAGGAAAAACCGTTGCCGCGCCAGGCGTTCGATGACGACCCGCAGGTGCTGGCCGAGGTGCTTCGCGACGGGGTCAACCTGGCGGTCTGGACACGCCGGTTGAGCCCGGCGCTGCGCGACTTCGCCGCTGCCCTGGTACGCAACCGGCCGGGACTGGCGCTGAGCCTGACGCTGGAGATGGAGGGAGAGCGAGCGCCGGCCTGGAATGAATTGCTCGGCACGCCGGAGTTGCCCGGACAGGCCGATTTCCTCGACGACCTCGGCTGGCTGGTGGAAGCCTTCGCCTGCCTGACCGGCGCGCAGCGCATCGGCTTGCGCCTGCGCGCGCTGGACAAGCCGATGTGCCCGCGCTTCCATGTCGACCACGTGCCGCTGCGTCTGGTCACCACCTACCAGGGCGTTGCCAGCGAATGGCTGGACGAGCCCGCCCTGGATCGCCGACTGCTGGGAGGTTTCCAGGCGGAAGTAGTCGATGCACAGCTTATCCATAGCTTGTCCACAGGTGACGTGGCGTTGTTCAAGGGCGAGCGCTGGGAGGGTAACGAAGGTGCCGGGCTGGTGCATCGCTCGCCGCAACCGGAGCCCGGGCCGGCGCGCCTGCTGTTGACCCTGGACTGGCTTGCCTGAGCCTGTGGACAAGTGACTTTCGAGGAATAAAAAAAGGCCATCCGCAGATGGCCTATCACCAAAAAGTCGTCCTACCTTGGGGATGGGGACGAAGGGTGCTGAGGTACCCGACTCCCATTTAGCCCTGACGCTGTGACAGGCTGATGACGCGCTCAGGGCTTTTTCGCGGCGCTGGGCTCTTCCCAGCGGCCTTGGCTCTGGCTGGCGCAGAACGGCTCCAGGTAGCGTGCGTCGGTCGCGATGCCGTAGTAGAAGATGTCCTGCCGATAGGGCGCGTTGGGTACCCTGGCGTCGCGGCAGACACCGAAGGCGCCCGTCGGACATTCCTCAGCGAACGTCACCTCGACCTTCTGGCCCTGCAGTTGTGGCTGGCAGAAGCCTTCGCGGAACAGCTTGGCCGGGATGCTGCGGTTCTGCTGGCAGACCTTCACGTCGAGATTCTTCGCCTGGCTATGGACGATGCAGGCTTCGGCCAGGGCCAGGCCCGGCAGGCAGGACAGGAAGAACAGGAACGGACGCATGCGAGGACTCCATTGCAGACGGGCGCGACTCTAGCACGGGGCCTGGCTCCCCCGCAGGTAAGGGCCGCACTGATCCACAGGCTTTCACATTCCGGTTGCGCAGATGCTTCGAGAGATACCCACACACCTGATCGGCGGCCCCCTGGGGGCCGGCAAGACCAGCCTGATCCGCTCGCTGCTGGCGCAGAAGCCGGTGGGCGAGCGCTGGGCGGTGCTGGTCAACGAGTTCGGCGAGATCGGCCTGGATGCCGCGCTGCTGGCCACGGACGTCGACGGCGTGGTCATCGGCGAGGTGGCGGGCGGGTGCCTCTGCTGCGTCAATGGCGTGCCGTTCCAGGTAGGGCTCGGTCGCTTGTTGCGTCGGGCACGACCGGACAGGCTGTTCATCGAACCCTCCGGGCTGGGGCATCCGCTGGCGCTATGGAAACAGTTGCAGGCTCCTCCCTGGTCCGGTGTCCTGGCCCTGCAACCCCTGGTAGTGGTGCTGGATGCGGCCGCGCTGGCCTCCGGCCAACCGTTGCCGGAGGCACAGGAACAGGCGCTGGAAACGGCCGGCATGTTGCTGCTGAACAAATCCGAAGCGCTCGACGCGACGCAGCGCTGCGCCGTGCGCGCGCGCCTGCCGGTCCTGCCGTTGCGCTGGAGCGTGCGCGGTCACCTGGCATTGCGCGATCTGCCGGCCAGCGTTTCCGGGGAAGGTAGCGCGACGACCTGGGCGGCCCTGCCGGAGGCGCCTGCTCAGTTGGGAACGCTGCTGTCCGCCGAGCGGCCGCTGCGCGCCGTGCGCGAGCAGGACGGCCAGTTCGCCATCGGCTGGCGGCTGGCGCCGTCGGTGCGTTTCGATCGGGTCGCGGTGGACGCCTGGCTGAGCCGTTTGTCCGGACTGCGGCGGGCCAAGGCGGTGCTGCATTGCGCGGACGGTTGGTATGCAGCGAATGCCGCGCCGTTTGTGGATAACTGGGGCAAGTCCTCGTGGCGGCGGGATAATCGGCTGGAACTGATCCTCGCTGCAGGCGCGGATGAAGAGGCGCTCGAAGAGGCGTTCCTGGCGTGTCGGATGGTCGCGGAATGATCCGCCAAGGTTGCCCTGAGGACACGACTGAATGATAATAATTATCAGAAGACTCTACTTCCTTACCTTTCACTTCTCCGCAGGTCGCCCTCATGTCGCCACAGCCTTCACGGTCGCCTGACCGTTTTTCGCTGGCCGCGCTCGCCGAAGACCATCCCACAGCTCCCGCCCAGGGAGACGAAAGCGAGTCCCTGCCATGCGTGAATGCCCAGCGCGGAGAACCCAACCTGCGCGTGGTGGACTGCTCCGGTGCGCGCCGCGACGAGGAAGTGGCGGTCGAGGAAGTGCTGATCCCCTACGCCCATGGCAGCGATCCCGAAGACGTTCCCGGCGAGCCGCCCAAGTCGCGCTGGTGGTTGTCCTCCGGCGCGGCGGTGGCGATGCATGTGGCGATCATCGGTGCGCTGGTGTGGGTGATGCCGACCCCGGCCGAACTCAACCTTGGCCACGGCGAACTGCCGAAGACCATGCAGGTGAATTTCGTCCAGCTCGAGAAGAAGGCCGAGCCGACCCCGCAGCCGCCGGCTGCCGCGCCGGAGCCGACGCCGCCGAAGATCGAGGAACCCAAGCCGGAGCCGCCGAAGCCGAAGCCGGTGGAAAAACCCAAGCCCAAGCCGAAACCCAAGCCCAAACCGGTGGAAAACGCCATTCCCAAGGCCAAGCCGAAGCCGGAACCCAAACCCAAGCCGGAACCCGAGCCGAGCACGGAGGCATCCAGCCAGCCCAGCCCTTCCAGCGCCGCTCCGCCGCCGCCCGCACCTACCGTCGGGCAGAGCACGCCCGGCGCGCAGACCGCGCCCAGCGGCTCGCAAGGTCCGGCCGGCCTGCCCAGCGGCAGCCTCAACGACAGTGACATCAAGCCGTTGCGCATGGATCCTCCGGTCTATCCGCGGATGGCCCAGGCCCGGGGTATCGAAGGCCGGGTGAAGGTGCTGTTCACCATCACCAGCGATGGCCGCATCGACGACATCCAGGTGCTGGAGTCGGTGCCGTCGCGCATGTTCGACCGCGAAGTGCGTCAGGCCATGGCCAAGTGGCGTTTCGAGCCGCGTGTCAGCGGTGGCAAGATCGTCGCCCGCCAGGCGACCAAGATGTTCTTCTTCAAGATCGAGAAGCGCCGCTGAGGCGGTTCGCCGACAACGAAAAGAGCCGCGCCTTCGAGCGCGGTTTTTTTTGATTCCCGGTAGGTCTCGCAGATGGGGCTTCGCTGCCTGGGGACGGCAGGCCCCTTGCGCTGTTCCGCCGTCGGAGGAGGAGATCGACGTTTACGCGCCAAGGTTCCAGTCCCGCCGGAATGACTAGCCGCAGGGCGAATAGCCGCTTGCGGTTATCCGCCGTGGAACGCAGGGGCACCGGCGGATTACGCCGTAGACCAGCAGCGGGCGGGTGTGGGGAGTCGATTGCAGTGCCAGAAAGCAGGACGGCGACCCGAAGGTCGCCGTCCTGTGGATAAAAAGGCCCGGAGTGTGTCGGGGCCATGAGCACGAGGCTCAATCAATCGGTCGTGATCTTCGAGTGCTTCTGGGTGTCCTTCATGAACACATAGACCAGCAGCGAGCAGGCGATGCAGGCGGTGACGTACCAGTAGAAGCCGCTCTCCAGGCCGACGCTCTTGAACCACAAGGCAACGTATTCGGCGGTGCCGCCGAAGATCGACACAGTCAGGGCATACGGCAGGCCGACGCCCAGGGCGCGGATCTCGGTGGGGAACAGTTCGGCCTTCACCACCGCGTTGATCGAGGTGTAGCCGCTGACGATCACCAGCGCCGCCATGATCAGGAAGAACGCTCCCCACCAGCTGTCGACGCTGTGCAGGGTGCTGAGGATCGGGTAGGTGAAGACGGTGCCGAGTACGCCGAAGGCGATCAGGATCGGCCGCCGGCCGATCTTGTCGGAGAGGGCGCCGACGATGGGCTGCAGCAACATGAAGAGGAACAGGGTGGCAGCCGAGATCATGGTCGAATCGGTCTTGCTCATGCCCACCGTGTTCACCAGGTACTTCTGCATGTAGGTGGTGTAGGTGTAGAAGGCCAGGGTGCCGCCCATGGTCAGGCCGACCACGGTGAGCACTTCCTTCGGGTGGCGCAGCAGGGTGCGCAGCAGGCTTTCCTTCGGCTCTTCCTTCTTCTTCGAGAAGGACTCGGTCTCTTCCATGCCGCGACGCAGGAACATCGCCACCACTGCGCACAGCGCGCCGATGAAGAAGGGTACGCGCCAGCCCCAGCTTTCCAGTTGTTCTACGGTCAGGGTCTGTTGCAGGACGATCAGCACCGCCAGGGCGATGAGCTGGCCGGAAATCAGGGTCACGTACTGGAAGCTGGAGAAGAACCCGCGCTGTTCCTTGTTCGCCATCTCGCTCAGGTAGGTGGCGGAGGTGCCGTATTCGCCGCCGACCGACAGGCCCTGGAGCAGACGCGCGACTACCAGCAGGATCGGCGCGGCGACGCCGATGGTTTCGTAGCTGGGGGTCAGGGCGATGATCAGCGAGCCGAAGCACATCAGCAGCACCGAGGCCAGCAACGCCGCCTTGCGGCCCTTGCGGTCGGCATAGATACCCATCAGCCAGCCGCCGATCGGGCGCATCAGGAAGCCCACGGCGAAGATAGCTGCGGTGTTCAGCAGTTGGGCGGTCATGTCGCCCTGGGGGAAGAATGCCTTGGCGAAGTACAGCGAGAAGGCGGCGTAGACGTACCAGTCGTACCACTCGACCAGGTTGCCGACGGAACCGCTGAAGATCGACTTGATGCGTTGCGAAGTGGTGCGGGGCTGGGCAGACGCGGAAATGGCGTTGGCGCTTTCCATCGTGTTTCCTCTTTTCGTTGTTGTCTTGGATGTGCTGATCAGGGCGCAGCACACCGGCACATCGCGAGGGCGACGTATTGGATGGCTCGATAGCAGGTGCCGTGCCAACGCGGGAAAGCCGCGTGGGGACTGGGCTGGAAGAGGAGCGGGATGGTCTTGGCCGAGCGGGAGTCCGCCGACCGGGAGAATGGATAAGCGGAAATCCGCCGATCCTTCAGGGCAAAGGGTCCGATAGCGACACCAGGTGCAGGCGAGGGCGAATAACCGCAGCGTGGTTATCCGCCGATTCGACGGCAGGCCGGGATTGCTTGGGTCTCAGTGGCTGCCCTTTTCCTGGTCGAGGGTTTCCATCAGGGCGATCTGCATCCGCGAATGCACGCGGATCAGCCAGCGCCAGAGCACTGCGATCACCAGGCCGGCGACCAGCACCACTACGACCAGCAACTCGCCCGGCGGCAGGATGCTCGAGCTGAGCGCCGCCAGCAGCACCATCATGCCGGCCAGCGACAGCAGCGGGATGATCTCGGAGATCACCCGACGTACCCGCGCCGTATGGCGTCCGGCTTTCTCCGGCTTGACCCCGAGTTCGGCCAGCAGCATCGACAGAGCCTTGAGCTTGCGATACGCGGCGATCAGAAAGGCCAGCGAGACCAGCAGCGCGCCGCCCCAGATCAATGCCTTGTGTAGCCCGTCGTAGGCGACCCACTGGCTCATCCAGGCGGAAAGCGTATCGGCGAAATAACCGCCGGCGAGGAAGATCGCGATCACCAGCGCCAGGTTCACCCCGACCTGCAGCAAGATGCGCCGGATCATCGCCGCCAGCACCGCACGGTCGCCCTGCGGCTGGATGCTGCGCAGCCAGTCGCCGTAGTGGCCGAAGATCCTCGCCATGCGCTGCGGCATGGCGTTGGCCAGGTGCTGCGAGAGCGGATCGGCGGCGCGGATCAGGTACGGGGTGAGCAGGGTGGTGATGGCCGAGACCGCTACCGCCACCGGGTAGAGGAAGTCGCTGGTGACTTTCAGAGTCATGCCCAGGGCGGCGATGATGAAGGAGAACTCGCCGATCTGCGACAGGCCCATGCCGACCCGCAGCGAGGTGCGTCCGTCGTTGCCGGCGATGAACGCGCCCATGCCGCAGGAGAACATCTTGCCGAGCACCACAGCGACGGTGATCAGGGCGATCGGCCAGGCGTACTCGACGAGGATCCTCGGGTCGATCAGCAGGCCGATGGCGACGAAGAAGATCGCACTGAACATGTCACGGACCGGCTCGATCAATCGTTCGATCTGCACCAACTGGCGCGACTCGGCCATGATCGCGCCGATCAGGAAGGCGCCGAGCACCATGCTGTATTCCAGCTTCACCACCAGCAGGCAGAAGCCGAAGCACAGGCCGAGCACGGTGACCAGCAGCATCTCGTTGCTCTCGAACTTCGCCACGTAGGCCAGCAGGCGCGGCACCAGGAGGATGCCGACGACCAGCGCGACGATCATGAACAGGCTGAGCTTGCCGACCGTGGAGAACACCTCGCCGGTTTCCACCGAACCGCTCACGGCGATTCCCGACAGCAGGGCGATGATGCCGATGCCGAGGATGTCCTCGACGATCAGCACGCCGAAGATCAGTTGGGCGAAGCGCTCGTTCTTCATCTTCAGGTCGCCGAGCGCCTTGACGATGATGGTGGTGGAGGAGATCGCCAGGATCGCACCGAGGAACAGCGAGTCCATGGTGCTCCACTCGAAGAAGCGACCGATCTCGAAGCCGATCCAGATCATCAGGACGATTTCCAGGAACGCCGCGATGAACGCCGTGGCGCCGACCTGGAAGAGCTTGCGCAGGCTGAACTCCAGGCCGAGGCAGAACATCAGGAAGATCACCCCGAGTTCGGCCAGGGTCTTGATCGTGTCTTCGTCGTGGATCAGTCCGAAGGGCGGGGTGTGCGGGCCGATGATGAAGCCGGCGACGATGTAGCCGAGGACCACCGGTTGGCGCAGGCGGTGGAAGAGGATAGTGACCACACCCGCCACCAGCATGATCACGGCGAGGTCCTGGATGAAATCGACGGCATGCATGGCGGCGGTCCTCGCTCGGGGAATGGGTCGGCAGACGCGGCGACCGGGCGGCCTCGCAGACCCGCAGACTAGCATCCGCAAGTGCTTGATCGGTGGGCTGAAAAAAACTGTAACAGACGTTTCGGCGAGGCTCTGCGTTGTGCTTTCCGGGGCGCCGGGCGGATCTTCGCGCGCCGATCCGCGTACATTGCCTGTCGTCCCCGGCAACGAGGGTGTACCCTGGCGCCGACCCGCGAGCCAGACGCGGCGGGCGAAAAAACGGCAGCCGGGGAGCAATAGCCCGAAACAAAATCCGGCTGGTCCTGTCGCCCGTACCGCCGCAACATGGCGCGCGTCGATTCCCCCAAGAGAGAAAGACTACAATGCAGCGTGTTCTCAGCATCGCCCTCGCCTTCTGCCTGGCGCTGACCGTCAGCCTGGATGCCAATGCCAAGCGCTTCGGCGGCGGCAAGAGCCTCGGCTCGGCACCCAGCCACCAGACCCGCCAGGCGCAGCCGGCCACTGCGCCGAACGCCACTGCTGCCGCCCCCAACGCCGCTCGTCCCGCCGCTGCCGCCAGCGGTGCTTCGCGCTGGCTCGGCCCGCTGGCCGGTATCGCCGCGGGCGGACTGCTCGCTTCCATGTTCATGGGCGACGGTTTCGAGGGTATCCAGATGCTCGACATCCTGTTGATCGCCCTGGTGGCCTTCATCGCCTTCCGCTTCATCGCTGCTCGCCGGCGCCAGCAGAACCAGGGGCAGCCGGCGATGGCCGGGCACGCGCCGATGCAGCGCGAAATGCCGGCCCAGGCGCCGATCTTCGGTGGCGCCGCCGCTGCTGCCGCTGCGCCGAGCCCGGTGATCAACGCGCCGAGCTGGTTCAACGAGGAGCGCTTCGTCGGTGCCGCTCGCGAACACTTCATGTCCCTGCAGCAGCATTGGGATGCCAACGAGATGGACAAGATCGCCGAGTTCGTCACCCCGCAGATGTTGCAATGGCTGAAGCAGGAGCGCGCCGAGATCGGCGACGCCTACCAGTCCACCTATATCGACAACCTGGTCGTGCAACTGGACGGCGTCGACGACCAGGCCGACAAGACCATCGCCACCCTGACCTTCAGCGGTGTGTCGAAGACCTCGCGCTTCGACCAGGGCGAAGCCTTCAGCGAAAGCTGGCGGATGGAGCGCGCCCAGGGCGAGAACCAGCCATGGCTGGTGGCCGGTATCCGGCAGAACTGATCCCGAGTGGTTGCGGTCCCTTCGGGGGCCGCCGAAACCCCCGCTCCCGCCAGGGAACGGGGGTTTTTCATCTCCGTTGGCGGGTTGACCGACCATTCGTCCGGCGCCATGGCCGAAGGCCAGCCACGACACTTGTCTTGCGCTCGGTGCGGCTACTGTATAAAAAGCGTGCCACCCGTTGCGAGAGAGCCTGTCGTGGAAGACGTCATCGAAAAACTGCGTGAACTCAACGAACCGGTTCCGGTGCCCCTGGAACTGCCGGAAGAAGAACTGCTGGTGGAAATCGAGGAAGAGCTGCTGATCGGCATTCCCGCCGAATTCCGCGAATTCCTCCTGCTGGTCAGCGATGTGGTCTACGGCCGCCTGGAGCCAGTGACCGTGACCGATCCGCACTCGCACACCTACCTGCCCGAAGTGGCGGCCACTGCCTGGGACCTGGGCGTTCCGCGCGAGTTGATCCCGCTTTGCGAGGACGACGGCAGCTACTACTGCGTGGCGGAGGACGGCGAGGTGGTGCTCTGGGCCGATGGAGACCTCACCGATGAAAGCTGGGATTCGGTGTGGGTCTGGGCTCGCGACGTCTGGCTGGAGAGCTGAGCCTGAACCACCGCAAAGGCTCTGCAACGCGCCTTTTCGGCTGACTTCCCGACGTCGCGCGAGGCTGCCTGGAGGCCCTGCGCGTCGCCGTCGGCGCTTCGTCTCCGACAAAGCGCCGCTGCGCTAAGGAATTTCCCTCGATTGCCACGGTCACAAGGGCAATTCCGCACTTGTCGCTCCGGATGTAGGCAAGTGCGCTGCCCCGTGTGGAGATTCTATGAAGTTCAAAGCTCTGTTCGCTGCATT
Organism: Pseudomonas sp. HMSC066A08; assembly: GCF_001813025.1. Classification (NCBI taxonomy): domain Bacteria; kingdom Pseudomonadati; phylum Pseudomonadota; class Gammaproteobacteria; order Pseudomonadales; family Pseudomonadaceae; genus Pseudomonas; species Pseudomonas sp. HMSC066A08. The sequence continues at coordinate 145,410 of NZ_KV811178.1, forward strand.
GCTGCTGACCAGCCTGGCGGGTTGCGCCAACCAGGCGGTGGTCACTTTGCAAGATGGCAGCGAGGTCCTGGTCAAGGATCAGTCGGATTACGACAAATACAATGACTACTACGAGTTCGAACAGCTGAATGGCGACACCATCCTGATCAAGAAGGACAATGTGCGCACCATTCGCCCGCAGTAGCGGCGCTTATCTCCCGTCAGGCGTGCTCGCCGGAACGGTATCGCTTTCGTGGCCGGGCCTCCAGCTCCAGGAGGTTCAGCAGGTACTGGCCGAAGTAGGCCAGGTCCTGTTCGATCGCCGCGCGCGCGGCCGGGCCGTCGCCGCGGCGTAGTGCGTCCAGGGCGTCCTCGTGGAAATCGTTCAGGCGTAGGGACAGGTCTGCCTCGGTGAACAGCCGGTTGAAGAATGGCCCGACCTGTAGCCAGAGCGTCTCGATGAGACGCAGCAGCACCGGGTTGCCGCAGGCGCGGTAGAGCGTCAGGTGGAATTCGCTGTTGGCTTCCAGGTAGGCCTGCACCTCGCGTCGGCGCAAGGCGTCCTCCATTCGCCGCAGACATCCTTCGAGCCTTTCCAGTGTCCGCTCGTCCAGCCGGCCGCTGGCGCTTTCGGCCGCCAGTCCTTCGAGGGACAGGCGTACCTGGAGGATCTGCAGGAAACGCTCGCGGGTCATCAGCGGCACCCTGAGCGAGCGTTGTGCCTCGCCCTCCAGCGCCCCTTCCGCCACCAGCCGTTGCAGGGCGGCGCGAACCGGCATCGGGCTGGTGCCCCACTGGTTCGCCAGGTCGCGGATCTTCAGTCGCTCGCCGGGCCGGAAACGTCCGGCCAGCAAGTCTTCCCGCAGTCGTTGGTAGAGTCGTTCCTGGAGATTCTCGGCCATGGTCAGCTCCGTGCCGCCGGCGGCGCCGGAAGCTGGGAAAGCGTCAGGCTGCAGTTGCGCATGTTCAGCTCCGTTTGTTTTCGATCAGGCAGTTGCCGCCGTCCACCACCAGCAGTTCGCCGTTGACGAAGCTGGCTTCCGGCGAGGCGAGGAAGGCCACCGCGGCGGCCACCTCTTCGGGCCGGCCGGCACGTCCGCTGGGGCTGGCCAGGGCGGCCTGGCGTTCTTCGGCGGTGCTCGAGGCGGTGGCGATCCAGCCCGGCGCGACGCTGTTCACCGTGATGCCGCTCTTCGCCACCTCCAGCGCCAGGCCCATGCTCCAGCCGACCAGACCGGCCTTGGCCGCGCTATACGCGGCTTCGCCCGGGTTGCTGCCGCGGGTTCCGGTGGTGGAGGCGACGTTGACGATCCGCCCGTAGCCGCGCTCGCGCATACCCGGCAGCAGGCCGCGGGTGAGCAGGAAAGCACTGGTCAGGTTGCGCGACAGGGACAGTTGCCAATCCCGCAGCGAGGTCGCTTCCACTGCGCTGAAGGGTTCCGCGCTGTTCAACTGGGCCATGCCGGCATTGTTCACCAGGATGTCGACCCGTCCCCACTGGGCTTCGGCCCAGTCCAGCAGGCCCTGCACCTGGGCTTCGTCGGTCAGGTCGGCGCTCGCGGCGCGCACGTCGTGACCACATGCGCTCAGTTCCTCCGCTCGTTGCCTAATCCGCTCGCTGCTGGCGGTAATCAGCAGGCGCACGCCTTCGCGGGCCAGCCGCCGGGCAATGGCGAAACCGATGCCGAGTTCGCTGCCGGCGCCGCTGATGAGCGCGACCTGGCCTGTCCACTTCGGAAAGTCATTCATTTTTGTGATCACAAAATTGAGATGAAAAACAGATTATCAGTGCTTTCAAATGCTGTATTGACTTTTTTGTGATCACAAATGAAAGTTGTGCGAAATAAAAAACGAGGTGTTCGAAATGACCGCCAGTGGCATCGCCGAAGCCGCCGTGGAAACCTTCATGGCCCGCGAGCAGCAACGTTTCCTTGCGCAGAATCCACAGTCCGTCGCGCTCGCCGAGCGAGCCCGGCGCGCCTTGTTCGACGGCGTACCGATGCACTGGATGAGCGATTGGTCGACACCCTGTCCGCTGTTCGTGGAGCGTGCCCACGGCGCGCGTTTCCATGATGTGGACGGCCACGCCTACGTGGACTTCTGCCTGGGCGATACCGGCAGCATGTTCGGCCATTCTCCGGCGCCGATCGCCCGGGCGCTCGCCGAGCAGGGCGCGAACGGCCTGACCACCATGCTTCCGGGGGAGGATGCCATCGTCGCAGGCGAGCTGCTGGCGCAGCGCTTCGGCCTGCCGTTCTGGCAGGTAGCGACCACCGCCACCGACGCCAACCGCTTCGTCCTGCGCTGGGCGCGTGCGATCACCGGTCGCAAGGTGGTGCTGGTATTCGACGGCTGCTACCACGGCACGGTCGACGACACCCTGGTTCGCTGCCGCGACGGCCGCACCGTGCATCGCTCCGGCCTGCTCGGCCAGGCTCACGATCTCACCCAGTTCAGCCGCGCGATACCGTTCAACGACCTCCAGGCCCTGGAGCGGGCGCTGGCCAGCGAAGACGTGGCCGCCGTGCTCTGCGAGCCGGCGATGACCAACATCGGCATGGTCCTGCCGCAACCCGGCTTCCACCAGAAGCTGCGCGAGCTGACCCGTCGTCACGGCACGCTGCTGATCATCGACGAGACCCACACCATCTCCACCGGTCCAGGCGGCTGTACTGGCGCCTGGAAACTCGAGCCGGACTTCATCACCCTCGGCAAGCCGATCGCCGGTGGCGTACCGTGCTCGGTGTATGGTTGCAGCGCGGCGATGGCCAGCGCCATGCAACTGGCCAGGACACGCGCCAGCGAGCAGAGCGAAGGCCACGGCCACAGCGGCATGGGTACCACGCTGTCGGCCAACGCCCTGGCGATGCGCTGTATGCGTGCCAACCTGGAAGAGGTGATGACCGATGCTGCCTACGCCCACATGCTGCCCCTGGCGGCGCGTCTGGCCGAGGGCTTCCGCAGGATTATCCACAAGCACGGCCTGGCCTGGTCGGTGACCGAGCTCGGTGCGCGCAGCGAGTTCCAGTTCTGCCCGCAATCCCCACGCGACGGCGCGGCCGCCGAGGCGGCGTTCCACGACAGCCTGCAAATGGCCCTGCACCTGTATCTGATCAACCGCGGCATCCTCATCACGCCGTTCCACAACATGACCCTGTGTTGCCCGGACACTCGCGAAGAAGACGTCGACCGCCTGCTCTCCAGCCTCGACGAGGCGCTCGGCGAGCTGCTCGCCATACCCGGCGCGCGGGAGGCCTGAGATGCATTTCGCCGATCCGCGGGAAGCCCGCGAGTTCCTCGCCGCACACCCCGAGGTGCGCAGCATCGAGCTGTTCCTGATCGACGCCAACGGCGTGCCGCGCGGCAAGCTGCTGCATCGCGACGAACTGCTGGCGGTCTACGAAAGCGGGCGGCCGCTGCCGAGCACCATCCTCGGCCTGACCATCAATGGCGATGACGTCGAGGAGACCGGCCTGGTCTGGGACGTCGGCGATGCCGATTGCTGGACCTTCCCGCTGCCCGGCAGCCTGACCCTGCAACCCTGGCGGCAGTCACCGACCGGACAGGTACAGGTCAGCATGCATCCCGAGCTCGGGCTACCGGCCGCGGCGGGCGATCCCCGGCATGTGCTGCAGCGGGTTATCCACAGCCTGCAGGCGGAGGGTTTCCACCCGGTGATGGCGGTGGAACTGGAGTTCTACCTGCTCGACCGCGAACGCGACAGCGACGGCCGGCCGTTGCCGGCGTTGCAGATGAATGGCCAGCGGCCGCGGGCGACCCAGGTCTATGGCGTCTACGAGCTGGAGCAGTTGCAGCCATTCCTCGATGACTTGTATGCCGCCTGCGAGGCCCAGGGCCTGCCGGCGCGCACGGCGATCTCGGAGTACGCGCCGGGGCAGGTGGAAATTACCCTGCAGCACCGCTTCGACGCGCTCCAGGCGATCGACGAAGGCGTGCGCTACAAACGCCTGGTCAAGGGCGTGGCGAATCGCCATGGGCTGCAAGCCTGCTTCATGGCCAAGCCGTTCGCCGATCTTTCCGGCAGCGGCCTGCACCTGCACGTCAGCCTGGCCGACGCTGCTGGCAACAATCTGTTCGCCAGCGAGGATCCGGCCGGGACCCCGCTGCTGCGCCAGGCCATCGGTGGAATGAAGGCGTGCCTGCTGGAGTCTTTGGCGCTGTTCTGTCCGAACGCCAACTCGTTCCGCCGCTTCCAGGCGAACAGCTACGCGCCGCTGGCGCCGACCTGGGGAATCAACAACCGCACCGTGTCGCTGCGGGTTCCCGGCGGCCCGGCGTCCAGCCGGCACATCGAGCACCGCATCTGCGGCGCCGACGCCAATCCCTACCTGGCGGCGGCGGCGTTGCTCGCGGCGGTGCGCCTGGGTATTCGCGAGCGACTCGACCCCGGTGCGCCGATCAGCGGCAACGGCTACGCTCAAGCCACCCAGGCGTTGCCGAGCGACTGGCTGACCGCGCTGCGCGCCCTGGAGGGCTCGGCCTGGGCGCGCGAGGCGCTCGGCGAGGATTTCCTGAAGATCTACCTGGCGATCAAGCAGGCCGAATACCGTGCCTTCATGGGCGAGGTCGGCGAGCAGGACTGGCGCT
>NZ_KV811178.1:150096-270633 GCF_001813025.1 Pseudomonas sp. HMSC066A08
TGGGCGAGGTCGGCGAGCAGGACTGGCGCTGGTATCTCAACCAGGCCTGAATGAACGGCTGCCGGCGTTGCCGGTCAGTCATTGAAGCGGGCGGCCGATTGGCCGTCGGTGTTTTCCACGCGGCACAGGAGTAAGGAAAAGCAGATGAGCACGCCCGTCGTTCTTATCACTGGTGCAGCCGGCGGCTTGGGCCGGGCAATCGCCAAGCGTTTCGCCCAGAGTCATTGGCGCATCGCCGCCACGGATGTGGATAAGGAGGGCCTGCACGCGCTGAACGCGCAGGTGCCGTTGGACGCCAGCGGGGTCGCCGACCTGCGCAGCGCGGATAACTGCCATACCCTGATGTCGAAGATTCTCGCCCGTACCGGACGCCTCGACGCCCTGGTGAATGCCGCGGGCGTCTGGCGCGAGGGGCCTGTGGAAAACTTCACCGAGGAGGATTTCGACCTGGTCCTGGGAGTCAACCTCAAGGCCTCCTTCTACATGTGCCAGGCCGCGATTCCCTACCTGAAGGAAAACCAGGGCAGCATCGTCAACATCTCCAGCGACTCCGGACGCCAGGCCTACCGGGGTTCGGCGGCGTATTGCGCGAGCAAGGCGGCGCTGACCATGCTGAGCAAGACACTGGCGCTGGAACTGGCCGAGCAGGGCGTGCGGGTCAACGCCGTGTCGCCGGCGGATATCGCCACGCCGATGCTCGACTACCAGGCCGAACGCTATGGGATGGGCAATCCGGATGGCTACAAGCGCGCGCTGCTGAAGGATTATCCACAGGGCAAGGCGGCACGCTTCATCCGCCCGGAAGAAGTCGCCGAGCTGGTCTGGTATCTCTGCGGCCCTCAGGCCGAAGCGATCACGGGCGCCGACCTGGCGGTGGACTTCGGCCTGTCCGCTGGCCGCTGAGCGGATTTTCCACGGGTCGCTCCGCTGGAGCGGCCTGTGGAAAAGTTTCAGTCGTCCCTGGCCTGACTGGATATCTTCACCCAGTTACCGGCGGCGGCGATGCCCATGCCGCCGTAACCCTGGCAGTCCCCGCCAAGGCTCTCCACCACTCGTAGGTCGATGCCTTCCTGCCATACCAGCAGGCTGCAGCCGGCGCCCAGGCCTTCGCTGCGCAGCCGGTAGAGCGCGCCTTGCCCCTCCAGCCGACCGGACAACTCGCCGACCGCCGCGGGCCCATATTCCATCAGTTTCTCCGGATTGCCGATGCGCATCAGGGCGAAGCTCGCCTGGTAGCCGCCCTTCACCGGTTCGATCTGCAGGCTTTCCCATTCAGCCTGCCCGGCGTAGCGCAGGTAGTGCCCGGCGAGGCCCTGGAGGGACGGGTAGTCGACTTTCAGGGCAACCTGTTCCAGGTTGTAGCGCGTGGCCTTGCCGCTGTAGCCGCGATCCAGCGCCAGGTTCATCCAGGCGCGGGCGCGTCCCGGTTGCCCGGCCTTGAGGCTGGTCAGCGCGAGATTGTTCAGCGCCTGTTCCGAGTCGGCTCCGCCCTGTTCCTGGCGCTCGGCCAGGCGCAATTGCCAGGCGAAGGCGACCAACGCCTGTGGATAACTCCCCTGTCGATAAGCCTGGGTGCCGCGCGTGTTGCATTCCGCGGCGGTGGCGCAGGGCGTATCCTCGGCCTGGCTGACAGCGGCACCGATGCCGGCAAGCACGGCCAAGGCCAGGAAAAGGATGCGAATGGCGGCAGGCATTGGAGCGATTCCCGGTGGAAAAGGGCCAGTCTAGAAAAGCCCGCGGATGTCTGCACGACCCGGCGCGATTTCGATCATGACGATTGAAAATTTGTGGCCGCTGCCGTCTTCGTTTGCGTCTATGGTGTCCCCCGCCCGTCCTGATGAGAGAAAAAGCGCTATGCAACCCGGAAACAACCAACTGTCGATGACCGTGCTGATGACCCCGGACATGGCCAATTTCTCCGGCAATGTCCATGGCGGCACCCTCCTGAAGTATCTCGACGAAGTCGCCTATGCATGCGCCAGCCGCTACGCCGGTCGCTACGTGGTGACCCTGTCGGTGGATCAGGTGATCTTCCGCGAGCCGGTGCATGTCGGCGAACTGGTGACCTTCCTCGCTTCGGTCAACTACACCGGGCGGACTTCCATGGAAATCGGCGTCAAGGTCATCACCGAGAACATCCGCGAGCAGTCCGTGCGTCATACCAACAGCTGTTTCTTCACCATGGTCGCCCTGGATGACGAGCGCAAGCCGGTGGCCGTCCGCCCGCTGGAGCTGGAAACCGCCGAGCAGAAGCGTCGCTTCGCCCAGGCCCAGCAACGCCGCCAGCTGCGCGCGGAGCTGGAGGCCCGCTACCAGGCGATTCGCGAAGACGGTTGAGGAAGGCTGCCGGTGTCCGGTCGAGTCCGCTTCGGACCTGATGCCGTTTCGCGAATTTTCGGAGCTTTTCATAAGAAAACGCAGAAGTTTGCCTCTGCTGGCGTCCATTCCTGACATTTCTTGATAAGAAACCGGCGTGCCTGTTAAAACTCCAGCAACGTCAACGGGTTAACCTGTCGGTATCGCGCCGGGTTTCGCCAGGAACCATAGCCGCCGTCGGGTCGCTCGAATGCCATGGGCCGGTCGCTCTGCCCGGCTCCGTTGGTGGAAAGCCTTTCCGCCTTGCCGTCACGGGCGTGGGTCCGTGATCCATTTCGAACGTCGTCGTCCGCCGGCCAGGCCGTGGAGGACGCGTTCCCCGTGTTGCCGGGAGTCCTGATGCACCATACGCCGTTACTCACCACACTCGCCGCGGGGTTCGTCCTCGCCTTCCTCTTCGGGGCCCTGGCCAATCGCCTGCGCATTTCGCCGCTGGTCGGCTACTTGCTCGCGGGCGTCCTGGCCGGGCCGTTCACTCCCGGTTATGTCGCCGACCAGGCGCTGTCGCAGGAAATCGCCGAACTCGGCGTGATCCTGCTGATGTTCGGCGTCGGCCTGCACTTCTCGCTCAAGGACCTGCTCTCGGTGAAGGCCATCGCCATTCCCGGGGCGCTGGTGCAGATCGGCGTCGCCACGCTGCTTGGCATCGGCCTGGCCAAGCTGCTCGGCTGGAGCTTCGGCGGCGGCCTGGTATTCGGCCTGAGCCTGTCGGTGGCCAGTACCGTGGTGCTGTTGCGCGCCTTGGAGCAGCGCCAGTTGCTGGACACCAAGCGTGGCAGGATCGCCATCGGCTGGCTGATCGTCGAGGACCTGGCGATGGTCCTGACCCTGGTGCTCCTGCCGGCGCTCGCCGGCACCCTCGGCGGCAAGACCGACGGCGGCGACGCCGGTCTGCTCTGGCCGCTGCTGATTACTCTGGGCAAGGTCGCCGCCTTCGTCGCCTTGATGATCTTCGGCGGCCGCCGGGTGGTGCCCTGGGTGTTGGAGAGGATCGCCGCCAGTGGTTCGCGGGAGCTCTTCACCCTGGCCGTGCTGGCCATTGCCCTGGGCATCGCCTATGGCTCGGCGGTGCTGTTCGGGGTGTCCTTCGCGCTAGGCGCCTTCTTCGCCGGGATGATTCTCAACGAGTCCGAGCTCAGCCACGAGGCGGCGGAGAACTCGTTGCCGCTGCGCGACGCTTTCGCGGTGCTGTTCTTCGTCTCGGTGGGAATGCTGTTCAATCCGATGATCCTGTTGCAGGAGCCGCTGACGGTGCTGGCCACCTTCCTGGTCATCGTCTTCGGCAAGTCGGTGGCCGCCTACCTGATCGTCCGCGCCTTCGGTCATCCGAACAGCACCGCGCTGGTGATTGCCGCCAGCCTGGCACAGATCGGCGAGTTTTCCTTCATTCTCATCGGCCTGGGCATCGGCCTCGAACTGGTGCCGGAGCAGAGCCGCGACCTGGTGCTGGCCGGGGCGATCCTGTCGATCCTGGTCAATCCGCTGCTGTTCATCGCCATCGATCGCCTGCAGCAACGCAAGGAGCAGCGCCTGGCGGAGGCCGCTGGCGGGGTCCGCGAGATGCCGGCGCAGGACCTGCCGCCGCCGATCCTGGAGCGCGAGCATGCGGTGCTGATCGGTCATGGCCGGGTTGGCGGGTTGGTCAGCGCTCGCCTGCGCGCCGCCGGGACGCCCTTCGTGGTGGTGGTGGACAAGCGCGACAAGGCCGACGAACTGCGCGAACAGGGCTACAGCGTGGTCCTCGGCAACGCCGCCAGTCCCGGCGTGCTGGAACTGGCCAACATCGCCGAGGCGCGCTGGTTGCTGATCGCCATTCCCAACGGCTTCGAGGCCGGGCAGATCGCCAGCCACGCCCGCGCGGTGAACCCGCCGCTGGACATCGTCGCCCGGGCACATTTCGACGCCGAGGTGGACTACCTGGAGCAGAACGGCGCCAACCTGGTGATCATGGGCGAGCGCGAGATCGCCTGCGGGATGGTCCATCGCCTGGGACTCGACCGTGACGAGCGCGGCGCCGACGCACCGCTGCCGCAGTCGGCCTGACATGTTGCGCCGTCTCTACGACTGGACCCTGCGCCTGGCCGGCCATCCCCGGGCGGAGCTGGCTCTGGGCGGGGTGACCTTCGCCGAAAGCTCGTTCTTCCCGATTCCGCCGGACGCCTTGCTGGTGCCGATGGTCCTGGCCAACCGGGCCAAGGCCTGGCGCTACGCGGCGATCTGCGCGATCAGCTCGGTACTGGGCGGCATCGCCGGCTATTTCATCGGCTTGCTGCTGTTCGAGAGCGTGGCCATGCCGATCCTGGCGTTCTACGGCTTGCTGGAGAACTTCGAACAGGTCGCCGAACGCTACAACGAACTGGGCTGGCTGATGGTGCTGCTGGGCGGTGGCTTCACGCCGCTGCCGTACAAGGTGATCACCATTACCAGCGGAGTGACCCAGCTCGACCTCTGGCTGTTCGTCGGCCTCAGCCTTGTCGCCCGCAGCCTGCGCTTCGCCGCCACCTGCGCTTTGCTGTTCTGGGTTGGCCCACGCCTGAAGACCCTGATCGAGCGGCGCCTGGGCATGGCTTTCGTGCTGATGGCGGTGATGGTGATCGGTGGGTTGGTGTTGGGGAAATACATCCTCTGATGAGCTTCCTGTGGATAACGCTGATCCACAGGCGGTTCGAGGATTACAAGCGTACCGCGTCGAAGCGTACGCGTGGATGCGCGATCCGATCCTGCGCCCGCACCAGCTCCAGCTCGTAGCTGCCGCAGGCCTGGGTTTCCAGCAGCACTTCATGGACCGCGGCGCCGGTGAATTCGAAGGCGTTACGCAGGTCGTCGCCGAGCAGCAGGCGCGAGAGGAACAACCCCGAGGCGAGGTCGCCGACCCCCACCGGCTGGCGCGGGAAGGCCAGCAGAGGGCGTTGCAGGTGCCAGACCTGGTCGGCGGCGACCAGCAGCATCTCGAAGGTGTCGCCGGCCTTGCCCGGGTAGTTCAGGTGCTTCACCAGGATCGCCTTCGGTCCACGTGCCAGCAGGCTCCGCGCCATCTCCACGCAATCGGCGAGGGAACTGGGCTGGCGGTCGCAGAAGCTGTCCAGCTCCAACTGGTTGGGGCACAGGTAGTCGGCGACCGCGGCGGCTTCTTCCAGCAGGAAGTCGCTGACTTCCGGGGCCACGATGCAGCCTTTTTCCGGGTGGCCCATGACCGGGTCGCAGAGGTACAACGCCCGAGGGTTGGCCTGTTTGATCCGTGCCACCACGTCGAGAATGGCGCGGCCCTGGGCGGCGCTGCCGAGATAGCCGGACAGCACCGCGTCGCAGTTGCCCAGTTCGCCGATGCCGGCAATACCGTCCACCAGCGCCGGGATCTGCTCCGGCGGCAGCACCTGCCCGGTCCATCGACCGTACTGGGTGTGGTTGGAGAATTGCACCGTGTTCAACGGCCAGACGTTGATTCCGATGCGCTGCATCGGGAACACCGCCGCGGCATTGCCGGCGTGGCCGAAGACCACATGGGACTGGATGGCGAGCAGATGGGGCGTGCGTGGCATGAGACGACTTCCTACAGCTGAGTCGGCGCAGTATGGGGGCTAATTCACATGGCGAAAACACCCCCCACTCGCTGCCTGCCGGGAGAACGGGTAAGCTGGCCGTCCCCCTACACCGGATTCCGCTCGTGACCCTGGGTAACCTTTTCGTCATGCTCCTGTTGGGCGCCGCCGCTGCCTGGTGGTGGCGCGCCCATGGCGTGCGCGAGCGGGCGTTGCTGCTGGCCAAGCAGCATTGCGCCAAGCAGGGCGTGGAACTGCTCGACGAGAATGTCGCGCGCCGGCGCCTGCGCCTGGCCCGTGACCACCGCGGGCAGTGGCGGCTGAGCCGCGAGTTCGGTTTCGAATTCACCGTCAGCGGCGAGGAACGCTACGCCGGGCGCATCGTCATGTATGGCTATCACCTCGGCGCCATCGAATTGGCCCCGCATCGCTTCGAGGCGGCCGCCGAGGTCGACAACCCGCCGGTGCATAGCGCCGAGGTGATCCGCCTCGACGAATGGCGGCAGTCCCGGCAGAAAAAGGTCGGCGACTGAGGCGGCAGAGCGTCAGGGCAGTATCCCGAGAGCCTTGAGACTGGCCTTGCCCAGTTCGACACGCTTTCCGGTGTCGGCCTCGCCGCCGGGCATGTCGATGTTCAGGGCGAAGCCGTAGAGCCGCTCGTTGCGCTTCACCCAGCCCACCCACCAGCCGAGTTCCGGCGTGCAGTCGAAGCACCAGCCGGTCTTGCCGTGCAGCTCCCAGCCCGGGCCGCTTTCCAGCAGGGTCATGGCGCGCACGGTGGACTGCACCGGGGCGGGGAATGGCAACTCTCCCTGCGCCAGTCGGAGCAGAAAGCGGGTCTGTTCCATCGCGCTGATCTTCAGCGGTCCCACCAACCAGAAGTTATCCACAACCTGGCCAATTTCCGCGTTGCCGTAACCCAGGCGGGAGACATTGGCGCGCATCCGCTCCAGGCCGATGCGCCGCGCCAGTTCCTGGTAGACCGGTACGTTCGATGCCTCGATCGCGTCGCGCAGGCTCATGTCGTGCTCCCAGGCCTTGAAGCGCTGGGGCTTGCCGCCATAGGGAAGAACCTCGTCGGCGGATCTAACCGCCCCTGTGGATAAGCCGATCAGGCTGTTCGCCACCTTGTAGGTGGAAGCGGGAACGAAGCGGGTTTCCGCGCGCTCCCGGTCATGGCCGACATAGCGCTGCCGCTGCACATCGTAGAGGACGAAGGTGCCTTTCACCCCGGCCGCGCCGAATAGCTTGTCCACGGCCTGGCTGTCGTTCCATTCGCTGGCCTGGGTATGCCCGGAGAGCAGGAGAAGGGCGCTGAAGAGGAGAGGGCGCATGGCTCGGTCCTGTGGGGGTCATCCTCCCTGGGACCGATGGATGAGCGCCGGATTCCCCACGGAAGGAGCGTTCATGGATTGGGCAGGAGAAAGTCGCGTACGCGTTCGGCGGCATCGGCCGGGTCTTCCTGCATGAAGCAGTGGCCGCCGACCACCGCGTGGGCGCTGACCTGGGGGTTGAGCGAGCACCAGCGCGCCACCGACTTGGCGACGAAAGGGTAGGTGCGGTCACCGTAGAGCACGCGGGTCGGCGTGGTGATCTTGCCCAGCGACGGCCACAGCCGCCTGGGGAAGGAGCTGAAGATCTCCGCTTCGCGGCTTGGCCGGCACTTCAGCTCGACTCCGCCGTCGCTCTCCTTCAGCGCATATTCCACGTAGGCCCACAGCGCCTCGTCGGTCCAGCCCTTGAAGATACCGCGGCCGCGCAAGCCGGCGTAGGCGGCTGCGCGATCGGGCCACTGGCTGCGGCGCAGGCGCGCCTTCTTCGCCAGGCTGCCGCGCAATTGCAGGCCGAGGGTCTCGGAAAGTGCCATCACGCCGATCATCGCCGGGGTGAACAGTACCGGGTCGAGCAGCACGGCGCGGGCGAACAGGGTGGGATGGCGGGCCAGGACGAGGCTGCTGAGGACGCCGCCGAAGCTGTGCCCGCAGGCCAGTCGCTGGACATCTCCATAGGGACCGCGCCCGGCCTCGAAGGCCTCCACCGCCATCTCGGCGTTGCGGTTCCAGCCGTGGAAGCGGCCGCCGTGGTCGCTTTCGCCGTGGCCCTGGATGTCGCACAGCCAGAGGTCGAAATCCTCCGCCAACAGACGCAGCATCGGTTCGTAGGTACGGCCGCAGAAGCCGTTGCCATGGAGGAAATGCAGCAACGGCTTGCCGCTCGGTTCGCTGCGCCAGCCGCGCAGGGTGAAACCGGCCGAGCAGGAATGGGACCAGGGGGATAGCGACATGGGCGGACTCCTCGTACGGCGCGCAGTGTAACCGGGCGCCGTGCTATCGTCGCCGCTTCCCGCCGCCGTTTCGATCCGCCGATGTCCTTGTCCCGTCCGCTGCGCCTGTTCCTGCTGTTGTTGCCGCTGCTCGGCGGCCTGTTGCTGTCCATGGACTGGGCGGGGCGCCAGGCGCGGCAGCAGGCGCTACGCGCCGAGGGCGAACAGGTGCGCAAGCAGCTGGACCTCTACGCCGGCTCGCTGCAGACCCTGATCGAACGCTTCCGCAGCCTGCCGGCGGTGCTGGCGCTGGATCCGGACCTGCGCGCGGCACTTGCCGGGCCGATCGACGGCGAGTTGCAGCAGCGACTCAACCTCAAGCTGGAAAGCATCAACCTGGCCGCCCGCTCCTCCACCCTGGAGCTGCTCGACCGTACCGGGCTGGCCGTGGCGGCGAGCAACTGGAACCTGCCGACCAGCTACGTGGGCCACAACTACGGTTTCCGTCCCTATTTCCGCCAGACCATCGCCCAAGGCTCCGGACGTTTCTATGCGGTCGGGGTGATCAGCGGGATTCCCGGTTATTTCCTGTCCCACGCGGTGCGCGCCGAGGACGGCAGCTTCCTGGGCGCAATCGTGGTCAAGCTGGAGTTTCCCGATCTGGAGCGGCAGTGGAACCAGACTCCCGACCTGGTCCTGGCCAGCGACGCCAAGGGCATCGTGTTCCTCGCCAACCACGCCGGTTGGCGCTACCGCGAACTGGAACCGCTGGATACCGTGGACCGCTTCGAACTGGCGGAGACCCGGCAATACGATCGCCAGCCCCTGACACCCCTGCGCCACCAGACCTTGCGCAGCTACGGCGAAGACAGCCGTCTGGCGCGGGTGGAAAGCGCCGACGGCGAGAAGGACTACCTCTGGCAATCGCTGGACCTGCCCAACGACGGCTGGACCCTGCACTTGCTGCGCGACACCGCGAGCATCCAGGACGACGTCGCCACCGCGCGCCTGGCCGCTGCCGGCACCTGGCTGGCGCTGGTCTTCCTCGGCTTGTTCCTGCACCAGCGCTGGCGTATCGCTCGCCTGCGGCAACGTAGCCGGGAGGAGCTGGAGCGCCTGGTCGAGCAGCGCACCGCCGACCTGCGTACCGCGCAGGACGGCCTGGTGCAGGCGGCCAAGCTGGCCGCCCTGGGGCAGATGTCGGCGGCCCTGGCCCATGAGATCAACCAGCCGCTCACCGCCCAGCGCATGCAACTGGCCAGCCTGCGCCTGCTGCTCGACGCCGGACGCCACGACGAGGCGCGCCAGGCGTTGCCGCGCATCGACCAGATGCTCGAACGCATGGCCGCGCTCACCGGCCACCTGAAGACCTTCGCGCGCAAGAGCGCCGGCGGCCTGCGCGAGCGTATCGAGTTGGGCCACGTGGTCGAACAGGCGCAGCAGTTGTTGCTGCCGCGAATCCGCGCCGAACGGGTGGAGATCGAGCAGGCGCTGCTCTGGCCGGCCTGGGTGATGGGCGACGCGATCCGCCTGGAACAGGTGCTGGTCAACCTGCTGCGCAACGCCCTGGATGCCGTTGCCGGCCAGGAGCGGCCGTGGATCCGCCTGGCCCTGCAACGGCTTGGCGGCGACTGGGTGCTGAGCGTCGCCGACAACGGTGGCGGGATTCCCGCCGAGCACCTGGGCAGCGTCTTCGATCCGTTCTTCACCACCAAGCCGGTGGGAGAGGGACTCGGCCTCGGCCTGGCGGTATCCTATGGGATCGTCCACGAACTCGGCGGCCGCCTGCAGGTCGCCAATGCCGAGGCGGGAGCGGTGTTCAGCCTGATCCTGCCGGCGGCCCCCGATGACACGAGCGTAACGACATGAGCGACCAGGTGATCTTCGTCGACGACGAAGCGACGATCCGCGAAGCGGTGCAGCAATGGCTGGAGCTGTCCGGCTTCGAGGTGCGCCTCTGCCTGCGCGCCGAGGAATGCCTGGGAGCCTTGGACAAGTCCTTTGCCGGGGTGGTCATCAGCGATGTGCGCATGCCCGGCATGGACGGCCTGCAACTGCTCGCCAACCTGCAGGCGGTCGATCGCGACCTGCCGGTGATCGTGGTCACCGGGCACGGCGACGTGCCGATGGCGGTGGAGGCCATGCGCCAGGGTGCCTACGACTTCATCGAGAAACCCTTCACGCCCGAGCGCCTGCTCGGCAGTTTGCGGCGCGCGCTGGAAAAGCGCCGCCTGGTGCTGGAGAACCGGCGCCTGAAGGAGCAGGCCAGTCTCAAGGACCAGGTCGATGCGCGTCTGCTCGGCGTGTCCAAGCCGATGGAAGCGTTGCGCCGGCAGGTTCTGGCCCTGGCGCCGACTCCGGTGAACGTCCTGATCCGTGGCGAGACCGGCAGCGGCAAGGAACTGGTTGCCCGCTGCCTGCACGACTTCGGGCCGCGCGCCGACAAGCCGTTCGTGGCGCTGAACTGCGCGGCGATCCCCGAGCAACTGTTCGAGAGCGAGCTGTTCGGTCATGAGAGCGGTGCCTTCACCGGCGCGCAGGGCAAGCGCATCGGCAAGCTCGAGCATGCCCATGGCGGCACCCTGTTCCTCGACGAGATCGAAAGCATGCCGCTGGCGCAGCAGGTCAAGCTGCTGCGCGTCCTGCAGGAGCAGCAACTGGAGCGGCTCGGCTCGAACCAGAGCATCCACGTCGACCTGCGGGTGATTGCCGCGACCAAGCCCGACCTGCTGGCCGAGGCACGCGCCGGACGTTTCCGCGAGGACCTGGTGTATCGCCTGAACGTCGCCGAGCTGCGCCTGCCGCCGATCCGCGAGCGTCGCGAGGACATCCCGCTGCTCTTCGAACATTTCGCCAGCGTTGCCAGCCAGCGCCTCGGTCGCGAGCCGCAGCCCGCCGCGCCGGCGGAACTGGCGCGGCTGATGGCCCACGACTGGCCGGGCAATGTACGCGAGCTGGCCAACGCCGCCGAGCGTCATGTCCTCGGCCTGGAGCGCGGGGACGCGGAGGAAGGCGGCGGCCTCACCTCGGGGCTGGCGGAACGCATGGAAGCCTTCGAGGCGGAGTGCCTGCGCCAGGCGCTCGGCCAGTGCCGCGGGGACATCAAGGCGGTGATGGAGTTGCTGCAACTGCCGCGCCGGACACTCAACGAAAAGATGCTGCGGCATGGCCTCAGCCGCAGCGATTTCGTCGGTGAAGAGCCGGCCTGAACCAGCCCTCGCGAGGCGTCAGAGATCCTTCGCCAACTCCGCTGGCGCCTGGCGCCCGCCGCGTTGCAGCAACGCCAGGTAGACCAGCCCCACCGCGATCCAGGCCAGTCCGAGCAACTGTGCGTCGAGGCTCATGCTGTACAGCACGTAGGCGATGATCGCCAGGCCCACCAGCGGGAACAGTAGATGCCGCAACCACTGGCCGGAGCGCTGGCGGCGGTAGTAGTGGTTGATCACGCTCAGGTGCAGCAGGCAGAAGCCGGTGAGGGCACCGAAGTTCACCAGCGAGGTGAGCACGTCCGGTGCGTCGAGGAAGGCCCAGCCGATTCCCAGCGACAGCACCGCCACCAGGTACAGGCTGACGTGCGGCGTCTGGTAGCGCGGATGGACCCTGGCCAGCGCGCGTGGCAGCCTGCCGTCGCGGGCCATCGAGTAGAGTAGGCGCGAGACCGCTGCCTGCGAGGTGATCGACACGGTGACACCCCAGGCCAGCGCGGTGGCTACCGCGGTCAGCATCGACAGCCACTGGCCACCGGCCGCTTCGGCGATCTCGTAGAAGGCGGTGTCCGCCGACTTGAAGTTCATCCCGGCGGCGAGGTCGGTGGCCAGCCAGGTCTGCGCGATGAAGATGCCGCCCATGATGAACAGCGCGATCAGCGCGGCGCGGCCGATCTGCCGGGCGGGATCGCCCTTGACCTCTTCGGCGAGGGTGGAGATGGCGTCGAAGCCGAGGAACGACAGTACGGCGATCGAGGCGGCCTTCATCACCAGGCCGAGATCGAAGGCTTCCGGGCGATACAGCGGTTCGAGGGTCAGCCGGCCGTTGCCCAGGCCGCCTTCCAGCGCCTGGTAGCCGACCACCAGGAAGATCGCCAGGACCACCAGCTCTCCGATCAGGAACAACAGGTTGGCGCGGGCGGCGAAGGTGATGCCGCGCAGGTTGACCAGAGTCGCCGAGACCAGGAACAGCAGCATCCAGGCCAGCTTGGGGATCGCCGGGAACAAGTGGTTCAGCGCCAGCGCGCTGAACACATAGAGCAGCGGCGGGATCAGCAGGTAGTCGAGCAGCAGCACCCAGCCGGCGATGAAGCCGACATGGGGGTGGATGCCGCGCTGGGCGTAGGAATACACCGAGCCGGCAATCGGAAAGGCCTTGGCCATGGCTCCGTAGCTGAGGGCGGTGAAGAGCATCGCCAGCATGCCCACCAGGTAGGCCATCGGCACCATGCCGTGGGCGTCGGCATGGACCCAGCCGTAGACCCCGAACGGGGCGATGGGGATCATGAAGATCATCCCGTAGATGATCAGGTCGCTCAGGGACAGGCTGCGGCGCAGCTGTTGCCGGTATCCGAACTGTTCGATGGCCATGACGGGCTCCTCGGGAAAAGGCAGCGTATTGTCGTTATCGGCGCCGCGCGCGAAGCGGGCCTCTTTCTCGTTATTGGCGACCGGCGGCGCCGGTCATCGCATCAGAGCCAGGGATACAGACGCTCGGCCCAGGCGCACACCGCATCCGGCGTGCGCAATCCATCGTTGCGGATCTCCAGCAGCACCGCTTCCAGGCCGCGTGCGTCGCCATGCACCGGAACGGTAGTGTCTTCCGCTGGGTCGATCGCATAGGGCTGGTTGCCGGCGACTTCCAGGCCGTGCCGGCGCAAACCGTCGAGGATGCGCCCGGCGTAGGCGCCGGCGTTGCGATAAAGCACCCCGGCAACCAGCGGGCGGGGTCTGCCGTGGTACACCGGGGTAAAACTGTGCACGCCGACCACGCGGGTCGGCACGCCGGCGGCCTGGCGCTCGTCGAGCAGTTGCGTCAGGCGCTGGTGGAACGGATGGAACAGGCAATCCTGGCGATAGCGGCGCACCGTCTCGGGCAGCTCGCGGTTGCCGGGAACGGGGTAGACCTCGCTGTGCGGCGGAATGCTGTCGGGCGCCTCCAGCGGTCGGTTCAGGTCGATCAGCAGACGCGAGTAGCCGGCCGCCAGCAATGGCGCGTCGAGTCGCCGGGAAAGCTCTTCGGCCAGCGCCAGGGCGCCGATATCCCAGGCGATGTGTTCTTCCGCCGCGGCCTGGTCCAGGCCGAGGCGCTGCAACTCCAGCGGAATGTGCCGGCTGGCATGCTCGCAGACCAGGACCACCGGGCTGCGCCCTTCGGGATTGAGCAGGCGGTAGGGCGGCAGCTGGTAGATGCCGAGTTCGGGGTTGTCAGTAGAGCTCGGCATAGTGGCGGCACAGGTCGTCGTCGGAAAAGCCCGCCGTCAGCGCCAGTTCGTGGCGCTTCATGGCGATGTAGGTGTCCAGCAGCGGCTTTGGCAGCTCGGCGCAGAGCGCCTCGTCGCGTTGCAGGCAGTCGAGCGCATCGCCGAGGGTCGCCGGCAGGGCCTGGATGCCGCGGGCCTGGCGCTCTTCGTCGCTGAGACTGTGCGGATCGACATCGGCCAGGGCGCGCAGCGGCAGGCGTCGTTCGATGCCCAGGCGGCCGGCGATCAGCACCGCGGCCATTGCCAGGTGCGGACAGGCGGTGGCGTCCATCGGCCGGAATTCCAGGTTGTACTGCTTGCCCAGCGGCTTGCCGCCGACGCTCACCACCGGGCAGATGCGCAGCGCCGCTTCGCGGTTGCGCAGTCCCAGGCAGGCGTAGGCGGCGCTCCAGTGGTGGGGTTTCAGGCGCAGGTAGGAGGCGGCGGTAGGCGCGGTCAGCGCACACAGCGCCGGCAGGTGCGCGAGCACGCCGGCGGCCCAGTGCTCGCCGAGTTCGGAGAGATCGTTGGGTCGACCGGGCTCGTACAGCAGCGGGCTGCCGTCGGCATGTTGCAGGCTCAGGTGCAGGTGTACCCCATTGGTCACCGCGCCGGGTGCCGGCAGCGGTGCGAAGCAGGTACGCAGGCCCATCTGCCGCGCCACTTCGCGAGTGACCTCGCGGACGTTCACCGCGCGGTCGGCGGCGGCCACGCCCTGCGCCGGGCGGCAGGTGACCTCGTACTGGCGCTGGCCGTATTCGGGGAGGAACATCTCCGGCTCGGTGCCGGCCTGGGCCAGGGCGCTGACCAGCCAGCCGGGAAATTGCCCGGCGGCACGCTGGGCCTGCAGGGAAAACGCCGCGGCCGGACGCTCGCCGGGCAGGCCGAGCAGGCTGAATTCGTGTTCGAACGCCGCGATGACCTGCAGGCCGCTGTCGCGATAGCGTTCCACCTCGGCCCGCAGCAGGCTGCGCGGACAGGCCGGCCACGGCGTGCCGTCGGTTTCCACCAGGTTGCCGTGCAGGTAGTCGAGCGCCGGCGCAGCGGCGTCGGGACCCTGCTCGACGCGCACCCGGCTGGTCGGGTCGGGCAGCAGGCGCAGGTCGCCGTGGCTGCCCCAGGGGCTGCTCTCGTCGATCAGGTCCTGCGGGGTCAGCGAGCTGTTCGCCGGTACCCAGCCGCAACCGCTGGCCAATTGCTCTTCCAGGGTCGCCAGGGGCAGCGAGCGCCCGCGGGTGATGCCGGCCAGGTCGGTGGTGACGAAGCTGACCAGGCGTACCGGCTGCAGGCGGTTCACAGGTTGCTCCGGCCGAGGGCGGCGATGCGTTGCAGGACGGTCTCGGTGTCGCTGATCCAGCAGTAGCCCTTGATCGCGTCCAGGCAGGCCTGGTGGCGTTCCGGGGTATGGGTGGCGCAGGCATCCTCGACCAGGGTGACCAGGTATCCGCGGTCGGCGGCGTCGCGCACGGCCATGTCCACGCACTGGTCGGTGACCACCCCGCAGACGATCAGGTGGCGGGTGCCGAGGTTGCGCAGTACGTAGTCGATGGCGGTGGAGTTGAAAACGCCGGAAGAGGTCTTCGGCAGCACGATCTCGTTGGCGGTCGGCTCCAGGGCGTCGATCACCCTGGCGTCCGGGCTGCCCTTGGGCAGGTGCATCTCCGACAGCTTGTGATCCAGCGAGCGGTCGCGGCCATCGGCGGTGAGACTCTCGATGACGGTGTGCAGGACGTTCTCGTCCACTGCGCGCATGGCCCTGAGCAGGCGCTGCTGGTTGGGGATCACTTGGTTCTGCACGCGCTCGTAGAAATAGCCGGCCGCCTGCGGATCGACGTGCGGGTCGCGCCCCGGCTCGACCCAGGCACGCTGCATGTCGACGAACAGGATGGCGGTCTGCCGGCGGCCGAATGGCAGGTCGCGCGGCGAGTGGTGGGGCAGGCTGAACATCGGGTCATTCCTCCAGAATATGACTGCTGAACGCGTTGCGGAGCTGGTCGATGCCCTCCAGGCGTTCATCGAGCGGCGCGCCCATGCGCGCCACCAGGGTCGCTACCAGCGCCTCGACCTGGGCCATGGCCGGCACCAGCGAGTCGAAGGGCGAGGCGGATTCCACCGGCGAACTGACGATCAGGTCGGCATGTTCGCGCAGCGGCGAGGCGTAGATGTCGGTGAACAGCACCAGCCGCGTGCCGCGTGCCTTGGCGGCCTGGGCCAGGTGCTGGGCCTGGCTCTGGTAGCGGCGATAGTCGAACAGGACCAGCAGGTCCTGGCGGCCGAGGTCGTAGAGCTGGTCGGGGAGCAGGGCGCCGTCGTCGAGCAATCGGCATTGCGGTCGCAGCAGGCGCAGATGGGTGACCAGGTAGCCGGCGAGGAAACGGCTGAAGCGTCCGCCGTGGCAGTGCACGCGCAGGCGGCTGTCGAGCAGCCAGTCGGCGAGGCGCTGGATGTCATCGGGGCGGGTCAGGCCGAGGGTCTGTTGCAGGCTCTGGCCAGCCTGGTCGAGGTAGCGCGCCCAGGTGTCGTCGCGGCCCATCCGCTCGCGGCGTTCGGCGAGCAGGGTGCGCGGCGAGCGCAGGCGGTCGTCGACGTCGGCCAGCAGCGCTTCCTGGAAGTCGCCGTAGCCGGCGAAGCCGAGCTTTTTCACCAGGCGCATGATCGTCGGGTCGCTGACTCCGGCGTGCCGGGCCAGGCGCGTCATCGGACCGAGGCCGAGGCGCGGGTAGTCATCGAGCAGGGCACGCACCACCTTGCGCTCCGCGGGCGTCAGTTCGGTGGGCGGGGAAGCCAGGCGTTGTTTTAGTTCTTGCATGGGGCGTCCTCGAAGGTGGATCGATTGTGTAGTGAATTTTTCAGATTGATCAATATGTGACGTAATGTTTTTTTCACTACATTCGCGGAAAACGCCCGGCGACGCCGGACGAGGCCGGCGCTGCGCAGGGAGCGGAAACGAAAAAGCCCGGTCGAAGACCGGGCTTTTTCCAGGGGCGGTTACGCGGCGTGGCTCAGAACGCCGGCACCACCGCGCCTTTGTATTTCTCCTGGATGAACTGCTTGACCTCGGCGCTGTGCAGGGCCTTGGCCAGCTTCTGCATGGCGTCGCTGTCCTTGTTGTCCGGCCGTGCGACGAGGATGTTCACGTAGGGCGAGTCGCTGCCTTCGATGGCCAGCGCATCCTTGGTCGGGTTCAGCTTGGCTTCCAGGGCATAGTTGGTATTGATCAGCGCCATGTCGACCTGGGTCAGCACGCGCGGCAGGGTCGCGGCTTCCAGTTCGCGGATCTTGATGTTCTTCGGATTGTCGACGATGTCCTTCGGCGTGGCGGTGATGCTCTTGTTGTCCTTGAGCTTGATCACCCCGGCCTTGTCCAGCAGGAGCAGGGCGCGGCCGCCGTTGGTGGCGTCGTTGGGGATCACCACGGTGGCGCCGGAAGGCAGTTCGTCGAGCTTCTTGTACTTGCTCGAGTAGGCGCCCAGCGGCTCGATGTGCACGCCGGTCACGGCGACCAGGTCGGTGCCCTTGGCCTTGTTGAACTCATCGAGGTACGGCTGGTGCTGGAAGAAGTTGGCGTCCAGGCGCTTTTCCGAGACCTGCACGTTCGGCTGCACGTAGTCGGTGAACTCCTTGATCTTCAGGTCCACGCCTTCCTTGGCCAGCAGCGGCTTGACCACGTTGAGGATTTCCGCGTGCGGCACCGGGGTGGCCGCGACGGTGAGGGACTCGGCGGCCTGGGCGGCGGTGAGGCCGAGCGCCGCGACAGCGGAGAAAGCAGCAAGCAGTTTTTTCATCTTCAACTCCTTTCGAGGTGTTCCTGGCGGCTGTGGATAACCGCGGCGCTCAGGGTTTTGGGCTTGGCCGGCAAGCTTACTTGCGCGAGAAGTGCACCACCAGCTTGTCGCCCACGGTTTGCAGAATCTGGACGAGGATCAGCAGCATCACCACGGTGACCACCATCACGTCGGTTTGGAAGCGCTGATAGCCGAAGCGGATCGCCAGGTCGCCCAGTCCGCCGGCGCCTACTACGCCGGCCATCGCGGTGTACGAGACCAGGGTGATGGCGGTGACGGTGATGGCGGCGATGATGCCCGGCCGGGCTTCCGGCAGCAGGGCGTTCCAGATGATCTGCCGGGTGCTGGCGCCCATCGCCTGGGTTGCCTCGATGATGCCCTTGTCGACCTCGCGCAGCGCGGTTTCCACCAGGCGCGCGAAGAACGGCGTGGCGCCCACCACCAGCGGCGGGATGGCCCCGGCAACGCCCAGCGAGGTACCGGTGATCAGTACGGTCAGCGGGATCATCACGATCAGCAGGATGATGAACGGCAACGAACGGAGGATGTTCACCACTAGCGAGAGCAGGGTGTAGACCGCCTTCTGCTCGAACATCTGCCGTGGCCCGGTAAGGAACAGCAGGACGCCGAGGGGTAGGCCGAGGACCACCGTGAACAGCAGCGAACCGCCGAGCATCCAGAAGGTGTCGACGCTGGCCAGCCAGATTTCGTACCAGTCGATGTTGGCGAAGCTCATGGTTTCGAAGAAGTCCATCAGCGCAGTACCTCCACATGTACGTCAGCGGCGTTCAACTGGCTCATGGCGGCTTCCAGGTCACCGCCGACCAGGGCCAGGGTCAACTGGCCGTAGGGCGTGTCCTTGATGCGGTCGATGCGTCCGGAAAGGATGCTGTAGTCGACCCCGGTCTGCCGCGCCACGGTGCCCAGCAGCGGCGCATAGGTGGCTTCGCCGCGGAAGGTCAGGCGCAGGATGAGACCCGGCACGTGGGCGAAATCGTCGTGGCGCTCGTCCTCGTCGACCCGTT
Source organism: Pseudomonas sp. HMSC066A08 (assembly GCF_001813025.1). Taxonomy (NCBI): domain Bacteria; kingdom Pseudomonadati; phylum Pseudomonadota; class Gammaproteobacteria; order Pseudomonadales; family Pseudomonadaceae; genus Pseudomonas; species Pseudomonas sp. HMSC066A08. The sequence goes on from NZ_KV811178.1 coordinate 168,534, forward strand.
CGGCCTCGAACACGAAGCGGCGGGTAGTCGGGTGCTGCGGATGGAGGAAGACATCGGCGACATCGCCCTGCTCGACGATGGCGCCGCCGTCCATGACCGCGACCTGGTCGCAGACACGGCGGATCACGTCCATCTCGTGGGTGATGAGGACGATGGTCAGCTTCAGCTCGCGATTGATTTCCGCCAGCAGTTGCAGGACCGAGGCGGTGGTCTGCGGATCGAGGGCGCTGGTGGCCTCGTCGCAGAGCAGGATGCTCGGCCGGCAGGCCAGGGCGCGAGCGATGCCGACGCGCTGTTTCTGTCCGCCGGAGAGCTGGGCCGGATACTTGCGCGCGTGGTCGGACAGGCCGACCCGCGCGAGCAGCTCGCAGACCCGCGCATCGACTTCGGCACGGCTGAAGCCGCCGGCCAGGCGCAGGGGCATGGCGATGTTGTCGGCGACGGTCTTCGAGGACAGCAGGTTGAAGTGCTGGAAGATCATCCCGACGCGCTGGCGGAAACGGCGCAGGCCTTCGGCGTCGAGGGCGGTGACGTCTTCGCCCTCGACCAGAATGCGGCCGCCGCTGGGCTCCTCGAGGCGGTTGATCAGGCGCAGCAGGGTGCTCTTGCCGGCACCGGAATGGCCGATCAGGCCGAAAATCTGCCCGGCCTGGATGTTCAGGCGGGTCGGTTGCAAGGCGGGGATTTCCCGACCGGCAACTCGATAGGTCTTGTGGACGTCGTGGAATTCGATCACTGGGCGAACCTTGTGGGTGCGGCGATGCTGTTACGGCTGGAGCACGGGCTTGGCGGGAAGCATGGGCGGTCAGCTAAACCGAGCATTTTACCTTGCTTTCTTATGCATTATTAATATTTATTGGAGATGAAAAATCATTGAAATGGAATAAGCGTCTGGTTCGCTCCCGACAAGCGCTTTCTGCTGCGGCCGGGGCAGGACCGACCTCAATTCCGGGGGGTAAGTATCAATCGGGTTGGCTTGTCGGCCTGTACGACATGGCTGAGATGCAGGTCGAAATCGGGCGAGAGCTTCTTCACCCGCGCCAGGAGCTGGTCGGAAACCAGCGGATAGTCGCTGTCCCGGCGCACTTCGATATGCACCCTGCAACGGTAGGCGACGACATCCGCGGCCACCGCGTCGAGCACCGCACCGAGGCCGCCCTGGCCGGTGCCGTCGAGCATCGGCAGGGGCACGGCGCTGCTGGCCGCTTGCGGATCGATCAGGTGGGGAGCGCCGGGCAGCGGCTTCAGCTCGCCGCCGGGCGGCGTCTGGATGATCTGCTGCATCTGCTGCTGGGCCGCCTGCTGCATGCGTCGGGCCTGCTCGGCGCGGGCGGGATCGACCTTGGCGCGGTTGATCGCACCGTCCAGCCCGGCGGTCAGCGCCGGCGCCTTGGGCATCAGCCCGCGGGCATGGCCGAGGGCGCTGGTGGCGGTGTTGAGGTCTCCTTGGCGCAGCGCGGTTTCCCCGCGCTGCATGTAGGCCTCGGCCAACTGGCGGCGGAACGCTTCGACGCGCTCGTCGCCGGCGGCGGCGCTGCGCAGGGCCAGCCATTGTTGCTCGGCCTGTTCGAGCTTGCCGGCGGCCAGGGTTTCCTGCAGTTCGGCATAGGGATCGGCGGGCTGCGCCTGGGGCGCGACCACCGGTGTCGGTTGCGACGACGCATTGCCCTGGCAGGCGCTGACCAGCAGCGCCGCCGCCAGGACGGACAGCAGGCGAAAGAAGGACGACATCATTCCTGCGGGTTCTCGTTTGGTCAAAAAATCGCCAGATTCTACACCGTGCGGCGGGGCAGGACAAAACTCAGCAGGAACAGGCCGGCGGCGCTGACCACGATCGAGGGGCCGGCGGGGGTATCCTTGAACCAGGACAGGGCCAGGCCGGCGCACACCGCGACCAGCCCCAGCAGGCTGGCACCGACCGCCATCTGCTCGGGACTGCGGGCATGGCGCTGGGCGGCGGCGGCGGGAATGATCAGCAGCGAGGTGATCAGCAACACGCCGACGATCTTCATCGCCACGGCGATGACGATGGCGATCAGCAACATCAGCGCCAGGCGGATCGCTCCGACCGGCAGGCCTTCCACCTTCGCCAGTTCCTCGTGCACGGTGATCGCCAGCAGCGGCCGCCAGAGGAAGCAGATCAATGCCAGGACCAGCGCGCTGCCGGCGATTATCCACAGCAGGTCGGTGGCGCTCACCGCCAGCAGATCGCCGAACAGGTAGGCCATCAGGTCGACCCGCACTTCCTTCATGAAGCTCAGGGTGACCAGGCCCAGCGACAGGGTGCTGTGGGCGAGGATGCCCAGCAGGGTGTCGGCGGCCAGCGGCTGGCGCTGCTGCAGGGTCACCAGCAGCACCGCGAGCAGCACGCAGCCGACGGTCACTGCCAGGGTCGGGCTGACATCGAGGAGGAAACCCAGGGCTACCCCGAGCAGTGCGGCGTGGGACAGGGTATCGCCGAAATAGGCCATCCGCCGCCAGACCACGAAGGAACCCAGGGGGCCGGCCACCAGGGCCAGGGCGAGGCCGGCGAGGAGGGCGTTGAGCAGGAAGTCAGCCATGGTTGCAGTCGGGGCCGTGCTTGTGGACAGGAGTGAAGCGGGTGCCTGGAGGCAGGGCACCGGGACCGGCCTTGACCACCTCGCCGTGGAGGTCGTGGGCGTGGTCGTGATGGTGGTGGTAGATCGCCAGGCTGCGAGCGTCCTGGCCGAACAGCTCGACGAAGGCCGGGTCGCCGCTGACCTGCTCGGGGTGCCCTGAGCAGCAGACATGGCGGTTCAGGCAGACCACCTGGTCGGTGGCGCTCATCACCAGGTGCAGGTCGTGGGAGACCATCAGCACACCGCAGCCGTAGCGGTCGCGCAGTTTGCCGATGAGGCGGTAGAGTTCGGCCTGGCCGGCGACGTCGACGCCCTGCACCGGCTCGTCGAGCACCAGTAGCTCGGGCTTGCGCAGCAGAGCGCGGGCCAGCAGCACGCGTTGCAGTTCGCCACCGGAAATGCTTTGCAGCGGGCGCTCCAGCACGTGCGCCGCGCCGACCTCGCGCAACGCCGCCAGCGCCTGCTCGCGCCTGACCCCGGGTACCAGGCGGAGGAAGCGCAGTACGCTGAGCGGCAGGGTGGCGTCGACGTGGAGTTTCTGCGGCATGTAGCCGATGGTCAGCCGCGGCCGTCGCCAGACCTCGCCGACGTGCGGCTTGAGCAGGCCGAGCACGCTGCGTACCAGGGTGGTCTTGCCGGCGCCGTTGGGGCCGATCAGGGTGACGATCTGGCCGGGCTCGATGGCCAGGTCGACATCGCTCAGCACCGCCTGGCCGTTGAAGGACACGCCGACCTGGGTCAGCCGCACCAGCGCGTTGTCCATCAGGCGTCCTTCTGGTCCCGGCAGGTGCCGCAGAGGCCGACCACCTCGACGGTCTGGCTTTCAACGGCGAAGCCGACGCTGTTCGCTCCGGCGACGATGGCCCGGCTGATATCCGGCTGTTCCAGCTCGATCGCGGTGTGGCAGGTGCGGCAGATGAGGAACTGGCCCTGGTGGCTGTGCTCCGGGTTGTTGCAGCCGACGAACGCGTTGAGCGAGGCGATGCGGTGCACCAGGCCGTTCTCCTGGAGGAAGTCCAGCGCGCGGTAGACGGTCGGCGGCGCGGCGCGGCGGCCGTCGGTTTCGCTGAGCACCGCGAGGATATCGTAGGCCCCCAGCGGCTTGTGGCTCTGCCAGACCAGCTCCAGCACGCGCCGCCGCAATTCGGTCAGGCGTACGCCCTGGCGCGCGCACAGCGCATCGGCCTCGGCCAGCGCGGTGCTGACGCACTGGCTGTGGTCATGGGGCTGGCAGGCCAGCGGGGTCTTGGGCGCAATCTTGTACATGGGCTGCGACGCTCGAGGGTAGAGACGTTATTATATTACCCGCTAACCACCTTTCATGTGAGTGCCGCCGTGACCCTGCGTCCCTTTGCCCTGCTGTCCGCCTGCTTCGCCCTGTTCCTGCTGGCTTCGCCGGCGCGCGCCGAGGTCAGCGTGCTGACCAGCATCAAACCGCTGCAACTGGTCGCCGCGGCCATCCAGGACGGCGTCGGCCAGCCGGACGTACTGCTGCCGCCGGGCGCCTCGCCGCACCAGTACGCCCTGCGTCCTTCCGACGTACGGCGGCTGCGCGAGGTGCAATTGTTCTACTGGATCGGCCCGGACCTGGAGAACTTCCTGCCCAAGGTGCTCGCCGGCCGCCAGGGCGCCAGCGTCGCGGTGCAGGACCTGCCGGGCATGCACCTGCGCACGTTCGTCAATTTCGAGGAAGAGGAGCATGCCGGGCACGACGAGCACGACCATGACCATCGTCCCGGCATGCTCGACGCCCACCTCTGGCTGTTGCCGGCCAACGCCCGCATCATCGCCGCGCGGATGGCCGAGGACCTGGCCCAGGCCGACCCGGCCAACGCCGGGCGCTACCGGGCCAACCTGAAGGCCTTCGAGGAGCGCCTCGGCGGGCTCGACGGGAAACTCCGCGAACGCCTGGGCAAGCTTGCCGGCAAGCCTTTCTTCGTCTTCCACGAAGCCTTCGACTATTTCGAGGAGGCCTACGGGTTGCGCCATACCGGCGTGTTCGCGGTATCCGCAGAGGTCCAGCCGGGAGCACGCCATGTCGCCGCCATGCGCGCCCAGCTGAAGGCCGCCGGTCCGGCCTGCATCTTCAGCGAGCCGCCGCTACGACCGCGGCTGGCCGACACCCTCAGCGAAGGCCTGCCGGTGCGCCTGGCCGAACTGGACGACCTGGGCGTGAACGTGAGCGTGGACGCCAACGGCTATGAGAATCTTCTGAACAACCTGGCAGGTGAATTTGCCGGCTGTCTGGAAAAGCTCTGAAAACACGTGACCGATGGCCGCGCCCTCTTGCGCGCGGCGTCCCGATGACTAAGGTTGTCTGTTGCTGCCTGACACAAGATATTGATTCCAGTCAGGTATGGACAACTAGATGTTGCGTACGGTGGCCGGCTTCGGACACCCCAACAACCATCGGGAGGTTAATCAGCGGATGGCCAAGACAGACGCACGCAGTCCCCGCACCGAACGCGGGACCATCGCCCTGCAGGACGCGTCGCAGGATATCTGGGACAAGAAGTACCGTCTCAAGAGCAAGGACGGTACGCCGGTGGATGCCAGCGTCGACGGTACCTGGCAACGCGTTGCCCGCGCCCTCGCCGATGTCGAGGACAAGGCCTCCCGCGAACATTGGTACGGGCGCTTCCTCTGGGCCTTGCGCAACGGCGCCATCCCGGCCGGCCGGATCATCTCCAACGCCGGCGCCCTGGGGCACAAGCCGGCCACTTCGACCATCAACTGCACGGTGTCCGGAACCATCCAGGACTCCATGGACAACATCCTCGAGAAAGTCCACGAGGCCGGTCTGACGCTCAAGGCCGGCTGCGGCATCGGCTATGAGTTCAGCACCCTGCGCCCGCGCGGCGCCTACGTTTCCGGTGCCGGTGCCTACACCAGCGGACCGCTTTCGTTCATGGACATCTATGACAAGATGTGCTTCACCGTCAGCTCCGCCGGCGGCCGTCGCGGGGCGCAGATGGGCACCTTCGATGTCAGCCACCCGGACGTCCGCGAATTCATCCGCGCCAAGCGCGAGGACGGGCGTTTGCGCCAGTTCAACCTGAGCCTGCTGATCACCGACCAGTTCATGCAGGCGGTGGAACAGGACGCCGACTGGCCGCTGGTATTCCCGGTGCACGTGAAGGAGCGCGACGAGATTGACCTCGACGACCCCAACGCGGTGGTCTGGCGCGAATGGCCGATCCAGGACGACTACGTCCAGCGTGCCGACGGGCTGGTCGCCTGCAAGGTCTACGGCCAGGTTCGCGCCCGCCACCTGTGGGACATGATCATGGTCTCCACCTACGACTATGCGGAGCCGGGCTTCATCCTCATCGACCGGGTCAACGAACTGAACAACAACTGGTGGTGCGAGGCGATCCGCGCCACCAACCCCTGTGGCGAGCAGCCGCTGCCGCCCTATGGCTCGTGCCTGCTCGGCTCGGTCAACCTCACCTGCTTCGTCGAGCAGCCATTCGGTGACGAGGCGCGCTTCGACTGGGACCGTTTCCGCGAAGTGGTGCGGGTGTTTACCCGGATGCTCGACAACGTGGTGGAAATCAACGGCCTGCCGCTGGAACAGCAACGCCAGGAAATCCTTGGCAAGCGCCGGCATGGCATGGGCTTCCTCGGCCTGGGCTCGACCCTGACCCTGCTCAAGCTGCGCTACGGCAGTCCCGAGGCCTGCGTATTCACCGAGGAAGTGGCGCGGGAAATGGCCCTGGTGGGCTGGGAAGTGGCCCTGGAGCTGGCCAGGGAGAAGGGCCCGGCGCCGATCCTGGCGCAGGACTACGAAGTCACTGCGGAAATGCTTCGCAAGCGTCCGGAAATGGCCGCCGATGGCTATAAGGCCGGCGACCGCATCCGCGGCAGCGTGCTTCACGCCAAGTATTCCCGCTACATGCAGCGGGTCGCCGAACATGCTCCGGAACTGATCGAGGCGTTGGCTGAAACCGGCGCGCGCTTCACTCACCACAGCTCCATCGCGCCGACCGGGACCATCAGCCTGAGCCTGGCCAACAATGCTTCCAACGGTATCGAGCCGAGCTTCGCCCACCATTATTCGCGCAACCTGATCCGCGAAGGCCGCAAGACCAAGGAAAAGGTCGAGGTCTACAGCTACGAGCTGCTGGCCTACCGGACCCTGGTCAACGCCCAGGCCCTGCCGGACAGCGACGACCCGGCGCGACGCCTGCCGGACTACTTCATCACCGCCGACAGCGTCACCCCGGCGCAGCACGTGGACATCCAGGCGGCGGCGCAGAAGTGGGTCGATTCGTCGATCTCCAAGACCGCCAACGTGCCCACCGACTACCCGTTCGAGGACTTCAAGGACATCTACCGCTACGCCTGGCACCAGGGACTCAAGGGCTGCACCACCTTCCGCTTCAATCCCGAGGCGTTCCAGGGCGTGCTGGTCAAGGAGTCCGACCTGGAGAAGACCCGCTACCGCTTCGAACTGGAGGACGGCAGCGTGGTGGAGTTCAAGGGCAACGAGCAGGTCGAGTACGACGGTGAGATCCATACCGCCGCCAACCTCTTCGACGCCTTGAAAGAAGGCTATTACGGCAAGTACTGAGGCCGGGGGAATCGATATGTCAGCAGTCAAGATCACGCAGAAGATCAAGGGCTTCAAGGTCGTCAACGAAGCCGAGGAGCAGGCCCTGGCCGCCGCCGCTGAAGCGGCGTCGGTGGTGCAGATGGACGAGACCCTGGAGCGCCCGGATACCCTGATCGGCGCCACCTACAAGATCAAGTCGCCGCTGTTCGAGCACGCGCTCTACGTGACCATCAACGACATGGTCCTCAATGCGGGCACGGCGCACGAGCAGCGGCGTCCCTTCGAGATCTTCATCAATTCGAAGAACATGGATCATTTCCAGTGGATCGTCGCACTTACCCGCATCATGTCCGCGGTTTTCCGCAAGGGCGGCGACTGCACCTTCCTTGTCGAGGAACTCAAGGCGGTATTCGACCCGCGCGGGGGCTACCTGAAGAAAGGCGGCATCTACATGCCCTCCATCGTCGCCGAGATCGGCGGCGTGCTGGAACGCCACCTGACGGCCATCGGCCTGTTGCGTGGCCCTGAACTGGACGAGGAACAGCGTCTTTTCCTCGCGGAAAAACGCGCCGCCTACGAGGCCGCCCAGGGCACCAGCAAGGTCGAGCCGGGCGAAGGCTTCCCCGCCGGCGCGCAACTGTGCGGCAAGTGCAACAGCATGGCGGTGGTACAGATGGACGGCTGCGCCACCTGCCTCAACTGCGGACACTCGAAATGTGGGTGAGCACTTGAAAAACGCATGCGTTTTTCAATGCGAACGACCGGCCAGGATGGCCGGGCCGGGGGGGGGCTGAACGACGAGGCCTCGACAGGATGTCGGCTCGGCCTCACCCAAGACGCCGAACCGCATGCGTTTTTCAATGCGAACGACCGGCCAGGATGGCCGGGCCGGGGGTGGGCTGAACGACGAGGCCTCGACAGGATGTCAGCTCGGCCTCACCCAAGACGCCGAACCGCATGGGTTTTGAAGGGCGAACGGCCGCGGGACGGCCGTACTCCTGCGGTTCCTGCCTACAGCGCAAACGGCAAATGAATCTCCACGTTCTGCCGTTGCGCCAGGCGCATCTCGAACTCCGCCGGATCATGGATCAGCACGTCCTGTCCGGCGAACGCCTCGGCGGCGATCAGTCGCGATAGCCAGAAGCGCACACAGGCGACCCGCAGCATGCTCGGCCAGTGCTCGGCTTCCAGCGCGGTGAACGGCCGGCGGTTGGCGTAGGCGGCGAGCAGGGCGCGGGCACGGGCCGGATCCAGGCTGCCGTCGGCATTGGAGCACCAGTCGTTCAGGGTGATCGCCAGGTCGTAGAGCATCCAGCCGGAGCAGGCGTTGTAGAAGTCGATCAGACCGGCCAGGTGCGGGCCGTCGAACAGCACGTTGTCGCGGAACAGGTCGGCATGCAGGTTGGCGCGCGGCAGCGCTGGGCGCTCGGCATCCAGCGCGGCGATCTCCGCCAGGGCCGGGGCGAGCAGGGCGCGTGCCTGTTCCGGTAGTCGCGGGGCGAGGTTGGCACCTTGTTCCAGCATCCAGGGCAGGCCACGGTCGCTCGGGCGTTCGAGGATGCGCCCGCGGGTGGCGGCGTGAAGGTGCCCGAGCAGATCGCCCACTTCCTGGCAGTGGTGGGCGTTCGGCTGCCGCTCGTGGCGGCCGGCCAGGCGCGGTTGCAACAGCGCCGGCTTGCCTTCGAGACGGCGCAGGGCCTCGCCGTCGCGGGTGCGCAGGGCGTAGGGCACCGGCAGGCCGTCCTCGTGGAGCACGTCGAGCAGTTCGATGAAGAACGGCAGGTCCTGCACCGGGCCGCGCTCGACCAGGGTCAGGACGAACTCGCCGTGTTCCAGGCTGACGAAGAAGTTGCTGTTCTCGGAGCCTTCGGCGATGCCACGGAAATCCCGCAGGCGGCCCAGGTCGTAGGGGGCGAGGAAGGCTTCCAGGGTCGAGCGTTCGAGTGGGGTGAACACCGACATGTCAGCGTGGCCTCGCCAGGTTGGAAGTGCACATCACCAGCTGAAGATCTCCCATTGTGGAATCAGCTTGTCCGGCTGGTCGGAGCGAATGAAGTTGCCATCGCTGCCGTCGGCGCGGACCAGGAAATAGGGTTTGCCATGCTTGGGAACCACCTTGATGGCATAGAGGAAGCCATTCACGCGGTATTCCTGGATGGTCTTGTCGCCCTCCTGGCGGATGGTTACGTCGGGCTCGCCGGAGGGCGCGTCGTCGTCCGCCGCCATCGCGACGAGCGGGGCGAACGCCAGCAGTCCGGCGAGCATCAAGCGGTTCAGCGTACGCATGGTAACCTTGCTCCTTTATCGAATCGTCCAGGGTTCATTCTACACGCCCTGGTCTCCGGAAAAGGTTGATTCCCCTCATGAGCCAAGCGCCCCTCGTCCTGGTGGACGGTTCCTCGTACCTGTACCGCGCCTTCCATGCCCTGCCGCCGCTGACCACTTCGACCGGCAAGCCCACCGGTGCGGTGAAGGGCGTGTTGAACATGCTCCTGAGCCTGCGCAAGCAGTACCCGGACAGTCCGTTCGCGGTGGTCTTCGACGCCAAGGGCCCGACCTTCCGCGACGAGCTGTTCGCCGAGTACAAGGCCAACCGGCCGTCGATGCCCGACGACCTGCGGGTCCAGGTCGAGCCGCTGCATGCCAGCGTCCGCGCCCTCGGCCTGCCGCTGCTGTGCGTGGAGGGGGTCGAGGCCGACGACGTGATCGGCACCCTGGCGCGCAGCAGCGCCGCGGCCGACCGCCCGGTGGTGATTTCCACCGGCGACAAGGACATGGCGCAACTGGTCGACGGGCACATTACGCTGGTCAACACCATGACCGGTAGCCGCCTCGACGTGGATGGCGTGAAAGAGAAATTCGGCGTCGGTCCTGAGCTGATCATCGATTTCCTCGCCCTGATGGGCGACAAGGTCGACAACATCCCCGGCGTTCCGGGCGTCGGCGAGAAAACCGCGCTGGGCCTGCTGACCGGCGTCGGTGGCGGCCTGGAGGTGCTCTACGCCAGCCTGGACAAGGTGCCCGAGCTACCGATCCGCGGCGCCAAGGGCTTGCCGGCGAAGCTCGAGGAAAATCGCGAGCAGGCGTTCCTGTCCTATCAGTTGGCGACCATCAAGACCGACGTCGAGCTGGACGTGGAGATCGACAAGCTGTATCCCGGCGAGCCGCAGCGCGAAGCGCTGATCGCCCTGTACCGCGAGCTGGAGTTCAAGAACTGGCTGGACGACCTCCTGCGCGAGGCCAAGGAGGCCGGCGAGAGCGGCGAGGCGGAAACGCCTATCCAGGCCGAGGTCGACTACGACGTGGTGCTCGACCAGGCCGGGTTCGACGCCTGGCTGAAGAAGCTGGAGGAGGCCGAGCTGATCGCCTTCGATACCGAGACCACCAGCATCGACGCCCAGCAGGCGCAGGTGGTGGGGGTGTCCTTCGCAGTGAAGGAGGGCGAGGCCGCCTACGTGCCGCTGGCCCACAGCTACATGGGCGTTCCCGAGCAACTGGACCGTGACGCGGTGCTGCGTGCGCTGCAACCGCTGCTGGAGGATCCGAAGAAGCTCAAGGTCGGCCAGCATGCCAAGTACGACATCAATGTCCTGGCCAATGCCAGCACCCCCATCGCGCTGCGGGGCGTAGCCTACGACACCATGCTCGAGTCCTATGTGCTGGACTCCACCGCCACTCGCCACGACATGGACAGCCTGGCCCTGAAGTACCTCGGCCACAGCACCATCCGTTTCGAGGACATCGCCGGCAAGGGCGCCAAGCAACTGACCTTCGACCAGATCGCCATCGAACAGGCCGGGCCCTATGCGGCGGAGGACGCCGACGTGACCCTGCGCCTGCACCAGGCCCTGTGGCAGAAGCTGGAGGCGATCCCGTCCCTGGCCAGGGTCCTGACCGAGATCGAGATGCCGCTGGTACCGGTGCTGGCGCGGATCGAGCGCAACGGCGCGCTGGTCGACGCCAACCTGCTGGGCATCCAGAGCCGCGAACTGGGCGAGAAGATGGTCGCCCTGGAGCGCCAGGCATACGACCTGGCAGGGCAGGAATTCAACCTCGGCTCGCCCAAGCAGCTCGGCGCGATCCTCTACGACAAGCTCGGCCTGCCGGTGCTGAGCAAGACCGCGACCGGCCAGCCGTCCACCGCCGAGGCGGTGCTCGCCGAACTGGCCGAGCAGGACTTCGAGCTGCCCAAGGTGATCATGCAGTACCGCTCCATGAGCAAGCTCAAGAGCACTTACACCGACCGCCTGCCCGAGCAGATCAACCCGCGCACCGGACGCATCCACACCTCATACCACCAGGCGGTGGCGGCTACCGGGCGGCTGTCGTCGAGCGACCCGAACCTGCAGAACATCCCGATCCGTACCGCGGAGGGCCGGCGCATCCGCCAGGCGTTCGTCGCGCCGCAGGGCTACAAGCTATTGGCCGCGGACTACTCGCAGATCGAGCTGCGGATCATGGCCCACCTGGCCAAGGACGACGGCCTGCTGGATGCCTTCCGCCACGACCTGGACGTACACCGCGCCACCGCGGCGGAAGTCTTCGGCGTGCCGCTGGAAGACGTCAGCGGCGACCAGCGACGCAGCGCCAAGGCGATCAACTTCGGATTGATCTACGGCATGAGCGCCTTCGGCCTGGCCAAGCAGATCGGCGTCGAGCGCAAGGAGGCCCAGGCCTACATCGACCGTTACTTCGCCCGCTACCCCGGCGTCCTGGCGTACATGGAACGGACCCGCGCCCAGGCCGCGGAGCAGGGCTTCGTCGAAACCCTGTTCGGCCGTCGCCTGTACCTGCCGGAGATCCATTCGAAGAACGGCGCCATGCGCAAGGCCGCCGAGCGCACCGCGATCAACGCGCCGATGCAGGGCACCGCGGCGGACATCATGAAGCGCGCCATGGTCGCTGTGGATAACTGGCTACTGGAAAGCGGCCTCGATGCCCGGGTGATCCTCCAGGTGCACGACGAACTGGTGCTGGAAGTACGCGAGGATCTGGTCGAGCAGGTGCGCGAGGGAATCCGCCCGCTGATGAGCGGAGCGGCCATCCTGGACGTACCGCTGGTGGTCGAGGCGGGTGTCGGTTCGAACTGGGACGAAGCCCACTGATGAACGGTTGCGAGGCCCGTATGGCGGGCCTTGCGAGCAGGTCCGGAGTGCCCGGTGAGGGTGCCGTGGAAAAGTTTTTCGCGGCGCGCTGAACTTTCCCGTTTTGCCGATAGTCAGAACACACGAATGGCTTCTTGAGCCCTTCGATGCTCCTTTGCAGTGTTTAGTGTTGGCAGATTCCTGGACCCCGCCCTAGCGGTCCGGACTTGAACCCCGAACTTCCCCCTCCCCATACGAAGCTCGGGGTTTTTTTTGCCTGGAATTCAGGCTTCCTCGAACGCCTCTTGTTCCTCGTCCAGCAGGCCCAACCATTGCGCCAGGACCATTTGCGCCTCGTCGATGCCCTGGCGCTTGGGCGCGGAGAACAGTTGCAGGGTGGCGACGTCGCCCCAGCCTTGCTGGACTTCCCGGCGTACCTTGAGCAGGGCGTTCTTGGCCGCGCCGAAGGCCAGCTTGTCGGCCTTGGTCATCAGCACATGGATCGGCAACTGGCTGGCCTGGGCCCAATCCAGCATCAGTCGGTCGAAGTCGGTCAGCGGGTGGCGGATGTCCATCATCAGGAACACCCCGGCCAGGCTTGCGCGGCTGCTCAGGTAGGCTTCCAGGTGGCGCTGCCAGTGCTGCTTCAGGGGGATCGGCACCTTCGCGTAGCCGTAGCCGGGCAGGTCCACCAGGCGCCGCGAGTCGTCCAGGGCGAAGAAATTGAGCAGTTGGGTACGTCCCGGGGTTTTCGAGGTGCGCGCCAGGTTGGCGTGGGTGAGGGTGTTCAGCGCGCTCGACTTGCCGGCATTGGAGCGCCCGGCGAAAGCGACTTCCAGGCCCTCGTCGGGGGGGCACTGGTCGACCTGGGCGGCACTGATGAGAAAGCTGGCCTTCTGGCACAGGCCGACGATGGGGTTCTTCTCTGACATGGGTTATCCACAGGGGTGCGACTCGGTGTCGCGGGGGGCTGTTTCGTTTCCGTTTCGGTATCGGAAGTATATAATGCCGCGGATTTTGTGTGCGCTTTATCCCCCAGGGTCGAGCGCGCGCGGGAACGGACAGAGCATTTTCCGCGCGGTAGAACGCGGGCGTTCCCCCTGATGAGGACGATCATGAAGAAACTGCTGCTCGCAGCGACAGTCGTTGCGGTGGCCGTTACGGCGCAGGCGGCGCAGGACCCGGAAGCAGTGTTCAACCGGACCTGTGGCGCGTGTCACGACGGCCAGCTGCCGATGGCGCCGAAAAAGGGCGACCATGCCGCCTGGGAGCCGCGGCTGGCCAAGGGCATGCCGACCCTGGTCCAGCATGTGACCAACGGATTCAACGCCATGCCGCCCCGCGGCCTGTGCACCGACTGCAGTGCCGAAGACTACCAGGCAACCATCCAGTGGATGGTGAAGAAGTAGCCGAAGCCCACTATCTTTCACCCTTAGCCGTAATTGGATTAGCTGATGAACAAACTTCTCGTGAGTCTGCTGTTGACCCTGGGTCTGACCGGCCTTGCCCATGCCGCTGGCGATGCCGCCGCGGGCCAGGCGAAAGCCGCGGTATGCGGCGCCTGTCACGGTGCGGATGGCAACAGCCCGGCGCCGAACTTCCCGAAACTGGCCGGCCAGGGCGAGCGTTACCTGCTCAAGCAGATGCATGACATCAAGGACGGCAAGCGTACCGTGCTGGAAATGACCGGCCTGCTGACCAACCTCAGCGACCAGGACCTGGCCGACATCGCCGCCTACTTCGCCAGCCAGAAGATGAGTGTCGGCATGGCCGATCCGAACCTGGTGGCCCAGGGCGAAGCGCTGTTCCGCGGCGGCAAGATCGCCGAAGGCATGCCGGCCTGCACCGGTTGCCATTCCCCGAGCGGCGTCGGCATCGCAACCGCCGGTTTCCCGCACCTGGGCGGCCAGCACGCGACCTACGTGGCCAAGCAGCTGACCGACTTCCGCGAAGGCACCCGCACCAACGACGGCGACACCAAGATCATGCAGTCCATCGCCGCCAAGCTGTCGAACAAGGACATCGCCGCGATTTCCAGCTACATCCAGGGTCTGCACTGATCGCTGCGTAGCACGGCAAAAAAGATGTATGAAAAAGGGTGGCCTCGGCTGCCCTTTTTTGCGCCCGCCATCGCTACAATGCTGGAACCCGTGACCGCTCCCCCCGGTCGAACTGACCGGGCCGAACCCGGCCGGAGAGCGGCACTGACCTCGCCTAGGAGTGAACGATGCGTAACCTGATTCTCACCGCCATGCTGGCCATGGCCAGCCTGTTCGGCATGGCCGCCCAGGCCGACGACTATACCGCCGGCAAGGAATACGTCGAGCTGAGCAGCCCGGTGCCGGTGTCCCAGCCGGGCAAGATCGAAGTGGTGGAACTGTTCTGGTATGGCTGCCCGCATTGCTATGCGTTCGAGCCGACCATCGTGCCGTGGAGCGAGAAGCTGCCGGCAGATGTCCATTTCGTGCGCCTGCCTGCCCTGTTCGGCGGTATCTGGAACGTCCATGGGCAGATGTTCCTGACCCTGGAAAGCATGGGCGTCGAGCATGACGTACACAACGCCGTGTTCGAGGCGATCCACAAGGAGCACAAGAAGCTCGCCACTCCGGAAGAAATGGCCGATTTCCTCGCCGGCAAGGGCGTGGACAAGGAAAAATTCCTGAGCACCTATAATTCCTTTGCCATCAAGGGCCAGATGGAAAAGGCCAAGAAGCTGGCAATGGCCTACCAGGTCACCGGCGTACCGACCATGGTGGTCAATGGCAAATACCGCTTCGACATCGGCTCCGCCGGTGGTCCGGAGGAAACCCTCAAGCTGGCCGACTACCTGATCGAGAAAGAGCGCGCAGCGGCCAAGAAGTAGGCAAGGTGATTCGGCATGTTGCGCCGCTGGCAGCGTGAACCTCGGGTCGCAGGCAGCTGCGACCCGCGAGTGAACCCCTCCTGTGACGATTCGCGGGAGTTGCCCGACGACGGCCGCCTGCGCCTTCTCAGCTTCAACATCCAGGTCGGTATCAGCACCGAGCGCTACCGCCACTACCTGACCCGCGGTTGGCAGCACCTGCTGCCCCACGCGGGGCGGGCGACCAACCTGAAGCGGATCGGCGAACTGCTCGCCGACTACGATCTTGTCGCCCTCCAGGAAGCCGACGGCGGCAGCCTGCGTTCCGGCTACGTCAACCAGGTCGAGCACCTGGCCCAGTTGGGGGCGTTCCCCTACTGGTACCAGCAGCTCAACCGCAACCTGGGGCGTATCGCCCAGCACAGCAACGGCCTGCTCAGCCGCTGGCGGCCGACCCTGCTGGAAGATCATCCGTTGCCCGGTCCGCCGGGGCGCGGCGCGATCTTCGTGCGCTTTGGCGAAGGCGTCGACGCGCTGGTGGTAGTGATGATGCATCTCGCTCTCGGCGCTCGCACCCGCACCCGCCAGCTCGCCTATATCCGCGAGCTGATCGGCGACTACCGCCACCAGGTGCTGATGGGCGACATGAACACCCACGCCGTCGATCTTCTGGAAAACTCGCCCCTGCGCGACCTCGGCCTGATGGCGCCGCAGGTCGAGGCGACGTTTCCCAGCTGGCGGCCGCAGCGCAATCTCGACCACATCCTGCTCAGTTCCGATCTCGCTCTCGAGCGGGTCGACGTGCTCGACCAGCCGATCTCCGACCATCTGCCGGTATCGGTGGAGATTCGCCTGCCGGACAACCTGCGCGACAAGGCCTTGGTCCTGCGCGGGGATGCCGGGAGTCCGCCATGAGTCGCGACGACGTCCAGCGCTGGAAAGACAAGTACCTGGAGAACATCGAGCAGCAGGAGCGCCTGCAACGACGCTGGGATGCCCGCATCGACCTGCTGCGTCGCGGCCTGGTGCGTAGCAGTCTGGCGGCCGAAGGCAGCGACAAGGCGGTCGACCAGTGCATGAAGGAGCTACGCGAGATCCTCCGTCGCGACGACATGGACGCCGGCCTGTCGGGCCTGATTCCGCGCCTGGAAAAGGCCGTGCTCGACTCCGAACAGCGCCGCCAGCAACGCACCCAGCAGAACATCGATGCCCTCGGCGAACTGGCCCAGCAGTTGCTGGCCCTGGACCTGCCGCGGGAACTGCGCAAGCCGCTGAAGCAGTTCGCCCGCGATATCGAGGAGCGCGCCCGGCAGTCGCGCGAGATTCCGATCCTGCTCAGCGAGCTGAGCAGGCTGCAACGCCAGGCGCTGGCCGAGCGCAAGGGCGGCGACGCCGAAGACGGTCGCCCGAGCCTGTTGCAACGCCTGTTCGGCAGCAAGGCGTCGGAAACCGCCGCGGAGCCGAGCGCATCGGTGCCGTCCGTTGTGGCGAGCAATACACCCATCCAACCGGCGGCGGCCGCGCCGTCCCTGCCGGTCGCCGAGCACGACGAGGCGCCAGGCGGTCCGCCGCAGTCGTTGCCCGCCAGCAGGGTCGCCGCCATCGAAAGCGCGCCAGCGGGTTGGATCGGGGTCGCCGAGCGTGGCGAGCCGAACCAGATCCTGCTGGATGAGCCTCGGGTAATCTGGCTCGACAGCCTGCCGCTACCGGCCGGCCTGAGCTTTAGCGAGACGCTGGAAGAACCGGGCGTGGAGCCGTCGCCCGCAGTGCCGGCGGACGTTGAAAGCGCGCCCGAAGCTCCGGCCACCCCTGTGGATAACCTCGACGGGCAGGCGATAGACGAGGCCTACGAATTGCCGCCGCCGATACCGGAGCCCGGCTACAGCGCGGTGGCGCCGCACATCGAGGCCAGCCTGCTGCGGCTGCTCGATGGCCTGTCCCTGCCGAGCAGCCACCAGCCCCAGGCCGAGGCGCTGCGGGAGCGGATCGATGGCAGCCTGAACTGGTATGAGCTGGTGCCGGTACTCGACGACCTGGCGGTGCTGGTGCTGTCCCTGGCGGACAGTGGCCAGCGCGACTTCGAGGAATACCTGCGGCAACTCAACGAGCGCCTGGAAAGCTTCCTCGGCCACCTGGGCGACGCCCACTCCGGCTATACCGACGTGCTGGACAACGCGCGCGGCTTCGACCAATCGCTGCGTGAGCAGGTCAGCGGCCTGCAGGCCAGCGTGCAGCAGGCGACCGACCTGAACAGCCTCAAGCTGGCGGTGGACAGCCGGCTGAACGGCCTGCTCGCCTCCATGGACGAACACCAGCGCGAACAGGCCGAGCACGAACAGGAGGTGTCCGGCCGCCTGCAGGCGCTGATGGAGCGGGTCAACAGCATGGAGCAGGATGCCAAGGCGTTCCACAGCCACCTGGAGGACCAGCGACAGAAAGCCCTGACCGATCCGCTGACCGGCCTGCCCAACCGCGCGGCGCTCAGCGAGCGCCTGGAACAGGAAGTGGCGCGCCGGCACAGGGACGGCGGCGATCTGCTGCTGGCGGTGCTGGACATCGACCACTTCAAGCGGATCAACGACGACTTCGGCCACCTGGCCGGGGACAAGGTGCTGAAGATCATTGCCGGCGAATTGCGCAAACGGTTGCGGCAGGCCGATTTCATCGCCCGTTTCGGCGGCGAGGAGTTCGTCGTCCTGCTCCCGGCCACGTCCCTGGAAGCCGGCCGGCAACTGCTCGAACGGCTGCGCGCGGCGATCGCCGCCTGTCCGTTCCATTTCAAGGGCGAGCCCCTGAGCATCACCTGTTCCGCCGGCATCACCGCGTTCGAAGGCAACGAGGCCGGCGAAGCGGTTTTCGAGCGTGCCGACCAGGCGCTGTATCGAGCCAAGCGCGCCGGCCGGGACCGCCTGGAAGTGGCCTGAAGGGCGACCAGCGCACATTCCGACGACTCGGGACGGGCTCGCCTGCAGGTGTTGCCGCGGCTCGCTAGAATGGTCCCGCCCGGTAGAATGACCGGCTGTCCCGCTCTGGAAACTCCCATGGATATGTTCGGCGTCGCCGTCCTGATCTTTCTGGTCACCGACCCCTTCGGCAACATCGCCGTGTTCCTCGCCGCGCTGAAAGGCGTCGCACCCGGGCGCCGCCTGCGCGTGGCGTTTCGCGAGCTGGCCTTCGCCCTGGGCCTGCTGCTGCTCTTCCTCACCCTCGGCGAGCACATCCTCAGCGGCCTCGGCCTGTCCCGCGAGGCGACCGGGATCGCGGGTGGCATCATCCTGTTCGTGATCGCCATGCGCCTGATCTTCCCGTCGCCCCAAGGGCTGCTCGGCGAAGTGCCCGACGGCGAGCCGCTGCTGGTACCCCTGGCCACCCCGGCGGTGGCCGGGCCCTCGGCGCTGGCGATGCTGATCACCCTGCGCACCACCTTCGACGGTCCGCTGTGGGAGCTTTACCTGGCGGTGGTGCTGGCCTGGGCCGCTACTGCGCTGATCCTGCTGCAGGCGGCGTTCCTCCAGCGTTTCCTAGGCCCGCGCGGGCTGACCGCCATCGAGCGCCTGGCCGGCATGCTGCTGATCATGCTCAGCGTCGATATGCTGTTGGACAACCTGCGCAGCGTGTTGCACATCGCCGCCTGACCACGCTGCCTATTTTTCGGAGTCATCATGCGTTCGTTCGTTCTACTGGCTTTCACCCTGTCGCTGCTGGCCGGCTGCTCCAGCGGCCCGCGCCTGAACACCGACTACACCTCGGCGAACCAGGACAGCCGCGTCCAGTTCATCGTCCTCCACTACACCTCCACCGATCTGCCGCATTCGCTGGGCATCCTCACCCACGGCGGCGTCAGCGCGCACTACCTGATCGGCGACGACGAGCCGGCCACCGTCTACCGCCTGGTGGATGAGAACCGCCGCGCCTGGCACGCCGGGGTCAGTGAATGGCAGGGCCGGACCTGGCTGAACGCCACCTCGATCGGCATCGAGATCGTCAACCAGGGCTATCGCGATACACCCCAGGGGCGGGTCTGGTATCCGTTCAGCGAAGCGCAGATCCAGGCGCTGATCCCCCTGCTGAAGGACATCGCCAAGCGCCACGGCATCACCCCGGACCGGATCATCGGGCACAGCGATATCGCGCCGGGCCGCAAGGTCGATCCGGGTCCGCTGTTCCCCTGGAAGCGCCTCGCCGACGCCGGCCTGGTGCCCTGGCCGAAGCCCGGCGAATTGGCGCGCCGGCTCGCCGAACTGAACGGCCAGCTGCCGGATGTGCGCTGGTTCCAGCAGCAGTTGGCGCGGCACGGTTACCTGGTGCCGCAGACCGGCGAGCTGGAGAAGGACACCCGCGACGTCATCGGCGCTTTCCAGATGAAGTACCGTCCGGCCCGCTTCGATGGCGAGCCGGACCTGGAAACCGCCGCGCTGCTGCTGGCGGTGCCGACTTCCTGAGGCCTGTGGAAAAGCCTGCCGGGAGCGGCCCCGGTCACACCGGCAGCAGCATGTAGAAGCGCGCGCCCTGGCCTGGTTGCGAGCGCACCGCGATGCGCCCGCCATGCAGCTGGATGATTTCCTTGCACAGCGCCAGGCCGAGGCCGGCGCCGCCCTTCTTGCGTCCGACCTGGACGAAAGGCTCGAAGATCCGTCCTTGCTGGCTGAAGGGAATGCCTTCGCCATTGTCTTCCACCGCGATCAGCACCCGGTCGCCCTGGCGCCGGGCCTGCAGGTGGATCTGCCCGCTTTCGCTGCTATGGCGCAGGGCGTTTTCCAGCAGGTTGTCGATCACCCGCTCGATCTGCAGGCGGTCGAGCTGCAGGCGCGGCAGCTCATCGCCCAGCTCCAGTTGCAGCGAGACGCGGCGGGCCTCGCCCTTGGGAATGAAACGCTGCTGCGCCTGGGTGAGCAGGTCGACGAGGTCGCAGGACGCCAGTTCGAGCTTCTGCATGCCGGTCTGGTAGCGCGAGAAGTTCAACAGGTCGTTGATCAGCAGGACCAGCCGCGACATCTCTTCGTCCACCGTCTGGATCAGGTCCGCTTCCCGCGACTCCGCGGGGAAGTCCAGGCGTTCGCGGAGCAGGCTGAAGGCCATCTGCATGCCGGTCACCGGCGTGCGCAGTTCGTGGGAGGCGCGCAGGACGAATTCGCTGCGGACCCGTTCGAAGGCGCGTTGCTCGGTCACGTCGCGGACCACCAGCACCGCGCCGACGCTATGCCCGCCGGGATGGGTGACCGGATACAGCGACCAGGCCAGCAGGCGCGACTCGCCGGCGACGTCCACCACCAGGTCGGGCATCGCCTCGTCCTGGACTTCGCCGAGCAGGGCCTTTTCCACCGCCTCCTGGACATCGACATCGCTGAGTATTTCGTCGATCCGCTTGCCATGGGGGTCGTTGGAGACGAACAGCTGGCGGATCGCGACCGGGTTGGCGTGTTCGATGCGTCCCTGGTTGTCGAAGATCACCAGGCCATCGTCGATGCTGTCGAGTACCGCCTGCAGGCGCCGCTCGCCGGAAAGCACCTCTTCGACGCTGGTCTTGCGGTACTGCCGCAGGGCCTCGGCCATCAGGCCGAAGCGCCGGGTCAACTGGCCGACCTCGGCGACGTTGGTCATCGGCAGGGTCACGTCGAAATCGCCTTCGCCGATCCTGTCCGCCGCCCGCGCCAGGGTTTCGATCGGCGCGCCGAAGCGCCGGGCGATGCTATGGGCGGTGACGAAACCGATCAGCAGGATGGCGACGCCCACCAAGCCAAGCAGGCCGGCGACCAGGTAGGCACGATGGCGGGCACTGGTCTCGGCTTCGCTGATGCCGGCCAGCGCCAGTTGCTGCAGGTCTTGCAGGCGCAGGCGCAGGCCATTGAAGGCTTCGCTGAAGCCGTCGTTGTCGGCCCTGGGCGCCTCGAGCAGGGCCGGGGTGTGCGCCTGCAGTTGCAGGTAGGCGTCGCGGACGCCATCCAGGGCGGCCTGCTCGGCGCTGTCGACGGTATTCGTCCGGCCCTGTTCCAGGACTCGTCGGAAGTCGTCTTGCGAGCGCTCCAGGGCCTGCCCGTCGGGGGTTTCGCGGAGCAGTATGACCAACTGGTCGCCGAGCAGCTGGCGCAGTTGCTGGCTCACCTCGATGGTCGCGTAGTGGTGCGACATCCGTTGTTCCTGGGCGCGGCCGAGCTGCATCACGCTGAACAACCCGAGCAGCAGGCCGAACAGCGAGACGGTGATCAGCGCGGAAATGCTGAGGAACAACCGGGTCCGGAGCTTCATCGGCAGCGGCATGCTCATAGGCCGTACTGCTTGCGCTTCCGGTACAGGGTCGAGGCATCGATACCGAGGGTCTTGGCGGCCTGGTCGAGGGTGGCGCTGGAGGCCATCACCGCCGTGATATGGGCTTTCTCCAGGTCTTCCAGGCTCAGCGATTCGCCGATCCGCGGTGCGCTGCTGGCGGATTGCGTAGCGCTGAAACCGAGGTGGTCGACATCCACCAGTTCCTGGTTGCAGATGATGCTGGCGCGTTCGATCACGTTGCGTAGCTCGCGTACGTTGCCCGGCCAGGGGTATTGCCGCATGGCCTCGCGGGCGGCTTCGCTGAAGCCGCGGGCGGGGCGGCCGTAGTCCTTGACGAAGCGGGCGAGGAAACGTTCGGCCAGGCCGAGGATATCCTCGGCGCGTTCGCGCAGGGGAGGCAGGTTGAGCACGATCACGTTGAGACGGTAGAGCAGGTCCTCGCGGAACTGGCCCTGTGCGACCATCGCGCCCAGGTCGCGGTTGGTCGCGGCAAGGATGCGCACGTCGGCGCGGCGGGTCACCGGATCGCCGACGCGTTCGTATTCCTTGTCCTAGATGAAGCGCAGCAGCTTGGGTTGCAAGGTCAGCGGGAAGTCGCCGATCTCGTCGAGGAACAGGGTGCCGCCGTCAGCCTGGCTGACCCTGCCCAGGGTACTTTCGGTGGCTCCGGTGAAGGCGCCGCGACTGTGCCCGAACAGTTCGCTTTCCATCAGTTCGGCGGTCAGCGACGGGCAGTTGATGGTGACCTGGGGCTTCTTCGCGCGTTTGCTCCAGGTGTGGATGGCGCGTGCCAGTTCGCCCTTGCCGGAGCCGGACTCGCCGAGGATGAGGATGTTGGCGTCGGTCGCCGCTACCTGGCGCGCGGTCTCCAGTACCGCGGCCATGGCAGGGCTGTGCGATTCCAGGCCGTCGCCCTGGCGGCGCACTTCGTCCTCCAGGGCCTCCAGGCGCGCGGTCAGTTGGCGCACCTCCAGTTGCTTGGCGGCGGCCAGGCGCAGTTGGTCCGGGCTGCAGGGCTTGACCAGGTAATCCACCGCGCCGGCCTGCATGGCGTCGACCGCGGTATCCACCGCCGAATGCGCGGTGACGATCACCACGCGCATCCATGGCGCCTGGACGCGCATCTGGGCGAGAACGTCGAGCCCGTTGTCTTCGCCCAGGCGCAGGTCGAGGAAGCACAGGTCGAATACCTGGCGCTGCAACAGGGCCTCCGCCTGCGGCGCGCTGCTGGCGGTGGCCACGCTGTAGCCTTCGTCTTCGAGGCAATAACGGAAAGTGCGCAGGATCGCCGACTCGTCATCGACCAGCAGGATGCGCCCCTGTTTTTCGGAAGTGGTTTCCATCGTTGCTTTTTATCCTCTAGGGAATTCACTGCCATTCGGCTTCTGGGTTAGTCCCCGGAAAGCCCATGCAAGTTGCAGAGCGCCCCGCCGCCCATCCGGGCAGGCGTGCAACCTGCCGATGTTGCTGTTCTTGGGTTTTCGGGAAGCCGTGGCGGCTCCACGGATGGCTCCGGGTAGCAGGTGCCGGGTCGCTTCCCTGTTGCATGTGACAGCGTACCGCGCCGATCGTGCAAAACGCCCGGAATAATTTGTCGCGTCGTGCAGGATGAACTGCGCCGGCTACCTGGGTTGGTTTATAACTTATTGAATTAAAAGTATTTTTATTTTTCAGAAAGGCTGGCATGGGGCGTGCAATGAGGTAGTCACGGTCTCCCTGAAGAAAAATGGACACAGGCCGCTTCGCTACCCCGATGGGCCTGGCCCCGAGGCGGTACCGACAGTTCCGAAGGCACACAGGAGAAAACATCATGCTTAGTTGGGCTATCACCTTTCTGATCATCGCCATCATCGCTGCCGTCCTCGGGTTTGGTGGCATCGCAGGTGCCGCCACCGGAATCGCGAAGATCCTCTTCGTGCTGTTCCTGGTGCTCTTCGTGGTCTCGTTCTTCTTCGGACGCCGTCGCGGCTAGCCGGATGCCAAGGAGAAAGCGATGCGACTCATGCGTAACCTGATGAACGCACTGCTGCTCGGTGTCGCCGCCAGTTCGCTGGCGGTGGCGGCCGACAGGGACGGCGAATACCGCTTGAACGAATTGCAGAGCACCGATGCCGGATACCGCAAGGCCTGGCAGAACCTGGTGGAAGACGAGAGCCGCTTGCCCGACTGGGTGATGAATCTCTCGGGAACCGCTACGCCGATGCATGCCGTCGACGATCAGGGCGACAAGTATCTGGTCGGTGGTCTCTGTGAAAAGTCCGATTGCAAGGGTCAGCGCCTGCTGGTCGCCTTCGATTGGGACAAGAGTCATGCCTACGGGCTCTACGTGCAGGTGCCCGAAGGGCTGCCGCAGGACAAGTCGCCGAGCAAGCACGCCAGCTTCCGCTGGCTGGGCAAGCCGGAGCCGGCGGTACAGAAGATCCTCGACGAACAACTCAAGGCCGATCCGAACTGGTACTGAGGCGGAACGGGCTTGCGTGACACCGCCCCGCCCGAAGCGGGGCATGGCCAGGGGACCGGGATGCGCTGGGTGAGGTCGACCCGGCGGGTTCCAGGGGTACAGGGAGTACCTCCTTCGGGGTCGGGCCAGGCGAAAACGCGCCGGAGGGGAGCCACCGATGTCTCGCTGCCTTCCGGCGCGCTTCTATATATAGAAGGAGTACGATGCTCCGCCGTCCGGCGGAGCATCTGCTTCCGCATCGATCCTCCGCGAACTTCCCTGATATCGATCAATGCCTGTGGATGGCGGAGTCGTTTTACAATCGACCACCCGCGCGTTCCGAGGCGCCCTCCCAGAAGGGCTTTACCGCGCGGTTATCCACAGAATGCCGCTTATCCACAGCCGGCGATGGCGTGCCGGACGGCGTTGCGTGTCCTGCGACCATCCATCGCAGCGATGATGAGCGACTTTCAACTTCCCAGGATGGGCACGAGGCTCCCGGGCCTTGCACGGAGTGCCTTCCGCTCCCTGTTCTTGTACGAAAATCAAGGGCAATTTCCTGTGGGACGGGCGTTTCATTAGTGATTTCTCATGCCGATTCGGCATGGGGCAGTCACTTACGGCATTAGACGGGGTAGGGGAGCGCATGAATCATTGCGCCCTTTCGCCTGTCGGGAGCGACTCTCCCGTTGGAGCGACTCCCGACTTCCACAAGAATTAAGGGTGACGAAACATGGGTAAAGCCAAGCTAAGCCTCGCCTGGCAGATCGTGATCGGTCTGGCACTCGGTATCGCCGTCGGCGCAGTGCTCAACCATTTCAGCGCCGAAAAGGCCTGGTGGATCGCCAACGTGCTGCAACCGGCCGGCGACATCTTCATCCGTCTGATCAAGATGATCGTGGTGCCGATCGTGATTTCCTCGCTGGTGGTCGGCATCGCCGGCGTCGGCGACGCGAAGAAGCTTGGCCGCATCGGCCTGAAGACCATCATCTACTTCGAGATCGTCACCACCGTTGCCATCGTCGTCGGCTTGCTGCTGGCCAACCTGTTCCAGCCCGGCACCGGCATCGACATGAGCACCCTGGGTACCGTGGACATTTCCCAGTACCAGAAGACCACCCAGGAAGTGCAGCATGACCATGCGTTCATCGCGACCATCCTCAACCTGATTCCCTCCAACGTCTTCGCCGCCATCGCCCGTGGCGAGATGCTGCCGATCATCTTCTTCTCGGTGATGTTCGGCCTCGGCCTGTCGAGCCTGCCCAACGACCTGCGCGAGCCGCTGGTGAAGGTGTTCCAGGGCGTTTCCGAGACCATGTTCAAGGTCACCCACATGATCATGAAGTACGCCCCTATCGGTGTCTTCGCCCTGATCGCGGTGACCGTCGCCAACTTCGGCTTTGCCTCGCTGCTGCCGCTGGCCAAGCTGGTGATCCTGGTCTACGTGGCCATCGTCTTCTTCGCCCTGGTGGTGCTGGGCCTGATCGCGCGGATGTTCGGCTTCTCGATCATGCGCCTGATCCGCATCTTCAAGGACGACCTGGTCCTCGCCTATTCCACCGCCAGCTCGGAAACCGTGCTGCCGCGCATCATCGAGAAAATGGAAGCCTACGGCGCGCCGAAGGCGATCAGCAGCTTCGTGGTGCCCACCGGCTACTCCTTCAACCTCGATGGTTCGACCCTGTACCAGAGCATCGCGGCGATCTTCATCGCGCAGCTCTACGGCATCGACCTGTCCATCGGCCAGCAGATCATGCTGGTGCTGACCCTGATGGTGACCTCCAAGGGTATCGCCGGCGTGCCGGGCGTATCCTTCGTGGTTCTGCTCGCCACCCTGGGCAGCGTCGGCATCCCGCTCGAGGGCCTGGCCTTCATCGCCGGCGTGGACCGCATCATGGACATGGCGCGCACCGCCCTCAACGTGATCGGCAATGCCCTCGCGGTGCTGGTGATCTCCAAGTGGGAAGGCATGTACGACGCGGCCAAGGGCCAGCGCTACTGGGATTCGCTGCCGCACCTGCGGCAGGCGGTCGGTGAAGCCAAGGGCAAGCAGGCCACCCTCGAATAAGGCGGCTTGTGGCTCCAGGAGGCCCCGGCATCGTCCGGGGCCTCGGCGTTTCTGGCGCCGGCACTGCCTGCGCCGCTATCATCCGCGCAACGCGGGGGATTCTGAATGCTGAACGGCTTGTGGTTGGGTTTTTTCCTGGTAGCGGCGGCGAGCGCGCTGGCGCGCTGGTTGATCGGCGGCGATGCGACGGTGTTCGCGGCGATGGTGGAGAGCCTGTTCGCCATGGCCAAGCTGGCGGTCGAGGTGATGGTCCTGCTGTTCGGCACCCTGACGCTCTGGCTCGGTTTCCTGCGCATCGCCGAGAAGGCCGGGTTGGTCGAGCGCCTGGCGGTGCTGCTCGGACCGCTGTTCCGCCGGCTGATGCCGGAAGTGCCGCCGGGGCATCCGGCGATCGGCCTGATCACCCTGAACTTCGCCGCCAACGGCCTGGGCCTGGACAACGCCGCCACGCCGATCGGCCTGAAGGCGATGAAGGCGTTGCAGGAGCTCAATCCCAGCAGCAGCACCGCGAGCAATGCGCAGATCCTCTTCCTGGTGCTCAACGCCTCGTCCCTGACCCTGCTGCCGGTGACCATCTTCATGTACCGCGCGCAGCAGGGCGCGGCCGATCCGACCCTGGTATTCCTGCCGATCCTCCTGGCCACCAGCGCCTCGACCCTGGCCGGCCTGCTGTCGGTGGCGCTGATGCAGCGCCTGCGCCTGTGGGACCCGGTGGTGCTGGCCTACCTGATCCCCGGCGCGTTGCTGCTGGCCGGCTTCATGGCGGTGCTCGGCACGCTCTCGGCCACCGCGCTGGCGCAGCTGTCCTCGCTGCTGGGCAACCTGACGCTGTTCAGCCTGATCGTGCTGTTCCTGATCGTCGGCGCGCTGAAGAAGGTGCCGGTCTACGAGAGCTTCGTGGAGGGGGCAAAGGAAGGTTTCGACGTCGCCAAGAACCTGTTGCCGTATCTGGTCGCGATGCTTTGCGCGGTTGGCGTGTTGCGCGCCTCCGGGGCGCTGGAAGTGGTACTCGGCGGGATACGCTGGGCGGTCGAGGGGCTGGGCTGGGACAGCCGCTTCGTCGAGGCGCTGCCCACCGCGCTGGTCAAGCCGTTCTCCGGCAGCGCGGCGCGGGCGATGCTGCTGGAGACCATGCAGACCCACGGCGTCGACAGTTTCCCGGCGCTGGTCGCCGCCACCGTGCAGGGCAGCACCGAGACCACCTTCTACGTGCTCGCCGTCTATTTCGGCTCGGTCGGCCTGCAGCGCGCGCGCCACGCGGTGGGCTGCGCGCTGACCGCGGACCTGGCCGGGGTCATCGCCTCCATCGCCGTGTGCTACTGGTTCTTCGCCTGAGGTCGCCAGGCTTCGACGTCACTGGGTGACGTCGAAGCGCAGGGTGCCGATCATCTGTCCGGCCTCGGTGACTACCTTCACCTGCCAGTGGCCGACCGGGTCGCCGGGGAAGTTCTGCTTGTGGGTCCAGGCCCGGTAGCCCTCCTTGCGGCCGCCGTGGATATCCAGGGCGATTCGGTCGAACTCCTTCCCGTTGAACATCCACACGTGATAGATGCGCTCGTCGAGGCCGCGCGGCGCGTTGATCGCGGTATAGGCGAACAGGCCCTGGCTGCGCAACTGGGCGGCGCCGACCTGCTCCAGGCTGTCGCCGGGCGTGCGGCTCTGGTCGTCGAACTGGCTGCTCACCGCCACTTCGGTCAGCCACAGGGTGGCCGGCGGTACCCAGGTGCGGCCGAACCAGCCGGCCAGGCCCACCGCCAGGGTCAGGCCGAGAAGCAGGAAGCCGCGCCACCAGTGCTGTAGCGGGAAGGTCACGAGCAGGCTGGGGAAGGACAGCACGACGGCGATGCCCAGCGACAACCGGTAGCTTTCCGGGGTGGTCAGGTGCAGCAGGATCGGCAGCGAGGTCAGCAACACCGCGAACAGGGTCAGGGTGTGGTAGGCGAGGAACACCCAGCGACGCCTGGACAGCCAGCGATAGTAGAGCGGATCGGTGATGGAGATCAGCGCCGCGGCGGCCAGCGTCCCTGTGAACAGCGCCTGGCCGCTGTTCCAGGTGGTGGTGATGAGAAAGAACGGCAGGACGAAGAACAGGCTTTCCTGGTGGATCAGTTGAGTCGCGTAGCGCAGCAGCGGCGCCGGGATCTCCCAGCCGAAGCGGCGGGCGAAGGTCTCGCGCAGGAGGTTCTCGAGGATCAGCCAGACCCAGCTGACCAGCATGATGATCGCCAGTACCTGGGCGAAGCCCTTCTGTCGATCGACCATGATGAAACTGAACACGCCCGAGCAGAAGCCGAACAGGGCGATGGTGCGCGGATAGCGAGCCATCAGGCCGGCGGCCAGGGCGATCAGCTGCGCCAGGCGGGCTTTCCAGGGAGTAGGGATGCGGGAGGACATGATGGGAATAGCGGACCGAGATAGGAAAAGTCTACGGGAATTCGCGTTGCTGCGGTAAATCAGGCGGGAAAGGCCGTCTGGCGGTCATCGATGAGACCGGTATGGAAGTAAGGCTTTTTCCTATAAAAAAATAGGATTTTTCTTATTAAATAACCAAGCAAGGCCGAGGAGAATCGGAAAATTCCGGTAGAGTTTTAGTTTTCATCTTATGAATACCTGTCTGCACAAGGCCCGTTGCTCTTTTTTTCTCCTTGCGGCGCTGCTTCCCTTCCATGCCTGGGCCGGGCTCACGGATGTCTGTGTTCCCGTCGGCTCTGCCAGCGTGCAGGTCCAGTTCCCTTCCGTCACGGTGCAACGGGACGCGGAAGTGGGTACGGTGCTCGCCATCAGGGAAATCAGCACTCCGATGGAGTGCCAGAATCTCTTTTACCCGACGGGGGGGACCGCGCAGTACTTCAAGTCGAAACAGAATCCCGCCTATCAGCCGACCACCGGCTATGCCTATCCGACCAGCGTGGCGGGCGTGGGACTCTACTGGGAAACCGCCAACTACGACGGTTCCGTGGCCCGGATGAGTGGGCTGGCGCTGAACAACGAATATTCGCCGCTGTCCGTGCCATTTCCCTATCTGGGAAAGAACACCTACACGCTCAGGCAGACGTTCAAGCTGATAAAGACCGGGGCGGTGGTTGGCGGAACGTTTTCCTTTCCGAGCTTCAAGGTGATGACCAAACCCAATTCGGTGCTGGGAGATCTCTACAACAAGGAACTGTTCACCTTCTCCTTTGCCAGCAGTCCGGTGGTCAGCGCTTCGTGCTACCTGACGAAAAGCAGCGTCGTCGTCGAACTGGGCCGCGTGCCGGCGGCCGATTTCAACGGTCCGGGCAGCACGAAAGGCGGCAAGGGATTCTCCCTGGACCTCGATTGCAACGCCGGCACCGCAATCAACCTGACATTGAGCGAACAGTTCGCCAATACCCGCTATCCGGGGACGATCAACCTGCTCGACGTCGCCCAGTCCGCCAAGGGAGTAGGTATCCAACTGCTCGATGCACACGGGGAACCGGTCCCGCTCGGCAAGCGGCGATACATGGGGATGGCGAAAGACGGGCCGAATTCGATCGACATGACCGCCCGCTATATCCAGACCGGACAGAACGTTACCGCCGGCAAGACGGCCGGGGTACTCAGCCTGACGCTTTCCTATCAGTGAGTGTCTTTCCGCCAGACGGTCGCGAAGCTTTCGCCAGCCTTTCAAAGCCGCTCAATTAGCGCCTTTCGAGCAATTTTAGATTGTTCGAAAGGACTTTTTACACATATGGTTACAACTCGGTCGATGGATGACGTACCCGCCTGCGTGGCCATCGACGCCGCCATGGACCGCTTCCCCGTGTCTGCCTGAGTGTGTGTCCCATGGCCTCTAATAAATCCAAAGGCGTCGCCATTTTCCGTGTGGTCAGTGGCAACTTCCTCGAGATGTACGACTTCATGGTGTATGGCTTCTACGCCACCGCCATCGCCAAGACCTTCTTCCCCGGCGACAACCCGTTCGCCTCTCTGATGCTGTCCCTCGCCACCTTTGGCGCCGGCTTCCTGATGCGGCCGCTGGGTGCGGTGTTCCTGGGCGCCTACATCGATCGCCACGGCCGCCGCCAGGGCCTGATCATCACCCTCGGCCTGATGGCCATGGGTACCCTGCTGATCGCCTTCGTTCCCGGCTATGCCACGCTGGGCGTGGCGGCGCCATTGCTGGTGCTGTTCGGCCGGCTCCTGCAGGGTTTTTCCGCTGGCGTCGAGCTGGGAGGGGTTTCGGTCTACCTGTCGGAGATCGCCACGCCAGGGCGCAAAGGCTTCTTCGTCAGTTGGCAGTCGGCCAGCCAGCAGGTCGCGGTGGTCTTCGCCGGCCTGCTCGGCGTGCTCCTCAACCAGTGGCTGAGCCCGCAGGACATGGGCGAATGGGGCTGGCGCGTACCGTTCTTCATCGGCTGCCTGATCGTTCCGGCGCTGTTCGTCATCCGTCGCTCGCTGGAGGAAACGCCGGAGTTCGAGGCGCGCACCCACCGACCGTCGCTGTCGCAGGTGCTGCGCTCCATCGGGCAGAACTTCGGCGTAGTGCTGGCCGGTACCGCGATGGTGGTGATGACCACCGTATCGTTCTACCTGATCACCGCCTATACGCCGACCTTCGGCAAGAACGAACTGCAACTGTCGGACCTCGACAGCCTGCTGGTGACCATGTGCATCGGCCTGTCCAACTTCATCTGGCTGCCGGTGATGGGTGCGTTCTCCGACCGCATCGGGCGCAAGCCATTGTTGCTGGGTGCCTCCGCGCTGGCACTGCTGACCGCCTACCCGGCGCTGTCCTGGCTGGTCCGCGAGCCGAGTTTCGCCGGCCTGCTCGGCGTCGAGTTGTGGCTGTCGTTCCTCTACAGCAGCTACAACGGCGCGATGGTGGTGGCGTTGACCGAGGTGATGCCGGCGGACGTGCGCACCACCGGTTTCTCCCTCGCCTACAGCCTGGCTACCGCGACCTTCGGTGGTTTCACCCCGGCGGTCTGCACCTGGCTGATCCACACCCTGGACAACCGCGCGGCCCCGGGCATCTGGCTCAGTGGCGCGGCGCTGCTGGGGCTGCTCGCCACCCTGGTACTGTTCCGCCGCCGCGGCAAGGAGATCGCCGAGGCCGAGCTGGCCAACGCCTGAGGCGTTTCGCCGCATGCCACGCGTCGGCTCCCGCCGGCGCTGCGGCGGCGGCGTTGATGTCGATCAACCGGAGCTGCGCCAAACCGCGTAGACAGGAAGGAAGTGGTTGTACCGACTTCCTTCCCTTCCTGGAGATCGCATCATGTCCAATGTACAAAATGCCAGCCGGTCTTCCGCGTTCGCGGCGGTAGAGGGCGACCATTGGGTCGAGTCCCTCGACGATGGCCGCCACGTGCTGATCCGTCCCCTGCGCGAGGAGGACCGGGAGCGCGAACGCCAGTTCATCAACCGGCTGTCCCCGGCGACCCGCCACTTCCGCTTCCTCGGCGAGATCAAGGAAGCCAGCCCGGCGCTGCTCGACCAACTGATGGACATCGACTACCAGCAGAGCATGGCCTTCGTTGCCCTGGTACACGAGGACGGCGAGCTGCGCGAGGTCGGTATCAGCCGCTACGCCGCCTGCTGCGAGGAAGGGCAGTGCGAATGCGCGGTAACCATCGCCGACGACTACCAGGGGCTGGGCCTCGACGCCGTGCTGATGCGCCATCTGATCGACGTGGCGCGGCGCAACGGCTTCCGCCAGATGTATTCGGTGGACTCGGCGGCCAACCGGGCGATGCGCGACCTGTGTTGCGCACTGGGCTTCGTCGGCCAGCGCGACCCGGACGACTCGACCCAGGTCATCCACCGCCTGGCCCTGTAGTCCGGTCAGGCGCGCCGGCGGCGCAGGCCGAACCAGAGCAGGCCGCTGGCCAGGAGACCGGCGGCGAGCAGCAACGGGTAGAGCATGTCGTCGTCGAACAGCGGCTTTTCGATGCGCAGGTAGCCTTCGCCGTCGAACAGCCGCTTCGCCAGCGCGTTCGCCTGTTGCAGGCTGACCTTCGCCAGGCGGCGCTCCTCATTGGGGAAATGGCCGTCCTCGTAGTCGGCCAGCGAGCCCCAGTAATAGTCCGCCAGCGCCGCGTTGCCCTGGGTGCTCCAGGCCAGCCTGGCGCGCTCGGCGAATTGCACCCGCTTGAAACGCCCCGGGTCCAGGCCATGCCGGCGGATGCCGTCAAGCAACTCGCGCAGGGCGGCCTCGGTGGCGGGCAGGTCGCTGCGCTCGACATCCGCGTCGAGACTGAAGAAGCCCTGGTTGGCGAACACCTGGCGATCGGTCGATGGCCCGTAGGTGAGTCCGCGCCGCACACGCAGGTCGGCGTACAGCGCGTCGTTCATATAAGCCTGGAGCAGGACCATGGCGTCCGGGTCGGCGTCGTCCGGCTCCGGATAGATCCAGTGCAACATCGCGCCTTCGCCGAATGGCCGGGTGATCAGGGTGCGTCTGGCCGCGGCATGCCCGTTGGCCGCCGGCAGCTCGCGGCGCTCGGGGAGCTCGTGGTCTTCCAGGGTGCCGAAGGTCCGGGTCAGATAGGCCGGCAGGCGCGGATCGAGGTCACCGACCAGGATCAGGGTCATGTTGCCCGGTACGTACCAGTCGCTGCGCAGCCGCTCCAGCTGCTCCGCGCCAAGCGGCGCCAGCGGCGCGCGCTGGGAGCAGGCCAGGCCCAGTTCCACCGCCAGTTGGTCCATGGCGCCACGGCCCAGGTTCTCGCGGTCGAGCCAGCGCTGCAGGTGCGAGTAATGGCCACCGCCTTCGCGCTCGATCACTCGCTTGGCGGCGGCGATGCGCGGCTCGTCCAGTTCGGTGCGGGTGATGGTGTCCAGCAGCAGGTCGAGGACCTGCCGCTGGGTGGCGGCAGGTGCCTCGATGACGAAGGTGGTGTCGCCTTCGCTGGTGTAGGCGTTCCATTGCCCGCCGAGGGCCTGCATGCGGGCTTCCAGGTCGGCCTCGTCGCCGCCGTCCAGGCCGCTGAAGAACAGGTGCTCGAGCAGGTGCGGCAGCTGCTTTTCACGGCACGAGAAGTCGGCGAAACCGACCCCCACCACCAGCCGGATCGAGACGTGCCGGTGCTGCTCGGTGGGCTTGAGCAGCACGCCCATGCCGTTTTCCAGCTGGAAGGCTTCGACCTCGCTGCGCTGGTCGGCGTACGACCAGGGGCAGAGCAGGCAGAACAGCAGCAGGGTGGACAACGAACGCATGGGCCGAGCCTGGAACTGAAAATATCGAGAATAGCGGATGCTTCATGACGAACCTACCCGCAGAACGGCTAATGTCGCGAACGGCGCGTTTCCGCTCGCTCCTCGGCGAGCGCTGGCTCGGCCAGCGGCGCCGAGGTCATGTCGTCGACTTCGTCGGCCCAGTCGTCCTCGTCCCGCCGAGCGCCCTCGTCGGCCGCGCTGCTCGGTGCGTCTGGATTGTCCAGCACGGCGTAGGCGATGGCGCAGAACAGCGAGTTGAGACGCTTCATGTCGCTGATCAGATCCAGGTGCAGCGAGCTGGTCTCGATGCTCTGTACCACCTGCTGGTGCAGGCGGTCGACATGGGCATGGGCGTAGCGCCGTTCCTGCAGACGGAAGCGCTGCTTGGCCCGGCGCAGGCGCTTGGCGCTGTCGAGGTCGCCGTTGAGGAACACCGAGAGACCCAGGCGCAGGTTGGAGACCAACTGCTGGTACAGGGTGCCGATCTCTTCCAGGCCGGTGTCGGAGAACGAGCGGCTGCGCGAGGTCTTCTTGTCCTGCACGGCGGCGAGCATGTGCTCGATGATGTCGCCGGCCTGCTCCAGGTTGATCGCCAGCTCGATGATCTCCGCCCAGCGCCGGCTGTCGCGTTCGGACAGGTCCTCGCGCGGCATCCTCGCCAGATACAGCTTGATCGCGGTGTAGAGGGCGTCGACGTCGTCGTCGAGCTTGCGGATGTCCTTGCCGAGCAGTGGATCGCCGCCGCGGATGATCTGCATCAGATTGTTCAGCATCTGCTCGACGGTGTCGCCCATGCGCAGGGTCTCGCGCACCGCGTTGGCCAGCGCCAGGCTCGGCGTGTCGAGGGCGGCGGGGTCGAGATGGCGCGGCCGGGCGACGTCGTCGGGAAGGGCACGGTCGGGCATCACGCGGGTGCAGAAGCTGGCCATGGCGTTGGTCAGCGGCAGGCAGGCGAGGCAGCGCGCTGCGTTGTAGAGCACGTGGAAGGCGATCACCAGTTCGGCGGTGCTGAACTGCCAGTGATCCATCCAGTCCGCCAGCGGCCCCACCAGGGGCAGCACCAGCAGGCAGCCGGCGACCTTGAACAACAGGCTGCCGAGGGCCACCCGGCGACCGGCGGCGTTTTGCGCGGTGGCGCTGAGCATGGCCAGGATGCCGCTGCCGAGGTTGGCGCCGACCACCAGGCACAGCGCAACCTTCAGCGAGATCACCTTGGACGCGGCGAGGGTCGCGGTAAGCAGCACGGCGGCCAGGCTGGAATAGGAAATCATGGCGAACAACGCGCCGGTCAGCGCGTCGAGCATGATGTCGCCGGTCAGGCTGGAGAACAGTACCTTGACGCCCTTGGCCTGGGTCATCGGCTCGGCGGCGGCGACGATCAGCTGGAGCGCCAGGATGATCAGGCCGAGGCCGATGAATACCCGGCCGAGCTGGCCGAGGCGGGTCTGTTTGCGGCTGAGGAAGAAAATCACGCCGAAGAAGATCAGCAATGGCGAAAGCCACGACAGGTCGAGGGTCAGCACCCGCGCCATCAGCGCGGTGCCGACATCGGCGCCGAGCATGATCGCCAGTGCCGGCGCCAGTGCCATCAGGCCCTGGGCGACGAAGGAGGTGGCCAGCAGGGCGGTGGCGTTGCTGCTTTGCACCAGGGCGGTGACGCCTATGCCGGCGGCGAACGCCAGCGGGCGTTTTTCCACGCTGCGACTGAGGATGCGCCGCAGGTCGGCGCCGTAGACCCGGAGAATTCCGGTGCGGACGATATGCGTGCCCCACACCAGCAGGGCGACGGCAGAGAGCAGGTCGAGCAGTTTCAGCATGGCGTGGCCCCCCTGGCACTACGACGAATGGCCAACCTCGCGCCAGGTCCCGCGTGCGTTGCGCCGCGGAGCCCGGACAACGGCGCCAACGGCCACGATGGAAAGGCAGCGTTCAGGCGAGTTGTAACACGAACGTCATATTTGGACAGGCGCCCCCCGCGGGAGTTCGTCCCGGCTGCCCGAGCGGCAGGGCGCCTACCCTTCATTCAAGCGTGCGCGCCGGGAAACGGCGAGGATTTTTTCGCCTTCCGTTCGATGCATGCGTTTGCGCCACAGGCCATGGAATTAGCCGACAGGAAGGGTATCCTTTGCACCTTTTAAAAAGCCCCGGTCTAGAGGGATACAGAGGAGTGGTGCGGATGCGATTTTCGGGGATCGGTGGCTGTCTCTCGGCAGCGGTGTTGGCGCTCGGGGTAGGGGGAGCGCCGGTGGTTCGGGCCGATGCGCTGGGCGATAGCCTGGAGCAGGCGCACATCCGCAAGGCGACCTTCGCCGCGCCGGCTTGGGAAGGCTATACCAACGCCGACGGCAGTGGTCTGTACTGGGACCTGCTGAAGCAGGTCTATGCGCCCTACGGGCTCGACGTGAAATTCATCAACATGCCCTGGAACCGCGCCAACAAGCTGATGACCGCGGGCTCCATGGTCGATGGCGTGCCGGGCGAGATCCCCGGCGTTGAGGGCAAGCTGTACGCCCAGTTGCCGATCGACATCGAGTACCACGGCGTGATGCATGCGGCGAAGACGCCGTTCTCCGGCCGCGCCAGCCTCACCGGCAAGCGCGTCGGCTGGCGCCATAGCTACAACCTGATCCCCGCGGAGCAGCGCGACTTCACCCTGGTCGAGTGCGTCCGCCCCGAGCGTTGCACCGAGCAGGTCCAGAACGGCGAACTGGATTTCTTCCTCGACGAGCCGGACGAACTGGAAAAGCAGCGCAGCGAAGCGCATCTGGCGGCCGATGCCTACCCGATCGCGCAACTGCCGCCCGGCAAGGAGTCCTTCATGACCTTCGCCGACAGCGCCAGCGGCCGGCTCCTGCGCGAGGTCTACGACGCGCGGGTACGGCAGATGGCGACGTCCGGCGAGCTGCGGGCGCTCTACCAGCGCTGGAACAGCGAGGTGCCCGGCGCCGTGCAGGCTCTTTCGGCGCAGTGATGCGCCGCTCATTTCCATCGCGTAGCCTTTCCGGGGCTTGCGCGGTGGGAATGAAACGCCTAGGATTCGCCCTTCATTTCCCCACTCACGCACCGCAAAGGAGGTTACATCGATGATTCAGTTCTCTACCCTTTGCAGGCTGCGCCTGGCCTAACGGCCACCGAAACCTACCGCTCGACCCCCTGCACCGCTGAACGATTCCCGCCCTTGCGTCCGCGCAAGCTTCCGGCGAGAGGTCATCGGCTGCCGCGGTCACCGCTCCCCAGGTTTTCACTTCTCCGTTAGACGCCCTTCGCCCTTCCGCGAGTGCCCGCTCGGCTTCGGTCTGCCCCCCGGATCTACCGTTTCAATCACATGGATTGGATTATGGGCAACTACATCAAGCCTTTGTCCGCGGGCGTCGCACTGATCGCCTCGGACAGCACCTGGATCGAAGGCAAGGCGATCCAGCAACTGCAAACCACCGCCGAGCTGGACGGCATGCGCCGCGTCGTCGGTCTCCCGGACCTGCATCCCGGTCGCGGCTATCCGGTCGGCGCGGCGTTCTTCTCCGTCGGTCGCTTCTATCCGGCGCTGGTCGGCAACGACATCGGCTGTGGCATGGCCCTGTGGGAAACCGGCCTGGTCCCCGGCAAGCTCTCGGCGGACAAACTGGAAAAGCGCCTGGGCAATCTCGACCTGCCGCTGGACGAGACCTGGAGCGACTGCATCGAAGCCCTGGATCTACCGGCCCGCGAGCACTGGCGCGCGCTCGGCACGATAGGCGGCGGCAACCACTTCGCCGAGCTACAGCAGGTCGAGACCGTGTTCGACCAGGCCGCCCTGCACGCCCTCGGCCTCGATGCCGGCCGCTTGCAACTGCTGGTGCACAGTGGCTCGCGCGGTCTCGGCCAGGCGATCCTGCAAGAGCAGGTCAGCCTGCATGGCCACGCCGGCCTGCTCGACGGCAGCCTGGAAGCTTCCGCCTACCTGGCGCGCCACGCCGATGCGCTGCGCTTCGCCGAGGGTAATCGCCAGCTCATCGCCCGGCGCATTCTCGAACGCTTGCGCTGCGACGGTCTGGAACTGCTAGACATCAACCACAACCTGGTGGCGCCGGCACAGGTCGATGGCGTCGACGGCTGGCTGCACCGCAAGGGCGCCACCCCGGCCGACCAGGGGGTGCTGGTAATCCCCGGCTCGCGCGGCGACTACAGCTACCTGGTGGAGCCCGTGCCGAGTGCGCAGAGCCTGTTCTCCCTGGCCCACGGCGCCGGTCGCAAATGGCAGCGTGGCGAGTGCCGGGATCGCCTGGCGGCGCGCTTCAGCGTCGACCAGCTGGGCCGTACGCGCCTTGGCAGCCGGGTGATCTGTGGCGACCGCCAACTGATCTACGAGGAGGCGCCGGAAGCCTACAAGGGTGTCGACTCGGTGGTCGGCGCGCTGCTCGAGGCCGGCCTGCTGCGCCTGGTCGCCCGCCTGAAGCCGGTGCTGACCTACAAGACCCGTGGGGAGTGTTGCCGATGATCCTGCTGCAACTCTCCGCGGCCCAGGGGCCGGCGGAATGCTGCCTGGCGGTGGCGAAGGCGTTCGAGCGGCTGTGCCGCGAGGCGGCGCAAGCCGGCGTCGAGGTCGAGGTAATCGAGGAGGTGGCCGGCGAGCGTCCGCGCACCTGGCGTTCGCTGCTCCTGGGGCTGCGCGGCACTGCCGCCGAAGCGCTCGCCGAGCGCTGGTGCGGCGGTATCCAGTGGATCTGCGCCAGCCCCTACCGGGCGAGGCATGCGCGCAAGAACTGGTTCATCGGCGCGGAGCGCTTCGCCGCGCCGCCGGCCAGCCTGGAGGGCGAGATCCGTTTCGAGACCCTGCGCTCCTCCGGCCCCGGCGGCCAGCATGTCAACACCACCGACTCGGCGGTGCGCGCCACGCACCTGGCCAGTGGCATCAGCGTCAGGGTGCAGAGCCAGCGTAGCCAGCACGCCAACAAACGCCTGGCGATCCTGCTGATCGCCCGGCGCCTCGCGGACCAGGCGAGCAGCGCGGCCGACGCGCTGCGCGCGGAGCGCCGCCAGGCCCACGGCCGGATCAGTCGCGGCGCGGCTCGCCGGGTATTCCGCGGCGAGCGTTTCGAGCCGGCCTGAGCGGCTCAGTCGCCGAGCACTTCCTTGCGCAGC
This sequence comes from Pseudomonas sp. HMSC066A08, assembly GCF_001813025.1. NCBI lineage: Bacteria > Pseudomonadati > Pseudomonadota > Gammaproteobacteria > Pseudomonadales > Pseudomonadaceae > Pseudomonas > Pseudomonas sp. HMSC066A08. The sequence continues at coordinate 206,690 of NZ_KV811178.1, forward strand.
TTCACTGGCTCTTCGCCCCGCTTGCGCGCGGCGGCGCCGCGCATGCGGATGTTCAGCGCCTCCACGGCCAGGGAGAAGGCCATGGCGAAGTAGACGTAGCCCTTCGGCACATGGACTTCGAAGGCTTCGGCGATCAGCACCGTGCCGACCACGATGAGAAACGACAGGGCGAGCATCTTCAGCGACGGGTGCTTGTCGATGAAGTCGCTGATGGCGCCGGCGCAGAGCATCATCACCAGTACCGCGACGATGATCGCCGCGACCATCACCGGCACGTGGGAGACCATGCCGACGGCGGTGATCACCGAGTCCAGGGAAAAGACGATATCGATGATCGCGATCTGGATGATGGTACCGATGAAGCCGCCCGCCGAACCCTTCGGTTCCTCGCCGCTTTCTTCCTCGCCTTCCAGGCCCTGGTAGATCTCCGAGCTGCTTTTCCAGAGCAGGAACAGGCCGCCGAAGAACAGGATCAGGTCGCGTCCGGAGATGCCCTGGCCGAACAGATGGAAGAGGTCGGCGGTCAGGCGCATGACCCAGGTGATCGACAGCAACAGCAGGATCCGCGTCACCATCGCCAGGGCCAGGCCGAAGAAGCGGGTGCGTGGCTGCAGGTGCTTCGGCATGCGCCCGACCAGGATCGAGATCATGATGATGTTGTCGATGCCGAGGACGATCTCCAGGGCGGTCAGGGTGAAGAACGCAATCCAGATTTCCGGGCTGGTCAGCCATTCCATGAAGCGGTCACTCGTCTCGGTCAGTTACTGAACAGGGGGAACAGGCCCAGCAGCAGGGCCATGGCGAGGATCGCCAGGCACACCAGCACGGCCCATTTCAGGGTGAAGCGCTGGTGGTCGCCGAAGTCGATCTTGGCCAGCCCCACCAGCAGGTAGGTGGAGGGCACCAGCGGGCTGAGCAGGTGCACCGGTTGGCCGACGATCGAGGCGCGGGCCATTTCCACCGGGGTGATGCCGTATTCGGCGGCGGCCTGGGTGAGGATCGGCAGGACGCCGTAGTAGAAGGCGTCGTTGGACATGAAGAAGGTGAACGGCATGCTCACCAGCGCGGTGATGGTCGCCAGGTACGGGCCCAGCGCCGGCGGGATCACCGCCAGCAGGCTCTTGGACATGGCGTCGACCATCCCGGTGCCGGAGAGGATGCCGGTGAACACCCCGGCGGCGAAGATCAGCGAGACCACCGCGAGAATGTTCTCGGCGTGCGCGCCGATACGCTTCTTCTGCTCCTGGATGCACGGGTAGTTGACGATCATGGCGATGCCGAAGGCGATCATGAACAGCACCGGCATCGGCAGCAGGCCGGCGATCAGGGTCGCCATCAGGACCACGGTGAGAATGGCGTTGAACCACAGCAGCCTGGGCCGGCGCGCCTCCGGGTACTGCGACACGCTGATCTCCGCCAGGTCCTGGTGGTCGGTGGGCAAGTGCAGCTCGCCGAGGCGGGCGCGCTCGCGCTTGCCGTAGATCCAGGCGATGGCGAAGATCGCCAGCAGCCCGGCGATCATCGCCGGGATCATCGGCACGAAGATATCCGCGGGGTCGACGTGCAGGGCACTCGCCGCGCGGGCGGTGGGGCCACCCCAGGGGGTCATGTTGAGCACGCCGCTGGAGAGCATGATCAGGCAGGCCATCACCAGCGGGCTCATGCCCAGGCGGCTGTACAACGGCAGCACGGCGGCCACGCAGATCATGTAGGTGGTCGAGCCGTCGCCGTCGAGGGAGACGATCATCGCCAGCGCCGCGGTGCCCAGCGAGACCTTCAGCGGGTCGCCCTTGACCAGCCGGAGGATCTTGCGCACCGCCGGATCGAACAGCCCGGAGTCGATCATGATGGCGAAGTAGAGGATCGCGAACATCAGCATCACGCCGGTCGGCGCCAGGGTGCGGATGCCGTCGAGCATCATCGGGCCGAGGCCGGCGGCGAAACCGCCGATCAGGGCGAAGGCGATCGGGACCAGGATCAGCGCGATCAGCGCGGACAGGCGCTTGGTCATGATCAGGAACATGAAGGTCGCCACCATGGCGAAGGCGAGCAGGGTCAGCATGGGTTCACTCCGGGGAAGACGGCGGACGGGCGTGCGGCGTGCGGTCAGCAGGCGGCGGGCGGGAGGCGTCGCGCGGACGGAGTGCGGCTGTAGGCGTGTGCGGAACGGGGCATGGCAATCACCATTGTTGTTTTTGTACGGGTAAGCGGGCGTCTCATGGACGCGCCGTCGTGACCGGTCTTCTGCCGGTGGTGGGCGGATGCTACGGCGGGAAGCTTTCAGGCAGCTTTCGCTGGAGAACGGCGGGAAACGTGCGGGTAATTTCGGATATTTGGTCGATCAGGGCTGCCGTGCGAGGAGTGCCACGGCCAGTTGCAGGTCGCTGTACCCGGCGTGTTCCGGGACCTGGCGCAGGACCTGCAAGGCGGCCTGGAGGTACGCGCCACGGATCGCACCGTCGCTGGCGACGAAGCTGGCGGCGTCGTCCCGCGCCTGGACGAGCTTGTCGCCCTCGTCAGCGCTGGACTCCTGTGCGCTGACGGTGCTGCCGATGAATGGGCCGACGGTGGTGAAGGCCGCCCAGAAGAAGGTGGCGAAGCCGGGTTCGTCGTCGAATTCGGGAACCACCTTGATGAAACCGAAGGCCGGCTGGCAGAGCAGGCAGAGCGCAGTGAGGGCGGCGGCGACGCGTCCTGTCGTCATGGGCTTCCTTGCAGCACGAGGAGTACGCCGACCAGAGTGGCGCCGGCAAGCAGCGTTTGCAAGGTGATGATGCCTGCCATCAGATGGCCGTCGCCGCCCAGTTGGCGGGTCAGCACATAGGCGGTGGGCGCCGTCGGCAGGGCGAAGAACAGCACCAGCACGGCGCTTTCCATGGTCGGCAGGCCCAGCCCGCGAGCGATGGCGAAGGCCAGCAGGGGCATCGCCAGCAGCCGTGCCGCGCAGTTCCAGCCAAGGGCCGCGACTTCGCCGCCGAGTTCCTGGGGTTTCAGCGCCGCGCCGACGCACAGCAGGCCCAGCGGCAGGCTGGCCACCGCCAGCAGGTTGAGCAGGCGATCACTGCCGCCGGGCAGGCCGACGCCGGCCAGGTTGACCAGTGCGCCGGCGAGACAGGCGAGGATCAGCGGGTTCTTCAGGATCGGCAGCAGCAGCGCGCGCAGGCTGATGCCGCGCTCGGCGGTCAGCGCCCAGACCGACATCACGTTCACCGTCGGCACCATCAGCGCCAGCATCAGCGCGGCCAGGGTCAGGCCCGGCTTGCCGTACAGGCTGCCGACCGCGGCCAGGCCGAGATAGGTGTTGAAGCGCAATACGCCCTGGGCGATGGCGCCGAAGCGCCCGGCGTCCCAGCCGCGCCAGTGTTTGCAGAGCAGCAGGGCGAGCCAGGCGACGCCGAGCCCGAGCAGTACGGCCAGGGCCTGGCGGGCCAGGCCTGGGTCGTCCAGCGGCGCGGTCGCCAGGTTGCTGAACAGCAGCGCGGGAAACAGGATGAAGTAGTTCAGGCGTTCGGCGGCAGGCCAGAAGGCTTCGCCGGGAAAGTCCCAGCGGCGCAGGGCGTAACCGCCGACGATGAGGGCGAACAGCGGCCAGAGGGAGTAGAGCAGAGCGGTCACGGGCACCCCCGGATAGTGGAATCCGCTTATCTTGCGAGGTGGCTGCGGCACAGGGCAAGTCCGGCTTATGCTGGCACTCCCGTGAGGAGGATTCGCCATGTCCGAGACCCATACCGGCGGTTGCCATTGCGGCTATCTGCGCTACGCCGTCGCCGCGCCGCTGGACGATGTCGCTCACTGCCACTGCTCGATCTGCCGGCGCACCACCGGCGGCATCGTCACCACCTGGGCCACGGTGCCGCGCGCGGTGTTCCGCTGGCTGGCGGGCGAACCGGCGGAATATGCCTCGTCGGCCAGTTGCACGCGCTACTTCTGCCCGCGTTGCGGGGCCAACCTGGCGTTGTTCACCCGGCTCAGCGCCGATACCCTGGACTTCACCGTGGCCAGCCTCGACCATCCCGAGCGCGCCCCCGCCAACCGGCACATCTGGGTCGGCAGCCGCCTGCCATGGCTACACCTCGACCCGCAGTTGCCCGAAGAGGACGAGGAGTTCATCGTCGGAGCGGACGCCCCGTGAGCGAAGTCCGGAGGTGGCACCTGTAGGGCGAATAACGCAGAGCGTTATCCGCTGTCTGCGAGGCGCTGGAAGAGCGCCCGGGACCCTGCGTCCTGCAGGCGCCTTCCTCAGGGCAGCATCAGCCCGCCGGCCGCCTTGTGCAGTTCGCGCAGGTGCGCGCCGACCTCCTTGATATTGGCCTCGTTGGCTTCCAGCTCGGCGCGGCGCTCGGGATCGAGCAGGGCGCGGACCTCGCGGTCGAGGTCGTCGCTGAGCCGGCGCAGGCGCGCCTGGCGTTCGCGGGTCTGCTCTTCCAGGTGTTTCCACTCGGCGGCCTGCGGCAGGCCGTATCCGCCCTCCAGGAGTTCCGCCGGACGACTGAGGAAGCCGCTGTCGTCGAGGATCTGCTGGAAGGTCTTGCCGGCCACTTCCAGGCGCTGGTCGCCGGCCGGCTTGTCCAGGTGGCCGAGGTACAGGCGCTTCAACTCGTCCTGGGCGAGCAGCAGCTGGCGCCGCAGCGAGGCCTGCTCGAGCAGCAGCAGCGCCGCGCTGGCGCGCAGGTCGGCCTTGGCGAACCAGGGCTGGCGCTCCCTGGCCGGCAGCGCCAGCCAGTCCTCGACCTTGTCCTGGGGGATGTGCAGGCGCTGCTTGAGGACGTCGAACATCGCCTGGTAGCGGTCGCGGAAGGAGTCGAAGCGATAGCCCAGGCGCAGGGCTTCCTTGGGGTCGTCGAGCACACTGGGATCGGCCAGCTTGCGGTTCTCCAGCATCTCGAGCACGCCGTAGGGGGTGATGCTGTCCAGGCTTTGCAGCGGTCGCCGGGGGATGCCGCTGCGCAGCAGCTTGAGGGTTTCCACCGCGCAATTGTTGGAGATGAAGTAGTACTGACCGTCGTAGCTCCAGTGACTCTGCGCGGCGCGCTCGACCAGGCTGGCGACCTCCTCGCGGTCCAGCTTCAGCGGCACCGAGGCGAGGCTGCGCAACTCGACCTTGGTGTATTCCTCGATCACCTGCGACAGCGGCAGGACGAACAGGCGCGACGGATAGGCGCCGGTCAGGCCGTCCCAGCTGGACAATTGCAGGTCGCCGACGAAGGCGCGGTAGGACAGCACCAGGTGCTGGTCGAGGTCCAGCCGGCAGTCCGGCCCGCGCGGACGGCCGGGGGCGCAGATCACCAGGCGGAGCATGGTGTGGCCCCAGCGGCTGACCAGGTTGTCGTTGGCCTCGGCCAGCAGGTAGTCGACCTCGTAGACCCGCTCGGGGTCGAGCTGGCCCAGCGGCTGCTGGCCGAAGTCGCGGCCGGCGTTGAGGTAGGCGAAGCTCTGCGCACAGGCGCTGTGTTCCGGCGCCCAGCCGAAGCGTTGCTGGTAGTAGCGGTAGAGCGCCGGGCGGCGGCAGGCGTAGCTGGGATCGAGGAGGAAGTACTCCATGTTCACCGCGGCGAACTCGCGCGGATTGCTCAGCTCGTAGACGTCCGGGCTGCGCAGTACGAAGCCATTGTGCGCCTCGCGCCGCCCGCGCTGGCCGGCGCGCTGCGGCCAGCCGGCGAGATCGAGCAGGCGCGGGTCGTCGGATAGCGTGAAGCGGCGACCGCTCTGCCCGCGGCAATCGGTGGGCTGGGCGATCCGGCCGAGGGTTTCTTCCTGGCGCGTGCAGCGGCGGATCTCGCGTTTTTCCTCCGGCGACCACAGGCGCGCGCGATCGTAGACGTGGGTCAGCTCGTGCAGCAGGGTCGCCAGCAGCTCGCGCCGCTCGGTGCCGTGCACGCGCCCGGTCTGGCGGCTGGCGGCGCTGCCGTCGGCGAGATCGGCCAGGTACTTGCGGTTTAGCGCGATGCGCTGCGGGCCACGGGCCTGGCCCATGCCATTGGCGGGCAGGTCGTCGCGCCACTCGACCTCGATCTCGCGGTCCAGGCGTTCGCGGAAGGCCGGCGGCAGCTTGTCCGCGGCTTCGTCCAAGAGTTGCTGGCTGGCCTCGCGCTGCGCAGGGTCCAGCTCAGGCGCGTCGAGTTTCAGGCGCAGGGCCGCCGTCGCGTTGCCGGCTCCGCAGAGGGCCAGCGCCAGCAGCCAGGCGCAGGCCTTCCTCACAGGGCGAGAATGGCTTCGGCAAGTACCTGGTCGGAGGCTTCACGGGCTTCCGGCAGACGGCTGCGCAGGGTCCGCATCGCGGCCTCCAGCTGGGCGCCGCGAATGGCGCCGTCGCTGGCGACGAAACTGGCGGCGTCGTCGCGCGCCTCGGTGACCACTTTCATGTCGCGCACGGAAGTGGTGGTGTCGGAAGTGAAGTCGATGCTGCGGTCGAGGGCGCGGACGATGATATTGCTGGTCGCGACCACCGAGCGTGCTTCCGCGGCCGTGGCGCAGAGCGCCAGCAGCAGGGCGGCGAACAGGGGGCTATGACGCATGGAGCTACGGCGCATGGAGGTTCTCCGGAACGGTGGAGATCGCCTATTGGGCAAGAATTGCTTCGGCCAGTTCCTGATCGCTGGCCGCCAGCTCGGGGTACGCGACACGCAACCAGCGCAGCGCCGCTTCCAGGCGCGCACCACGGATGCTGCCATCGCTGGCGACGAAGCTGGCCGCATCGCCCCGGGCATCGCGTAACAATTTGTTCTCGAACGGCGTGCTGGTCAGCTTGCTGGTGACGTAAAGGGACTTCGCGGTGAACGCCGTCGTGGTATCGAAGGCGTGCGCAGCGGGCGCCAGCAGGCAACAGAAGAGCAACGAGAACCGGTAACGCATGGGGTTGGGCGGAATAGGACTGGAACAGCCGCCAAGGCTAACGGAATGTGCGGCGCGGAGCCAGTGTGGCCGGTCGGCCGGGTCATCGCCGCAGCCAGGCGGCTGCGGCGGCGGGGCGGGCGACTCAGATGGTCAGGATCGCCTGGGCCAGTTGCATGTCGTTGGCGGCCAGGCTCGGCAGCTTGCCACGGATGTGGCGCAGTGCGGCTTCCAGGTGCGAACCGCGGATGTCGCCCTGGCTGGCGACGAAGCTGGCGGCGTCGTCGCGCGCTTCGAGGACGATCTTGTCGTCGCGGAAGGAATTGGTGATGTCCGAAGTGGCATTGGAGGTCATGCCGGTGGCGCGGACCAGGGTATCCGTGGTGACCACGAAGCTGCTGGCGAACGCGCTGGAGGCGCAGGCGAGCAGGGCAGCGGCACCGATCAGGCGCAGACGTTTCATGTGAGTTGCTCCGAACGAAGTCAGCGTAGACGGCCGCATCCGCGCGGCCGTGTCAACGCTGAGACTAACCAACTGTGCGCCACGTCACCAGCGGCTCAGCGCCAGAAAGGTTTCGAAATCTCTACGTAGCGTTCGCTCGGGCTGATCGCCAGGTCGGCGAGGTCGTGTTCGGACATTTGCGCAAGATGCTTGCGCGATCGAGCGTTCTGTCGCCAGGAGTTCAATTTTTCCAGCAGGGCGGCGAGATGTGGATGGACGGCCGGGAGACCGCTGGAACTCCCGGCGTGCGGGTGCGGGGATGTCCTCATCGTGCGTTCCTTCCCATCCCGGGGATGGGGGCGGGGTGTGGAACCTCATGATGCGCCGGGACCGCTGGCTTGCTCAGGGGCAACCACGCGGGAGTTGGACGGAACAGTTCGGTGGCCCCGGCAACTGTTCCGCCCGGCTGTAGCGGAACTGTTCCGGTGGTTCTACGCCTGGGCGGGCTTGCGCGCGATGATCACCTGGCTCTTGGCGACCACGGCGTCCAGGGCCTGCTTGATGGCCGGGCCGCGCGGCGAGTCGAGCAGCGCCTGCCAGGTCCTGGCCCAGTGTTCGAGGAGGGGATGGTCGGGATTGCCGAAGTCGACCTTGGCCTCCCAGAACAGCAGCATCCACAGCGACCAGTAGAATCCGTAGCGGCTGTGGCTGAGGATTTCCAGCCCGGCTTCGCGCACCAGTGCGGCGAACTGCTCCTCGCCGAGTACGCGGATGTGGTTGGGCTTGCGGAAGTATTCGTCGGCGGCGAAGTCTTTCTGCAGGTCTTCCGACGTGGGATGCGGCACGCTGAGCAGATAGAGTGCGCCGGGCTGGCCGACCCGTACCAGCTCGGCGAGGAACTGCCGTGGATCGTCGACGTGCTCGATGACCTCGGTGGAGACCACCCGGGTGGCCGTGGCGTCAGCCAGGGGCAGCGGGTCGCAGTCGCTGACCAGGCATTCCAGTTCGCGGGCCGGGGTGTCGGCCAGGCGCTCGCGGGTCCTGGCGATCTTTTCCGCGTCGATGTCGGCGATGATGATGCGAGCGCCGCGCATGGCGCAGAAATGAACGTTGCCGCCGTCGCCGCAACCCACGTCGAGCACGGTGTCCTTGGCGGAAATCGGAAAGCCGCTGAACAGCTCGTCGGTCTCCTGGTTGAACCAGCCGCTGAGCACCGCGTCGCGCAACCCGAGCATGTACGGGTCGACCGGCGCGGGGGCGGGTGGGGCGGCGACGGGCTCGGCGGCGGGGCCGGGCGGCGAGACGATCTTCTTGAGGAAGTTCAGCATGAGGTGGCTCCGGAAGTGGTGGCGACGCGGCGGGCGGCGCTCAGGCGCTTGACCAGGCGGGAGCCCAGGTCGCGGCAGGGGCTCTCGACGAAGCGGTAGTTGAGCTCGCTGAGTACGACGATCAGGACCAGGCTGGTGCCGAGCAGCGACAGGGGCCGGTCGCCGGCGTCCCAGCCCAGGCGGAAGCAGAGTTCGCGACTGAGATAGAACGCCGGGATGTGGATCAGGTAGATCGCATAGGAGCGTGCGCCGACCCAGACCAGCAAGCGCTTCAGCGGCCCGTTGGAGAGCAGGTAGTCGCGGTCGTAGGAGGCTATCCACACCAGCAGTCCGCACAATAGCGCGATGGCGCCGATCCGCACGGCGACCAGGCTGTACGCTTCGCTGGCCAGCACGCCCAGGGCCGCAGCCACGGCGACCAGCAGCAACGGCCCGCTCCAGGCGCGGCCCAGCAGGGTGGGGTTCCAGCGGGCATAGCCAGGCTGCAGGGAGGCGAGGGCGAGCAGTACGCCGATGGCCAGGGCGTCGGTGCGCAACACCATCAGCAGCGGCGTGCGCAGGCTGAAGAACTGGACCAGCACCAGCGCCAGCAGGGCCCAGCCCAGGTAGCGACGCAGGCAGAGGACCAGCAGCGGCAGCAGGAGGTAGAACTGTTCCTCCAGGGAAAGGCTCCAGTAGACGAAGCTGGCACCGTATTCGTAGCGGTAGAAACTGTCGGCGAAGCGGAAGTTGGCGACCTGGAGGAAACCGGCGAGGCTCGCCGCGAGGTTGGCCGACAGGCTGCCGAAGGCTCCGGAGCGGTTCAGCAGCAGGCAACAGGCCAGGATCAGCGCCAGCCACAGCCAGGCCGAGGGCAGCAGGCGGAAGGCGCGGCGGATCCAGAAGTACCGCGCCTGTTCCCAGAATGCCTGGCGTGTGGGCGCCTCGCGCAGTTGCGGGATGAGGGTGCGGGCGATGACGAAGCCGGAGATGGCGAAGAACAGGTCCACGCCCCACCAGAACTGGACGCGCTGGTTGACGCCGTCCAGCAGTGCCGGGGAGCCGCTGAACAGGTTGCCGTGCAGATGGTGGAATACCACGCCGAGTACGGCCAGCCCGCGCAACAGTTCGATGTCGAGGATGCGTTTGCCGCTCATGTCCGCGACGATCCGGGGTCGAGCGGCTTGCGCGCGATGATCACCTGGCTCTTGGGCATGAAGTGGTCGAGCAGGTGCTTGATCTCCAGGCCGTCGGGACGGGCCAGGAGGTTTTCCCAGAGCCGTGCCCAGTCTTCCATCAGCGCCGGGTAGGGTGGCTGGATACGGTCGCGGACGGCGCCGCCGAGCTCACGGCCGGCAGCCCGTTCGCTGGCCCAGAAGAAGATCATGCCCATCACCCAGAAGAAGCCGCTGGCCTGGCGGTGCTCGATGACCAGCCCGGCGTCCTGCACCAGGCGCGCGAAGTCGTCGCGGGAAAAGATGTGGATGTGGTTGGGCGCCCGGAAGTAGTCGGCCGGGGCGATGCCCTGCTGCAGGTGTTCGCCGACCGGGTCCGGCACGCTCAGCAGGTACTGCGCGCCAGGGCGTCCGAGACGCACGAGTTCGGCCATCACCCGCGCTGGGTTGGCTACGTGTTCGAGCACTTCCATGCACACCAGCTTGTCGGCGCAGGCGTCGCGCAGCGGCAGCGGGTCGCTGTCGCTGACCAGGCCGGTGAAGGGCCGCCGGGCCACCGTCTCGACCTGCTGCGCCAGGCTCCGCACCTTGTCTTCCTCGCTGTCGGTGAAGATCACCGAGGCGCCCTGGCGGGCGGCGAAGAGGGTGGCGACGCCTTCGCCGCAGCCGAGATCGAGCAGGGTGTCCTGGGCGCCGATGGCGAAGCCGGCGAGCAGTTCGCCGGTTTCACTGCGGAACCAGCCATCCAGCACCGCATCGCGCAGACCGCACATGCGTGGCGACACCGGTTCGCTCGCCGCAGCGGGACGGGAACGCCAGCGTTGGAGCAGGGCGCGGATCATGCCGGAATGCTTTGCAAGGCGGCGGGGTCGCCTTGTGCCGCTTCGTCGAGGAAGCGACGCAGGCGCTCCACGGCCAGCTTGCGGCTGCAGAAGCGTTCGAGGCTGGCGCTGGCATGCGCGGACATGCGTGCGTAGCGCTCCGGATCCTGGCGAGCGACCTCGAAACTGGCCCGGTAGGCCCGGCACAGCGACTCCCAGTCGGTGATGTAGCGCAGCGTGCGGTAGGCCGCGCGCGGGTCGTGGGGCCAGGCGGTGGCCTCTTCCGAGGAATCGACGATGAAGGCGTTGTCGGCGTCGATGTAGTCGATCATCGCGGTATTGCGCGGAGCCACGGCCGGCTTGCCGCTGGACATGAATTCCATCAGCGGCAGGCATTGGCCTTCGCCGTAGGAGGTGTTCACCACGTAGCTGGTGGCCTCGACCAGCCGCTCGTAGTCCGGGTCGGCGAGGTAGCCGTGGATCAGCACGATGCGGCAGCGGTAGGACTGGTTCTTGTACAGGTGGTGAAGCATGTCGGCCAGCGCTTCGCCGACGTTGTGGTGGGTCAGCTTCAGCACCAGGGTGGCGTCGGGCTCGTCGCGGAAGGTGGCGCAGAACGCGCTGATCATGTCTTGCCAGTTCTTGCGCCCGTCGTAGGGGTTGAACACCGAGGTGTAGATGACCCCGTCGAGGCTCAGCTCGACCTGTTTCGCCGCGCGGTCCGGCAGGGCCAGGACCTCCGCCGACGGCTCGGGGTCGGCATGGACGGCCAGGTCCAGCTGGCGGCTGTCCACCAGCAGGCCGTCCAGGCGCAGGCGCACATCCCGGGCTTCGGGACGGCCCGCCTGCTGCGAGGCGCGGTTGGCGAAGCGATCCCAGACCGGCGCCGGCACGCTCAGTACCGGGTAGTCGCGACCCATGGCGGCGCGCACCACGTCGACCGTGAAGCTGGAGTGGGTGATGGCCCGTCCGCTGTGTCGCAGCACATGTCGCCAGTCGTGGCGCGGTTCGCCGTGCCAGGTTTCGCTGGGCAGGGTGCTGAACTCCCAGGCGAACACCGGGATGGTCGGGCAGGCATGGTGGATCGGCGTGCGATGGGGCGGCGAGAAGGAGAGGAAGACGCAGGGTTCGCCGCGCTTGCGGCAGTCGTGGTAGAGGCGGTCCACCAGTTCGTCGGGATCGCTGACTTCGACCACCTGGCCGATCTCTTCCAGCAGCGGACGGAATTCCTTGAGGACGAAGTAATAGCTGTACTCCGGGCGCCCGAGGTTCTGCCGGATGGTGGTCTTGTTGGTCTCGGAGTGGATGATGATCAGCATGGAACGTTGCCTGTGGCGGTGGCCGCCAGTTCGACGCCGGGCGCAGGGGCTGCCTTGCGGGCGGAAAGGAAGGGTTCCAGGCGCTGGCGGACCACGTCGCCGGCGCAGTAGCCGCGCATGCGTTGGTTGGCCGCGGCGGACAGTTGCCGATAGCGCTCCGGCTGTTCCCGGGCCACCCGGTAGCTCTCCAGGTAGGCCTCCTTCAGGGACTCCCAGCTCGGCCGGTAGCGCCGGGTGCTGTACAACCGGCGCGAATCCTGTGGCCAGGCCGCGGGCTCCTGGCTGGAGCGGACCACGAAGCCCACCTGGGCGTCCATGTAGTCGGCCATCGCCGAATGGTCCGGAGCGATCGCCGGGGTGCCGCAGGACATGAATTCCATCAGCGGCAGGCACAGGCCCTCGCAGCGCGAGGCGTTCACGTAGTAGCTGGCGGCTCCGTACAGGCGGGCGTACTCCGCGGCATCGAGATAGCCGTGCAGGGCGATGACCCGGCAGGCGAACGGCGACAGTTGGGAAAGCAGGGTGAGCAGTTCGACGTGGTAGGTCGTCAGGTCGCTCTGGGTCATCTTCAGCACCAGCGTGGCATCGCTGGTGTCGCGGAATGCCCAGCAGAAGGCGGTGATCAGGTGATGCCAGTTCTTGCGCCCGTCCAGCGGATTGAACACCGAGACGTAGACCACCCCGTCCACGACGACCTGCTGGTGCTGGTCGACGTCCGGCAGCAGCGCCGGCGGATGCTCGGGCTCGGCGGGCGGCATCGGCTCGGTGGCCTGGGGCAATGGCTCCGGCAGCGTTTCCAGCGCCGTTGGCGGGGGCGGCAGCGGCCGGCGCAGGTGACGGAACAGCCAGCGGCGTACCGGCATGGGTACCAGGTCGCTGACGGCTTCCCGGTACCACAGCAGCAGGTAGTGCTTGCTGATGACCAGTCGGCGCCTCCAGTCGAGAGGAACCGGCTCTGGCTCTGGCTCAGGGAGCGGCTCGGGCTCGGGCTCGGCGGACGTCTCGGGGAGGGCCTCGAGGATCTCGTCCTCGGTCTCTTCCCTGATCGGTGCGATGAGACCGTCGGCGGAAAGGCCCAGCAGGCGGCTGTCGATGACGCAGCCCTTGAGTTGCAGGGTCTCGCCGGACCTGACCGGATTCCGTTCGCCTTGCTGGCGGATCGCGGCGAAGTCCTCCCAGATCGGCGTCGGCAGCGCCAGCACCGGAAAATCTTCGCCCAGCACCTGGCGAACCGCGCGGGCAGTCTGCTCGGAGAGGGTGATGGCTGCGCCATGGCCGGCCAGGACCTGGCTCCAGTCCTGCGCCGGATCGCCGTCCCACGCCACGTCGGGAATCGACTCGAACTCCCAGGCGACCACGCACAGCATCGGGCATTGCAGGCCCCGCGCCGCCTTGTGCGGCGGGGTGAAGGAGAGGAACAGGCAGTCTTCGCCCTGTTCATGCAGTTGCCGGTAGAGCGGGTCGACTTCGTCCGTGCTCTGTACCAGGTGGACCTGTCCCAGCGATTCGAGGATTGGCCGGTAGGCCTTGAGGACGAAGTAGTAGCTGTATTCGGGGCGACCGAGATTGTGGCCGATCGAGCGCTCGTTGATATCCGAGTAAAGGATGAAATTCATGGCATCTCGTGATGAAACTGCCCGTTCGACAGCTTGGTGGTGATGAGCGAGGCCAGGTGTTGCTTCGTTGTCCGGAAGCCTTCCCGGCGGACTGGTCGACCCATCGTGTTCTTGTTCTGTATCGCGACCGCGACCTGTTCGATCAACAGAACAGGAGGCAATCAAGCACGAAATCGAGAGGCATTCTAAACATACCTTTCGCAAAAACGTGAAGGCTGACGGAGAAAACGTCATGCCGTTCGAATGAGAACCTACCGGTCACGAATAAGCGGTTGAAATCGGCGCACTCTTGGCACAGATTGGAGCGCGATAATCAGAACAACACGCTATCCGGCATGACCCCTGGAACGTCGTATTCCTAGAAGAGCGTCGCCGAGCGTAGCATCAGATAAAAGGCCCGCCTCCTTGACTCAGCGTCTGTTCGTCACCGGGCTCTCCGGTTTCGTAGGCAAGCATCTTCAAGCTTATCTGGCAGCGGCCCACACGCCGTGGGCGCTCCTTCCCGTACCGCATCGTTACGACCTGCTGGAGCCGGATTCGCTGGGCGACCTCTGGCCGGAGCTGCCGGATGCGGTCATCCACCTGGCCGGGCAGACCTACGTGCCGGAGGCCTTCCGCGATCCTGCGCGGACCCTGCAGATCAACCTCCTTGGCACCCTGAACCTGCTCCAGGCGCTTAAGGCGCGGGGCTTCTCCGGTACCTTCCTGTACATCAGCTCCGGCGACGTCTACGGCCAGGTGGCCGAGGCGGCGTTGCCGATCCACGAGGAACTCATCCCCCACCCGCGCAATCCCTATGCGGTCAGCAAGCTGGCGGCCGAGTCGCTGTGCCTGCAGTGGGGTATCACCGAAGGCTGGCGGGTGCTGGTGGCGCGACCGTTCAACCATATCGGGCCGGGGCAGAAGGACAGCTTCGTGATCGCCAGCGCCGCAAGGCAGATCGCCCGGATGAAGCAAGGCTTGCAGGCCAATCGGCTGGAAGTGGGGGACATCGACGTCAGCCGTGATTTCCTCGATGTCCAGGACGTGCTGTCAGCCTATCTGCGCCTGCTCTCCCACGGCGAGGCGGGAGCCGTCTATAACGTCTGTTCCGGGCAGGAGCAGAAGATTCGCGAGCTGATCGAACTGCTGGCGGACATCGCCCAGGTCGAGCTGGAAATCGTTCAGGACCCTGCCCGGATGCGCCGGGCGGAACAGCGGCGGGTTCGCGGCAGCCATGCGCGACTGCACGACGCCACGGGCTGGAAGCCTGAAATAACCATAAAACAGTCCCTGCGGGCGATCCTGTCCGACTGGGAGTCACGGGTACGAGAAGAATGACAAGAAGTGCACTGGTAACTGGGATCACCGGTCAGGACGGAGCGTACCTGGCCAAGCTGCTGCTGGAGAAGGGCTACCGGGTCCACGGCCTGGTGGCGCGGCGCAGCAGCGACACGCGCTGGCGCCTGCGCGAACTGGGGATCGAAGGCGATATCCAGTACGAGGACGGCGACATGGCCGATGCCTGTTCGGTGCAGCGCGCGGTGATCAAGGCGCAGCCGCAGGAGGTCTACAACCTGGCGGCACAGAGCTTCGTCGGGGCCTCCTGGAACCAGCCGGTGACCACCGGCGTCGTCGACGGCCTGGGCGTGACCCACCTGCTCGAGGCGATCCGCCAGTTCAGCCCGGAAACGCGTTTCTACCAGGCCTCCACCAGCGAGATGTTCGGCCTGATCCAGGCCGAGCGCCAGGACGAGAACACGCCGTTCTACCCGCGCAGCCCCTACGGCGTGGCCAAGCTCTATGGCCACTGGATCACCGTCAACTATCGCGAGAGCTTCGGCCTGCATGCCTCCAGCGGCATCCTGTTCAACCACGAGTCGCCGCTGCGCGGCATCGAGTTCGTCACGCGCAAGGTTACCGACGCGGTGGCCCGCATCAAGCTCGGCAAGCAGCAGGAATTGCGCCTGGGCAACGTCGACGCCAAGCGCGACTGGGGCTTTGCCGGGGACTACGTCGAAGCCATGTGGCTGATGTTGCAGCAGGACAAGGCCGACGACTACGTGGTGGCCACCGGTGTCACTACCACCGTGCGCGACATGTGCCAGATCGCTTTCGAGCATGTGGGCCTGGACTACCGCGACTTCCTCAAGATCGACCCGGCGTTCTTCCGGCCCGCCGAAGTCGACGTGCTGCTGGGTAATCCGGCCAAGGCCCAGCGTGTGCTCGGCTGGAAGCCCAGAACCAGCCTGGACGAGCTGATCCGGATGATGGTCGAGGCGGACCTGCGACGCGTTTCCCGGGAGTAAGCCATGCTGATTCCCGTGGTGCTTTCCGGCGGCGCCGGTACCCGCCTTTGGCCGGTGTCGCGTGAAGGACAGCCGAAGCCGTTCATGCGCCTGCCCGATGGCCAGACCCTGCTGGGCAAGACCTACCGACGTGCCGCCGGGCTCCTGGCCGGGCATGGCGAAATCGTCACGGTGACCAACCGCGAGCATTACTTCCAGAGCAAGGACCAGTTCCAGGCGGCCCGCCTGGGGCGGCACCGGGGACATTTCATCCTCGAACCGACCGGGCGCAACACCGCTCCGGCGATTGCCGTCGCCGCCCTGGTGCTGCAAGCCGAACATGGCGACGCGGCGGTACTGGTGGTGATGCCGGCGGATCACCTGATCCGCAACGAGGAGGCCTTCCGCGAGGCGGTGGGGCATGCCGCGCGTCTCGCCGTCGCCGGGCACCTGGTTACCTTCGGCGTGGTGCCGGACGCAGCGGAAACCGGTTTCGGCTATATCGAGCTGGGCGACCGGCTGGACGAGCAGGGGGCGGCCAAGGTGCGCCGCTTCGTCGAGAAACCCGATGAGGAAACCGCCCGTCGCTACGTGGAGAGTGGCGGTTTCCTGTGGAACTCCGGGATGTTCTGCTTCACGGCGTCGACCCTGGTCGACGAGCTGGCGCAGCATGCCCCGGCCCTGCTGGAGCAGGCCAGGGCCTGCCTGGCCGCCAGTGCGGCGGTGAAGATGGCCGATGGCATCCAGCATGAGCTGGCGGGCGAAGCCTTCGCCGCGCTGCCGGACATTTCCATCGACTATGCGCTGATGGAGCGCTCCGCGCGGGTCGCCGTGGTGCCGGCGGCCTTCGACTGGAGCGATATCGGTTCCTGGGGCGCGATGAGCGCGCTGCTCGACGCGGACGCAGAGGGCAATCGCGGCAGCGGCGACACCCTGTTCGTCGACACCCGTAACACCTTCGTGCAGAGCGACGGGCGCCTGGTCGCCACGGTCGGGGTCGACGACCTGGTCGTGGTGGATACTTCCGATGCGCTGCTGATCGCTCGCGCCGACCGGGTCCAGGAGGTGCGCAGGGTGGTGCAGCGGCTGAAGGACGAGCGGCACGAGGCCTATCGGCTGCATCGGACCGTCAACCGTCCCTGGGGCAGCTATACCGTCCTCGAGGAGGGGCCGCGCTTCAAGATCAAGCGAATCGTGGTCAGGCCGGGAGAGCGCTTGTCGCTGCAGATGCATCATCACCGCAGCGAGCACTGGATCGTGGTGCAAGGCATGGCCAGGGTCACCAATGGCGATGGCGCGCGGCTGGTCAACAGCAACGAGTCGACCTACATTCCCGCGGGCCACCGGCACCGCCTGGAAAACCCGGGGGTCATCGACCTGGTGATGATCGAGGTGCAGAGCGGCGAATACCTGGGAGAGGACGACATCGTCCGCTTCGAGGACCAGTACGGCAGGGTGGTCTGATGCTTCTTGGCTTGTCTCGTTCCTTGTGGGGCTATCGTGGCTTCGTTCTCGGCAGCGTCAAGCGCGAGTTCCAGTCGCGCTACCGCGGGTCGCTGTTCGGCGCGCTGTGGACGGTGCTCAATCCGTTGTCGATGATCGTCGTCTACACGGTGATCTTCTCCCAGGTGATGCGCGCGCGCCTGCCGGGGGTCGACGACGGCCTGGCCTACAGCGTCTATCTCTGCGCCGGCCTGCTGACCTGGGGCCTGTTCGCGGAAATCACCTCGCGCAGCCAGAGCATGTTCATCGAGAACGCCAACCTGCTGAAGAAGATCAGCTTCCCGCGCATCTGCCTGCCGGTCATCGTACTGCTCAACGCCGGGGTCAATTTCGCCATCATCCTCGCCTTGTTCCTCGGTTTTCTCGCCCTCAGCGGGCGCCTGCCGGGCGCGGCATTGCTCGCGCTGGTGCCGCTGCTGGCGATCCAGGTGCTGTTCGCGGCGGGACTGGGGATGATCCTCGGGGTGCTCAACGTGTTCTTCCGCGACGTCGGCCAGCTGTTCGGCATCTGCCTGCAGTTCTGGTTCTGGCTGACGCCGATCGTCTATCCGATCGGCATACTGCCCGAGGGTATCCGCTCGCTGATCGAACTCAACCCGATGACCGCGCTGATGCGCAGCTACCAGCAGCTGTTCCTCCACGGGCAATGGCCGGACTGGCCTTCATTGCTGCCGATCACCCTGCTGGCGCTGCTGCTGTGCGCGCTCGGCCTGCGTCTGTTCCGCCAGCGGGTCGGCGAAATGGTGGATGAACTCTGATGGGACAGATACGCGTATCCGGCCTCGGCAAGGCCTACAAGCAATATCCCAATCGCTGGAGCCGGCTGTTCGAGTGGCTGGTGCCTTTCAGCCCGTCGCGCCACCACCTGCACTGGATCCTGCGCGAGGTCGAGTTCACCATCGAGCCGGGCGAAGCGGTCGGCATCGTCGGGGTCAACGGCGCCGGCAAGAGCACCCTGCTGAAGATGATCGCCGGCACCACCCAGCCGACCTGCGGCGAGATCCGCGTGGCCGGCCGGGTCGCAGCGCTGCTCGAACTGGGCATGGGCTTCCACCCGGACTTCACCGGCCGGCAGAACGTCTTCATGGCCGGGCAACTGCTGGGCATGCAGGTCGAGGAAATCCAGGCGCTGATGCCGGAGATCGAGGCCTTCGCCGAAATCGGCGAGGCCATCGAGCAGCCGGTGCGTACCTACTCCAGTGGCATGCAGATGCGCCTGGCGTTCAGCGTGGCGACTGCCCGGCGGCCGGACATCCTGATCGTCGACGAGGCCCTGTCGGTTGGCGATGCCTATTTCCAGCACAAGAGCTTCGAGCGCATCCGCGGTTTCCGCAAGGCCGGCACCACCCTGCTGATCGTTTCCCACGACCGCTCGGCGATCCAGTCCATCTGCGACTCCGCGATCCTCCTGGAGCAGGGACGGATGGCCATGCGCGGGCGGCCGGAAGAGGTGATGGACTACTACAACGCCCTGCTCGCCGAGCGCGAGGGGCAGACCGTGCGCCAGGAAATGCTCGCCGACGGCCAGGTGCGGACGATTTCCGGCACCGGCGAGGCGGCGATCCTCGACGTACGGATGGTCGACCAGCGGCAGCGCGCGCTGGAGGTAGTCGAGGTAGGCCAGGCGGTGACGCTGGAAGTTGAGGTCGAGGTTCGCCAGGACATCGAGCGGCTGATCCTCGGCTTCATGATCAAGGACCGCCTCGGCCAGCCGATGTACGGGATCAATACCCACCGCCTGGACAAGGCGCTCACCGACCTGAAGGCCGGTGAGCGCATCACCTACCGCTTCGCCTTCGACATGCGCCTGGGCAAGGGGCACTACTCGGTGGCGCTGAGCCTGTCGCGGCTGGACTCGCACCTGGACCGCAACTTCGAATGGCGCGACTACGGCCTGGTCTTCCATGTCATCAACAACCGCCAGGAAGACTTCGTCGGCTGCTCCTGGCTGGGCGCCGAAACCCATATCAGCCGCTCCGGCGAGGCGGCTCTGGACCCCACTTCCGCGGAGAGCACTCCATGACGCGTCTGTTGGTCGAATGCACCTATGTGTTCGAGCATCCCAAGGTCAATTCCGGTATTCAGCGGGTGGTGCGCAACGTCATCCGCGAGCTGCCGGAAGCCGACGAGACGGTGGAGTGCATCCCGGTGGCAATGCTCGACGGCACCCTGTATCAGGTCCACAGCCTGGCGCCGCTGGACCCGCGGCCGCATTCGCCGCTGGTACGCCTGCGCATCCTGGTGGAGCGAGCCGCCAACTACTTCTGGCTGGGCCAGCGCACCCTGGAAAAGCGCCGCCCGTTCCGTTCCTCGCCGTGGGCCCGGCGCCTTCTCTATGTAGCCTGCCGCCTGTTCGCCTTCGCCTTCCTCAGCATTCCGCTGCGCCTGCTCGACCGCATCCTCGGCAAGCAGCAGCCTGCACCCGTGCGCGCGACCCCGCTCGAACATCGGGCCGGCGACCAACTGGTCTTGCTGGACTCCTCCTGGCACGCCGATTTCTTCCCGCTGGCGGAACGCCTCAAGAGCGAGGGCGTGGGCATCGTCTCGGTGATCTACGACCTGATTCCCCTGACCCATCCGCAATTCTGCGATGGCGGCCTGGTCAAGGTATTCAACCACTGGTTCGACTGGATCGCGGCCACCGCCGACGGCTACGTCGCGATTTCCGAGACCATCCGCGACGAAGTGCGCGCGGAGATGCTGCGGCGCATCGGTCCGGAGAAGGTCGCGCAACGCTGGTTCGATTATTTCCACCTGGGTTCGGAGCTGGACCTGGTGGAGGACGGCGCCTCCGTCGAGCCCGACCTGCTGCGCATGTTCAAGGCCAAGGCGCCGGTATTCCTGATGGTCAGCACCATCGAGCCGCGGAAGAACCACGGTTACCTGCTGGATGCCTTCGAGCGTGCCTGGGCCCAGGGTTCGCAGGCGCGGTTGTGCATCGCCGGACGCATCGGCTGGAAGTGCGAGGCGCTGGTGGAACGGGTGCGGCAGCATCCGGAGCTGAACAAGCGCCTGTTCATGTTCAACGACCTCTCCGACAAGAGCCTGGAGTACGCATACTCCCATGCCGCCTCGCTGGTCTTCCCGTCCTATGTGGAAGGTTTCGGCCTGCCGCTGGTGGAGGCCATGCAGCGCGGCCTGCCGGCGATGGGCAGCGACATCCCGGTGTTCCGCGAGATCGGTGGCGAATTCATGGCCTACTTCGACCTCGCCGATCCGCAGACCCTGGCGAACCTGGTCACCCGCTTCGAAGCCACGGGCGAGTTCCCGGCCGAGCGACCGGTCGGCGAATGGCGCTGGATCGGCTGGCACGAGGCGAGTCGGCAACTGATCGCACGGATCCTGCTCGCCCTCGGCAAGGCCCCGGCGCATGGCGAGGCAGTACATGCGGATTGCGGTTAACGCGCGGATTCTCCAGGCGCCACGGACCGGCATCGGACATTACCTGGTCGAGTTGCTGGGCGCGTTGCAGGCGCACGCGGACTTCGAGTTTTCCCTGTTCCATGGCTGGGGCTGGAGCGGCGACCTGCCGGCGGCGGCGTTGCCCGGCTATTCGCGTCTGTCGCCCTGGCTGCGCAACCTGCCCGGAGCCTACCGGGCACGACGCTGGCTGGAGCAGCGGCGTTTCGATAGTGGTCGGCCGCCGGTCGATCTCTACCATGAGCCCAGTCTCTGGCCGCTGGATTTCGACGGGCCGATGCTGATGACCCTGCACGACCTGACCCATCTGCATTACCCGGCGACGCAACCCGCCGCCCGCTTGCGCGAAATAGAACGCCGGCTGGCGCGCGGGATGGAAAAGGCGCGGTTGATCCTGACCGACTCGCAGGCGATCGCCGACGAGGCGCAGGCGTATTTCGGCCTGCCGCGCGAGCGCTTCGTGGTGGCGCCCCTCGGCCATGCCGCGCGGTTCCGTCCGCGGGACCGGGAGTCCCTGCACGAGCCCTTGCGCGCGCATGGCCTGCTGCCGCGCGGGTATTTCCTCTGCGTAGGAACCCTGGAGCCGCGCAAGAACCTGTCGCTGGCCCTGCGCGCCCATGGGCAACTGCCGGCGGCGGTCCGCCAGCGTTTTCCGCTGATGATCGTCGGCATGCCGGGATGGGAAAGCCGCTCGCTCGACGACGAACTGCGCCAGGCGCTGGCTTCGGGGACGGTGCGGCTGCTCGGCTACCTGCCGGACGAGCGGGTCGCCGAGTTGATGTCGGGCGCTCGGGCGCTGGTCTTCCCCTCGATCTACGAAGGCTTCGGCCTGCCTGTGCTGGAAGCCATGGCCAGCGGCACGCCGGTGTTGCTCACGCGACTCTCCGCAATGCCGGAGGTGGCCGGCGAGGCGGGCAGCTATATTGATCCGGATGATGCCAATGGGCTATCTGACATGCTGGTCCGCATGACCGAGGATACCGTCTACTGGGAGTGCTGCCGGGAAGCCGGCCTGCGACGGGCGGAGCAGTTTTCCTGGAAGCGTTGCGCGAATCTCACCGCTGCAGCCTATCGTCGTGCCGTGGAGGGCTGAATGCGGGTACTGCACTTCTACAAGACCTACCTGAGCGAAACGGTAGGCGGGATCGAACAGGTGATCTTCCAGCTTTGCGAGAGCAGCGGGTCGTGGGGGATCGACAACCATGTCCTGACCCTGAGCAGCGATCCGCATCCGCCTGTCGTGCCCTTCGGCGGACATGTGGTGCATCGCGCCAGGCTCGACCTGCAGCTCGCCTCCACCGGGTTTTCCCTGAGCGTGTTCAAGCAGTTCCGCGAGCTGGCGGCGGAGGCGGACGTGGTCAACTACCACTTCCCCTGGCCGTTCATGGACCTGGTGCATTTCCTCACCGGTATGAACAAGCCGAGCGTGGTCACCTACCATTCGGACATCATCCGCCAGCGCGTCCTGTTGAAACTGTACCGGCCGCTGATGAGTCGTTTCCTCCACAGCGTGGATCGTATCGTCGCAGCCTCGCCCAACTACTTCAGCACCAGCGACGTGCTCCGCCAGTACCGGGAAAAGACCCGGGTGATCACCTACGGCCTGGACAAGGCCTGCTACCCGAAGCCTGCGGCACAGCGTCTGGAGCACTGGCGCGAGAAGCTCGGGCCGCGGTTCTTCCTGTTCGTCGGGGTGATGCGCTACTACAAGGGCCTGCATATCCTGCTGGATGCGTTGCAGGGCACCGATTACCCGGTGGTGATCGTCGGTGCCGGGCCGTTGCAGGCCGAGCTGTATGCCCAGGCCGCGGCGCTGGGGTTGCGCAACGTGCACTTCCTCGGACGGGTGGACGACGAGGACAAAGTCGCCCTGCTGCAACTCAGCTACGCCATGGTCTTTCCGTCGCACCTGCGTTCCGAGGCGTTCGGTATCTCCCTGCTGGAGGGCGCGATGTACGGCAAGCCGATGATCTCCAGCGAGATCGGCACCGGCACCAGCTACATCAATATCCATGGCGAGACCGGCCTGGTCGTGCCGCCCAGCCAGCCGGCCGCGTTTCGCCAAGCGATGCGCTGGCTCTGGGAGCATCCGCAGCAGGCGGAGGAAATGGGCAGGAACGCGGAGGCCCGCTATCGGCAACTGTTCACCGCCGAGGAAATGGGGCGTCGCTGGAGCGAGCTGTACCGTGAACTGCTGGAGGAAAGGCTTCTTCCAGATACGTGAAGGCCGCTCGGTAAGGAGCGGCCTACGGTACAGTTCAGGCTGGGCCGAACCGGGGCGTTACAGTATCGCTTAGCGCCAGAACGGCTTGTTCAGCTCGGCGTAGCGCTGGGCTTCGCTGATGCCGGCGTCGGCGAGCAGGCGGGAGTCCAGGCGGGCCAGCTGGCGACGGCTCTGGATGCGGCGCTGCCACAGTTTCATGGTGCCCAGCAGGCTGCTGCTGCGGCGGTTGGAGCGAGCGATGTCGAAAGTGTTGGAACCGAGGGTACGTTCCATGATGTGTCGATCCTTCCCACTTGTGGTGGGTAGTCAGGTTGCTAGTGATTAACTGAGCAATATGATCTGACTAACAGGTCAACAAGAATAGGAACAGTTGCGGAGAATTGCGTTGGATCACCGGGGTGTGTTTCCGAACTGTATGGGTTGTTTCGGTGCGTAACTGTACCGCTCTGCACCGTCATGGTGCGTTACCGAAAGAAACAACGAAGTGTTACAGCAGGAAAAGCGGAAGGGCCGGGTCGGCGTATTGCGATGGCGGCAAGAGAAAAGGCCATCGAAATAGATTTTTACGTGGTTTTTTCTGCCCTGTCCAGACGCCCGGAAGAATTAATCGTCCGGGCGCTGGAAATAGTTGCGGATGAAACGGTTCAGCCTCAGCCGGCCAGCATGTGTCCGCGTTCTTCCAGGTTCAGGTGCCAGGCCAGCGCCTCGCGCAACAGATGCGGCGTGTGGCCGCCTTTCGCGCAAGCCGCCTCGAAGTAGTCCAGCAGCGGTGCCTGGTAGGACGGGTGGACACAATTCTCGATGATCACCCGGGCCCGTTCGCGAGGCGCCAGGCCCCGCAGGTCGGCGAGGCCCTGCTCGGTGACGAGGATGTCGACGTCGTGCTCGGTGTGGTCGACGTGGCTGACCATCGGCACCACGCTGGAAATGTTGCCGCCCTTGGCGATCGACTTGGTGACGAAGATCGCCAGATGCGCGTTGCGGGCGAAGTCGCCGGAGCCGCCGATGCCGTTCATCATCTTGGTGCCGCCGACGTGGGTCGAGTTGACGTTGCCGTAGATGTCGAACTCCAGCGCCGTATTGATGCCGATGATGCCCAGGCGACGGACCACCTCGGGGTGGTTGGAGATTTCCTGCGGGCGCAGAACCAGCTTGTCCTTGTAGTGCTCCAGGTTACCGAACACGTCGGCGTTGCGCCGCGGCGACAGGGTGATCGAGCTGCCCGAGGCGAAGCGCAGCTTGCCGGCGTCGATCAGGTCGAAGGTCGAGTCCTGCAGCACTTCGGAGTACATGGTCAGGTTCTCGAAAGGCGACTCGATCAGGCCGCACATCACCGCGTTGGCGATGCTGCCGATACCGGCCTGCAGCGGGCCGAGGCTGTTGCCCATGCGCCCGGCGTCGACCTCGCGCTTGAAGAAATCGATCAGGTGGTTGGCGATGGCCTGGGTCTCGCCGTCCGGCGGTAGCACGGTGGATGGCGAGTCCGGCTGGTCGTTGATGACGATGGCGACGATCTTCTCCGGCGGGATCGGGATCGCCGTACTGCCGATGCGGTCGTCGACGCGGGTCAGCGGGATCGGCGTGCGGGTCGGCCGGTAGGTCGGGATATAGATGTCGTGCAGGCCTTCCAGGTTGGTGCTGTGGGCCAGGTTGATCTCGACGATGACCTGCTTGGCGAAGATCGCGAAGCTCGCCGAGTTGCCCACCGAGGTGGTCGGCACGATGTGGCCCTGCTCAGTGATCGCGGCGGCTTCGATGACGGCGATGTCCGGCAGCTTCAACTGGTGGTTGCGCAGTTGCTCGACGGTTTCCGAGAGGTGCTGGTCGATGAACATCACTTCGCCGGCGTTGATCGCCTTGCGCAGGGTGCTGTCGACCTGGAACGGCATGCGCCGGGCGAGCACGCCGGCCTCGGTGAGCTGCTTGTCGAGGTCGTTGCCGAGGCTGGCGCCGGTCATCAGGCTGATACGCAGCGGACGTTCCTTGGCGCGCATGGCCAGCGCCTGGGGTACGGCCTTGGCCTCGCCGGCGCGGGTGAAACCGCTCATGCCGACGGTCATGCCGTCCTGGATCAGGTCGGCGGCTTCGGCCGCACTCATCACCTTGTCGAGCAGGGAGGGCAGGCGCACGCGATCACGGTACATGGAACGAACCTCAGACGACGAATTATTAGAGGCCGCCAGTCTAGGGTTTCCGCGATTTTTCGCCTTTATACCAAGGTCGAAGCGCCATTCAGCGGGCTTATGGGCGGATTGCCAGGACCACCACGCCCGCTGTCACCAGGCCTACGCCGAGCCATTGGCGCAGGTCCAGGCGTTCGCCGAGGAAGGCCAAGCCGAGCAGTGCCACCAGCACCACGCTGAACTTGTCCAGCGGCGCCACCAGCGACGCCGGGCCGAGCTTGAGGGCGCGGAAATAGCAGATCCAGGAGGCACCGGTGGCCAGCCCGGAGAGCACCAGGAACAGCCAGCTGCGCGGCGGGATGCTGCCCGGGGCCTGGAACTTGCCCAGGACCGCGAGGATGCCGCCGAGGGTGACGAGGATCACCAGGGTGCGGATGAAGGTGGCGAAGTCCGAATCGACCTGGTCGAGGCCGATCTTGGCGAAGATCGCGGTCAGCGCGGCGAACAGCGCCGAAAGCAGTGCCCAGAAGGCCCAGGATGCCAGCATGTCGTCCCCCTCCGGGCCTTCTCCACGGGCTGCGCCGCTACAGGGCTTCCAGCTTGGCGTAGCCGAGCATCAGCCACTTGCTGCCTTCGCTCTCGAAATTCACCTGCACCCGGGCCTGGGCGCCGGCGCCTTCGAAGTTGAGGATAGTCCCTTCGCCGAACAGCGCATGGCGAACCCGCTGGCCGAGGGAGAAGGGCGTCTCCGGCACCCCGGCGCCGCTGAACAGGTTGCCGCCGGCACTGCGCGAGGTGCCGCCGTAGGGGCGGCTGACGGTATTGGACAGGCGCACTTCCTGGATCAGCGCCGGCGGGATCTCGCGGATGAAGCGCGAAACCTTGTTGTAGGTCTCGCTGCCGTAGAGCCGGCGGGTCTCCGCGTAGGTCAGGACCAGTCGCTGCATGGCGCGGGTGACGCCGACGTAGGCCAGGCGGCGTTCCTCTTCCAGGCGGCCGGACTCCTCCAGGCTCATCTTGTGCGGGAACAGCCCTTCCTCCATGCCGACCAGGAACACCAGCGGGAACTCCAGGCCCTTGGCGCTGTGCAGGGTCATCAGCTGGACACTGTCCTCGTGGGCGTCGGCCTGGGTTTCCCCGGCCTCCAGGGAGGCGTGGCTGAGGAAGGCCTGCAGCGGGGTGAGGTCTTCCTCTTCCTCGCTGTTCTCGAAGGCGCGGGCGGCGCTGACCAGCTCCTCGAGGTTCTCCACCCGGGCCTGGCCTTTCTCGCCTTTTTCTTCCTTGTGGTAGCTGATCAGTCCGGACTGCTCGATCACCGTCTGGGTCATCAGGTGCAGCGGCATGTCCATGACCTTCGCCGAAAGATTCTCGATCAGCTCGACGAAGCCGGTCAGGGCGCTGGCGGCGCGGCCGGGCAGGACCTTGTTGGCGATCATCAGGCGGATCGCCTCCCACATCGACACGTCGTTGCCGCGGGCGAATTCGCGGATGCTCTCCACGGTCTTCTCGCCGATGCCGCGTGCCGGCACGTTGACCACCCGTTCCAGCGCCGCGTCGTTGCCGCGGCCGTCGAGCAGGCGCAGGTAGGCCATGGCGTTCTTGATCTCGGCACGCTCGAAGAAGCGCTGGCCGCCGTAGATGCGGTAGGGAATCTTCTCCCGCAGCAAGGCTTCCTCCAGCACCCGCGACTGGGCGTTGGAGCGATAGAGGATGGCGATCTCGCTGCGCGCCAGGCCGCCCTTGAGCGCGCTCTCGATCGACTCGACCACGTAGCGCGCCTCGTCGTGCTCGTTGAACGCGGCGTACAGGCTCAGCGACTCGCCGTCCTCGCCGTCGGTCCACAACTCCTTGCCCAGGCGTCCCTGGTTGTTGGCGATCAGGGCGTTGGCGGCCTTGAGGATCGACGCAGTGGAACGGTAGTTCTGCTCCAGGCGGATCACCTCGGCGTCGGCGAAGTCGTCGCTGAACTGCTGGATGTTCTCGATCCGCGCGCCACGCCAGCCGTAGATCGACTGGTCGTCGTCGCCGACCACCATCAGGCTGTCGCCGCCCTTGGCGAGAATCCGCAGCCAGGCGTACTGCACGGCGTTGGTGTCCTGGAACTCGTCCACCAGGATATGGCGGAAGCGCCGCTGGTAGTGCTCGAGCACGCCGGGATGGTCGCGCCAGAGGTCCAGGGCGCGCAGCAGCAGCTCGGAGAAGTCGATCACCCCGGCGCGGGCGCAGGCCGCCTCGTAGGCTTCGTAGATCTTCAGCATGGTGGCGAGGAACAGGTCGCCGCCGGGCTGGATGTGTTGCGGTCGCAGGCCCTCGTCCTTCTGTCCGTTGATGAACCACTGGGCCTGGCGCGCCGGCCAGCGCTGCTCGTCGAGGCCGAGTTCGCGGATCACCCGCTTGACCAGGCGTTGCTGGTCGTCGCTGTCGAGGATCTGGAAGTTCTCGCTCAGCCCGGCCTCGCGCCAGTGCGCGCGCAGCAGGCGATGGGCGAGGCCGTGGAAGGTGCCGACCCACATGCCCGCCGGATTGATCCCGAGCAACTGCTCGATGCGGTGGCGCATCTCCGCCGCCGCCTTGTTGGTGAAGGTCACCGACAGGATGCTGTAGGGCGAGGCGTGCTCGACCTGGATCAGCCAGGCGATCCGGTGCACCAGTACGCGCGTCTTGCCCGAGCCGGCACCGGCGAGGACCAGTTGGCGGCCCAGCGGCGCGGCCACGGCCTGGCGCTGCGGGTCGTTGAGGGAGTTCAGCAGGAGGGAGAGGTCGTCGTTCATCGCGGCATTCTACCGGGGCGGGGAAAAGCCGGGCAAACCGGGCCGCCATTCGGCGCAGGCCGGCGCAGCGTCGGGCCTGGCGGCGGAAAAATGCTCTATCCCGGCCTTGGGCAGCCTGCCCCTGCTCGGTTATGCTCCGGCCACTTCAAGGCAAACCACTACAAGAACAAGCGCCTATGACCGTCCATGTCGAGCCCTTGGCGCTGCCGGGCGGCAGCACCGATGTACTGCGGCTCTACGCCCGCGAAATCGCCATCGAGCGTATCCGGCTCCTTTATCTCGGCTCGCGCACGCCGACCCTGCTCATGCTGCTCGGCGGCGTGACCAGCGCCTGCCTGGTGTGGGGCAAGGTCAGCAGCTGGCTGCTCGGCGGCTGGCTGGTCTGGCTGGTGTTGCTCGCCGTCCTGCGTCTGTTGCAGGTCGCCGCCTTCCAGCAGGCCGACAGCCGTCGCCAGGCCAGCCGCCACTGGCGGCGGACCTTCCTGTGCGGCGCCGGCGCCTCGGGCCTGACCCTGGCGTTCGCGGTGATCATGCTGGTCCCGGCCGATGCCTTCCTCCAGCAGGTGCTGGTGTTCGGCCTGGTGGCGGCGGCGATCCTCTCCGCCAGCGTCGCCTATGCGGTGAGCCTGCCGGCCTTCCTCACCTTCGCCTTGCCGGGCCTGCTGCCATCCATCGTTTTCCTGCTGTTGCAGCCGCATAGCCTGTTGCAGGGCTGGGGCGTGCTCGGCCTGATCCTGCTGGTGGCGCTGCTGGTGGTCGCCGGGCAGATCCACCGGCTGGTGCAGGGCGCGCTGCTGCGACGCTTCCAGACCCAGGCGCTGAACCTGCACCTGGAACGCGTCAACGCCGAGGCCGAAGCGCTCAATCGCAAGCTCGCCCAGGAGGTCGGCCAGCGACGCCTGGCCGAACGCGAGCTTCGTGCCGCCCGCGATGCCTTGCAGCGCCGGGTGGAGGCGCGCACCGAGGAGCTTGGCGCGACCAGCCAGGCGCTCAGCCAGAGCGAGGCGCGCCTGGCCATGGCCCTGGAGGCCAGCGAACTGGGGTTGTGGGACTGGGACCTGGAGAGCGGCCGGGTCCAGCATTCCTATCTCGAGGCGGTCTTCAGCGACGCCGGGGACGGTCCCGAGGACTATCGCAGGCTGATCGAAAGCATCCACCCCGGCGACCTGCCGCGCATCCGTCGCGCCCTCGCCGAACATCTCAAGGGGCGCAGCGAGCTATACCGGGTGGAGTACCGCGTGCGCGACCGGGAGGGCGGCTGGCGCTGGCTGGAGGATCGTGGCCGGGCCATGGCTCGCGACCCGCGGGGACGGGTGACGCGGATGCTCGGCACGCGCAGCGACATCAGCGCGCGCAAGCGCCTGGAAGAGCAGCAGCAACTGGCCGCGACAGTGTTCGAGGCGGCCAGCGAGAGCATCGTGATCCTCGATCCGGCCTACAACCTGCTGGCGGTCAACCAGGCCTTCAGTCGCATCACCGGCTATCGCCGCGAGGACGTGGTCGGGCGCAACGCCAGCCTGCTGGTGAATACCCCCGAGGCCCAGCGCCACTACCGGCAGATCCGCGCCGAGCTGCGCCAGCACGGGCAGTGGCAGGGCGAACTGGTGGATACGCGGAAGAATGGCGATCCCTATCCCCAATGGCTGCAGCTCAACCTGCTGCGCGACGGCAATGGCGAGGCGACCCACATCGTCGGTTTCTTCACCGATCTCAGTGCCCGCCGCGACGTCGAGGAGCGCCTGCGTCACCTGCTGCACTACGACGAACTGACCGGCCTGGCCAACCGCCGGTTGTTCCGCGAGCGGCTGCACGAGGCGGCCCAGAGGGCGCGCCAGGAGGAGAGCGGGCTGGCCCTGCTGCTGATCGACCTGGACCGCTTCAAGCTGCTCAACGACAGCCTCGGCCACGAGGTCGCCGACCAGTTGCTCAGGGAGATGGCCCAGCGCCTGCGGCGCACCGCGCCGGAAGCCAACACCCTGGCGCGTCTGGCCGGCGACGAGTTCGCCATCCTCCTCGATGGCGGCACCGGCACCGCGGCCCTGTCGCGCCTGGCCGAACGCCTGCTGGTCCAGTTGCGCCAGCCGGTGAGCGTGCTCGGCCACGAGTTGATCCTCGGTGCCTCGCTGGGGATCAGCCTGT
Source organism: Pseudomonas sp. HMSC066A08 (assembly GCF_001813025.1). Taxonomy (NCBI): domain Bacteria; kingdom Pseudomonadati; phylum Pseudomonadota; class Gammaproteobacteria; order Pseudomonadales; family Pseudomonadaceae; genus Pseudomonas; species Pseudomonas sp. HMSC066A08. The sequence goes on from NZ_KV811178.1 coordinate 236,648, forward strand.
TTTCCGAGCAGGCACGGGAAATCTCCGTGCTGATGAGCCAGGCGAACCTGGCGATGCAACATGCCAAGCAACTCGGCGGCAATACCTTCCAGTTCTTCCGCGACAACCTGCAGGACAGCACCCTCGAACGCCTGCGCCTGGAAACCCGGTTGCGCAAGGCGGTCGAGGAGGGCCAGTTGGACGTGCATTACCAGCCCAAGCTGTGCCTGGCCAGCGGCCGCCCGGACTCGGTCGAGGCGCTGGTGCGCTGGCACCATCCGGAGGAGGGTATGATCCCGCCGTCGACCTTCATCGGCCTCGCCGAGGAGTGCGGGTTGATCGGCGAGATCGGCGAATTCGTCCTGCGCCGGGCCTGCCTGCAGGCCGCCGAGTGGAGCCAGCGGGGTCTGAACCTGCGGGTCTCGGTGAACCTCTCGGTCCACCAGTTGCGCCAGGGCGACCTGCTCGACGTAGTGCGCTCGGCGTTGACCGACAGCGGCCTGCCGGCGGCGCAACTGGAGCTGGAGTTGACCGAAAGCCAATGGCTGGACGCCCTCGACAGCGTCCTGGCGACCTTCCGCCAGTTGCGCGAGATGGGGGTGAAGCTGTCGGTCGACGACTTCGGCACCGGCTATTCCTCGCTCAGCTACCTGAAGCGCCTGCCGCTGGACTACCTGAAGATCGACCAGTCGTTTGTCCGCGACCTGACCCAGAACAGCGAGGATGCGGCGATCATCCGGGCGATCATCGCCATGGCCCACAGCCTCGACCTGAAGGTGGTCGCCGAAGGCGTGGAAACCATCGAGCAGCGGGACTTCCTGGTGGCCCAGCGTTGCGACGAGCTGCAGGGCTACCTGATCGGCCGGCCGTTGCCGGCCCATGCCCTGGAGGAAGGTTTGCGCCAGACTCGTTGAACGCGATCCGGCGGAGTATGCTGTAGCACTTTCGACTCCCACGAATTAAGGACGATTCATGCGCTCGAAGCCGCTTCTTCCCGCCCTCCTGCTGGTGGGCGCCGGTCTCTCCCCGCTGGCCCAGGCCAGCAGCGACGACTCCTGCTATCCCGATTGGTCGCTGGTCGGCGGCGGTGTCTGCGATACCCTGCCGTTCCTCGCCCCGGGCAACGACACCCGCGCCAACCTGCGCCTGCTGCTGGCCGACGCCGGCCACTGGCGGTTGGTGGAGGCGCCGCCGTCGGAGGAAGAGAAGCTCGAAGGCTACGGTCTGGTGCCGTTCGGCCTGTTCCGCCTGCTGCCCGGCGACGGCAGCCAGCCGCCCGCGCCGCCGGCGGCGAGCGAAGCCGAGACACCGCCGGCGGCGCCAGCGCCCTCGCCGCTCGCCGAACTGGCCCGGCAGATGGGCGCCGAAGCGCTACCGGAAAAGATCGCCGGTGCCGAATTCTTCGAGGGCGAGGGCAGCCGCTGCCGCAGCAACGACCAGGACAGCGCGCTGGCGTTTCTTCGCCAGGTGCGTGACGCCGGGCTGGGCGAGGCGGAGGCCAAGGCCCTGGCCAACAGCCGCCTGGACCTGCTCGGTGCCTGCGGCTGGGAACAAGAGGAACTGGGCGGTGTGCTCGCGCAAGGCGTCGAGTCGGCCGCAGGCAAGGCCTTCGCCACGTACCTGGAGGCTGCGGCCAACTTCTACAGCGGCCGCTTCGACGAAGCCGAACAGGGCTTCAAGGCGTTGCAGGACGTGTCGCAGCCCTGGCTGAAGGAAACCGCCCTGTACCTGCAGGCGCGCACCCTGCTCAACGCCGCCCAGCAGAACGCCTTCGACGACATGGGCTTCCCCGAGTTGCAGAATGTCGACAAGGCTCGCCTGGAGCAGACCCGCAGCGCCCTCGATGCCTACCTGCAGGCGTATCCGAAGGGGCTCTACGCCGCCTCGGCCAAGGGTTTGCAACGGCGCGTGCATTGGTTGTCCGGCGACCAGAAGCTGCTGGCCCAGGACTATGCCGCGCAATTCGCCGAAGCCGAGCAAGGGCAGCGCAACATGGCCCTGGAAGACCTGGTCCAGGAGGTCGACAACAAGCTCCTGACCGGTATCCAGCTCGGCGATATCCAGACTCCGCTGCTGCTGGCGGTGGCCGACCTGGTGCAGATGCGCGCCCACGATCCGTCGACGCCGCGCAGCTTCACCTGGGAAACGCTGCAGGCCCAGCAGGCCAGCTTCGCCGCGCATCCCGAACTGTTCGCCTACCTGCAGGCGGCCTATCGCTTCTATGTCGACCAGGACCCGGCGAAGACCCTCGAAGCGCTGCCGCAAAAGGTCGGCAGCCTCGACTACGTCGGCTTCAGCCAGCAGACCCTGCGCGGGCTGGCGCTGGAGCAGCAGAAGGACTGGAAAGCCGCCGAGGCGCTCTGGCTGGAACTGTTGCCGCAGGCCGCGCAGCCGTACCAGAAGGGCCAGTTGCAGCTCGCCCTGGCGCTCAACTACGAGCGCAGCGGCCAGTTGGAAAAGGTCTTCGCCGAAGGTTCACCGGTCCAGGAGCCGCTGTTGCGCAGCATCCTCCTGCGCAACGTCGCCGACGCCGAGCTGTTGCGCCGCCAGGCCAGGCAGGGCGCGACGGCGGAAGAGCGCGATACCGCGCTGTTCACTCTCCTTTACAAGGACCTGCGCCGCAGCCGCTTCGCCGACTTCGGCAAGGACTTCGCGCTGCTCGGCGAAACCCCCTCGCAGACCAAGCTGGGCACCAGCCTCGGCTATGTCTACGGCGCCGGCAACAGCCTGGAGCTGTTCCGCTGGAAGGGCGACAAGGCCGAGTCCGGCTACGTTTGCCCGGCCATCGCCGAGTCGGCCGCGGCGCTGGCCGCCGATGGCAACGACCCGAAGGGCCTGAACTGCCTGGGCGAATTCATCCTGCGCAACGGCCTGGACGGCATGCCGCTGGACAGCCAGCCCGAGGCCAACGAGCTGGGCGGCACCCCGAGCGGCTTCAAGGGCGAGGTGTACTCCCGGCTGGATGGCTATCGCCAGGTCATGGACAACGCCAAGGCACCGCGCGAAGACAAGGCCTACGCGCTGTTCCGCGCGATCAACTGCTTCGCCCCGGCCGGCTACAACACCTGCGGCCAGCAGGACATCCCGCAGGCCGAGCGCAAGCAATGGTTCCGTACGCTCAAGTCGACCTACGCCGACAGCTCCTGGGCCAAGGAACTGAAGTACTACTGGTGAGGCGCTGGCGAGCCTGGCTGGCGGGCCTGTTGCTGGGCCTGCCGCTGTTGCCGTCCGTCGAGGCCGCGGTGCGCGCCGAGGACTACGGCGCCTTCTGGCTGTGGAGCGGCGTCGCGCCGCAGCCGGTGCTGGCGCGGGCCGAGACGCTGTACATCCTGCAGGGACAGATCAGCCAGTCGCGCCGGCGCCCCGGCGAGGGCGTGCGGCTGATCGCCCAGGGCATCTCGGTGCCACGTCTGGCGCGGGGCGAGGTCTGGGTGGTGTACCGTGCCCATACCCTGCGCTGGACGCCGCAGATCTACCAGGCCGTGCTGAACCAGGTGCAGCGCTGGAAGCGTGCCGGCAACCCGGTGGTCGGCATCCAGATCGACTTCGATGCGCGTACCCGCTACCTCGACGAGTATGTCGATTTCCTTCGCGACCTGCGCCGGCGCCTACCCCGCGAATACCGCTTGAGCATCACCGGGCTGCTCGACTGGGGCAGCAACGCCGAGGCGGCGGCGATCAACCGGCTCAAGGGCGTGGTCGACGAAGTGGTGGTGCAGACCTACCAGGGGCGCCACAGCATTCCCAACCACGCCGCCTACCTCCCGCGGGTCAGCCGCCTGCAACTGCCGTACCGGATCGGCCTGGTCCAGGGCGGCGACTGGCAAGCCCCCGATTACCTGGAAAAGAGCCCCTGGTTCAGGGGCTACGTGGTGTTCCTGCTCAACCCTCAGTGAGCGCAGCCGCAAGCGCCCTTGCCGGCACACCCGCCGCTGCGTTCGGCCTGCGGCTGGCGGGTATCCTGGCCGGGCTGGAGATCGCGCATCAGTAGCGCGTAGCGCAGGTCCAGCCCTTCCGGCAGCGCCAGGTAGACCACGTGGCCATTGCCCGGCGCCACCTCGATGGCTTCGCCGGCGGCGTTGCGCAGGTCCTCCACGCGCAGGCTCAGGTTGCCTCGCGGAGTCATCAGTTCGACGCTGTCGCCGCGCTGGAAGCGGTTCTTCACCTCCACCTCGGCCAGTCCGTCGCGGCGTTCGCCGGTGAGTTCGCCGACGAACTGCTGGCGCTCGGACAGCGAATGGCCGTGCTGGTAGTTCTGGTACTCGTCGTGCACGTGGCGGCGCAGGAAGCCCTCGGTGTAGCCGCGGTGGGCGAGGGACTCCAGGGTGTCCATCAGACCGCGGTCGAACGGCTTGCCGGCCGCCGCGTCGTCGATCGCCTGGCGGTAGACCTGGGCGGTGCGCGCCACGTAGTAGTGGGACTTGGTGCGGCCCTCGATCTTCAGCGAGTGCACGCCGATCCGCGCCAGCCGCTCGACGTGCTGCACGGCGCGGAGGTCCTTGGAATTCATGATGTAGGTGCCGTGTTCGTCCTCGAAGGCGGCCATCGGTTCGCCGGGACGGTTGCCTTCCTCGAGGAGGAATACCTGCTCGGTCGGCGCGCCGCGTCCCAGGGTCGGCTCCCGCGCCACCACGTTGCCCAGCTCGTCCTCGCGGCCCTCCACCGCCTTGTATTCCCAGCGGCAGGCATTGGTGCAGGTGCCCTGGTTGGGGTCGCGGCGGTTGATGTAGCCGGACAGCAGGCAGCGCCCGGAATAGGCCATGCACAAGGCGCCGTGGACGAACACTTCCAGCTCCATGTCCGGCACCTGCTGGCGGATTTCTTCGATCTCCTCCAGCGACAGCTCGCGGGAAAGGATCACCCGGGTCAGGCCCTGCTGCCGCCAGAACTGCACCGCGGCCCAGTTCACCGCGTTGGCCTGCACCGACAGGTGGATGGGCATCTGCGGGAAATGCTGGCGAACCAGCATGATCAGGCCGGGATCGGACATGATCAGCGCGTCAGGGCCCATGGCGATCACCGGCTCCAGGTCGCGCAGGAAGGTCTTCAGCTTGGCGTTGTGCGGGGCGATGTTGACCACCACGTAGAAGCGCTTGCCGAGCGCGTGGGCCTCGGCAATGCCTTCGGCCAGTTGGGCGTGGTCGAAATCGTTGTTGCGCACCCGCAGGCTGTAGCGCGGCTGCCCGGCGTAGACGGCATCGGCGCCGTAGGCGAAGGCATAGCGCATGCTTTTCAGGGTGCCGGCGGGGCACAGCAGTTCGGGGCGGAGGGCGGTGGCGGTCATGGTTCGGGCTCGCAACGACGTGGGCGCGCGACTCTAGCCGAGCGCGCGCCGGGCGATCCTGAGCCGGATCAATGTCCGCGTCATTCCAGCCAGCGTCGACCCTGCAGTTCCAGCAGCAGTTGCGCCTGTTCCGGGCCGTTGCTGCCGGCCGGGTAGGGCCGCGGGCTCTGGTAGTGCTCGCGCCAGCCGGCGAGGATCGGGTCGACCCAGCCCCAGGCGGCCTCTACCTCGTCGCGGCGCATGAACAGCGTCGAGTCGCCCTCGATCACGTCCAGCAGCAGGCGTTCGTAGGCGTCCCAGCGCCGCTTGTTGCGGCTGAGGGCCTCGGCCAGGTTGAGGTCCAGCTCCACCGGTTCCAGTTGCATGCCCTTGCCCGGGGTCTTGGCCATCAGTTGCACGCTGATCCGCTCCTCCGGCTGCAACCTTATCCACAGGCGGTTGGCCGGCCCGCCGCCGCCGTCGATCAGGCTGTGCGGCACCGGCTTGAACTGGATGACGATTTCCGAGCACTTGCGCGCCATGCGCTTGCCGGTGCGCAGGTAGAACGGCACCCCGGCCCAGCGCCAGTTCTCGACCTCGGCCTGGAGCGCGACGAAGGTCTCGGTATCGCTGTCGTTGTCGACGTTCTTCTCGAAGTAGTACGCCGGCACCTCCTGGCCGCCAATCCTGCCGGCGGCGTACTGGCCGCGTACCGTCTTGTCCTGCACGTCGAGCCCGGAGATCGGCTTCAGCGCCTGCAGCACCTTGAGCTTCTCGTTGCGCACAGCCTCGGCATCGAAACGCACCGGCGCCTCCATCGCCACCAGGCAGAGCAACTGGAGCAGATGGTTCTGCACCATGTCACGCATCGCCCCGGCGTGGTCGTAGTAGCCGCCGCGGTTCTCCACGCCGAGGGTCTCGTTGACGCTGATCTGCACATGGTCGATGTGCGCCGCGCGCCAGACCGGCTCGAACAACGCATTGGCGAAGCGCAGGGCCATCAGGTTCTGCACGGTTTCCTTGCCCAGGTAGTGGTCGATGCGGAACACCCGCGACTCGTCGAACACCCGGCCGATGGACTGGTTGATCGCCCGCGCCGAGTCCAGCGAATGGCCCAGCGGTTTTTCCAGCACGATGCGCGCTTGCGGCCCGGCGAGGCCGGCGATGGAGAGGTTCTGCGCGATCGGCGCGAACAGGCTCGGCGAGGTTGCCAGGTAGTGCACCAGCACCCGGCCCTCGCTGCTCTTCAGGTGTCGCGCGAGACGGCCGAAGTCGGCGCTCTGCGAGGCGTCCATGGCCAGGTAGTCGAGGCGCGCGGCGAAGCCTTTCCATTGTTCGGTGGCGAACTCGCTGCGCGCCACCACCGCGCGGACGTTGCGCTCGGCGAGGGCGAGGAAGGCGGCGTTGTCCAGCGTGCTGCGGGCGAGGGCGAGGATCCGCGTATCGGCCGGCAGGCGTTCCTCCCGGTGCAGGCGATAGAGCGCCGGAAGCAGCTTGTGCAGGGCCAGGTCGCCGGTACCGCCGAAGACCAGGATGTCGCAGGACGTTGGAGTGGCTGGTGTACTCAAGGCAAGCTCCCGACGGCGTTGGCTGGGCGTGGCTGACTGTTTGTAGTATAACTACAAGGTTACTACAGAGAATCGAGCCCAGCCTGTGAACCTGCTGCAGCACATAGCCCAGTCCCGCCAACAGCTCCGCAAGTCGGAACTCAAGGTCGCCGATCACGTTCTCAACGATCCGGCGTCGGTCATGCACAGCTCCATGGCCGAACTGGCCCATGGAGTCGGGGTCAGCGAGCCGACCATCGTGCGTTTCTGCCGCGCCATCGGCTGTAGCGGCTTCCAGGACCTCAAGCTGAAGCTGGCGCAGAGCCTGGCGGCCGGCGCCAGCTTCGGCCAGTTCTCGATCCATGAGAGCGACTCGGTGGCCGACTTCAGCCTGAAGATCTTCGACACCACGCTGCACAGCCTGATGGAAGTCCGCGAGCACCTGGACACCCACGCCCTGGAGCGCGCCATCGCCGCCATCGCCCACGCCCAGCGCGTGGAGTTCTACGGCTTCGGCGCTTCCGGCGCGGTGGCCTCGGATGCCCAGCACAAGTTCTTCCGCCTGCTGCTGTCGGCGGCGGCCTACTCCGATCCGCACATGCAGGCGATGTCGGCGGTGACCCTCAAGCCCAGCGACGTGGCCATCTGCATTTCCCAGTCGGGTCGCTCGAAGGACCTGCTGATCACTGCCAACCTGGTCCGCGAGGCCGGCGCCACGCTGATCACCCTGTGTCCGAGCCAGACCCCGCTGGCCGACCTGGCCACGGTCAACCTGGCGATCGACGTGCACGAGGACACCGACATCTACACCCCGCTGACCTCGCGCATCGCCCACCTGGTGGTGATCGACGTGCTGGCGATGGGCGTGGCCATGGCCCGCGGCCCGGACCTGGTCAACCACCTCAAGAGCGTCAAGCGCAGCCTGCGCAGCCTGCGCCTGTCGCCGAAGGTGATGAAGAACCAGGAAGAACGCGGCGAGCCGTCCTGAGGCGCCGCCGGGAAGGCATAACGCAGTCTTCACCGGCCTGCCGCCAAACCGTCACATTGCTGCGCGATGCTCGCGACTCCAGCCAGTCGGCCATGGGAGACGCGAGATGCCCCGTCATAGCGATGCCAATGCCCAGCACGTGGATTCGAAAACCCGCCGCAAGCTCGAAGACCAGCGGCGCATGCAATTCCGCCGGGCGATCGAGGACCACTGCGAAGAACTGCGCCTGCGCCAGGAACTGGCCGACTACCCCGAGCTGGTAGCCGCCGCCTACCTCAGCTCGAACCGCCAGGGCCGGCGAAGCGCCCAGCGAGCTGGCTGATCAGCGCCCGCTCCTCGCGGACGAAGGCGACGAACGCCTGGGCCACCGGGCTCAGGCGTTTGCCCTTGGCGTGCACCAGGCACCAGCTGCGATAGAGCGGCAATTCCTCCACCGGTAGTTCGCGCAGCAGGCCGTTGGCCAGTTCCTGGTGCGCCGCATGGCGCGGCAGCAGGGCCAGGCCGAGGCCGGCGATCACCCCTTCGCGCAGGGACTCCAGCGAGGCGATCTCCTGGATCTGCGAGAAGTGCGCGCGGCGTTGCTGGAAGAACTCCTCGCAAGCCTTGCGGGTGCCCGAGCCCGGTTCGCGGACCAGTAGCGGGAAGGGCTCCAGGTCCTTCAGGGCCAGCTTCGCGGCGTTGCACAGCGGATGGTCCGGCGGCGCCACGGCGATGATCGGGTTGTTCAGGAAGGGCAGGAACTCCAGGGCCATGTCCTGCGGTACCAGGGACATGATCACCAGGTCGTCGCGGTTGTCGGCCAGGCGCTTGATCACCTGGGTGCGGTTGACCACCGTCAGGCTCAGGCTGACTTCCGGATGCAGGTTCTGGAACGCCTTGAACAGGTGCGGGGTGATGTACTTGGCGCTGGACTCCACCGCCAGGCGCAACTGGCCCTGCAGCGAGCCCTTCAGGTCCGAGAGCTGCATGTCCAGGCTTTCCAGGCGCTGGAACAGGTCGGTGCTGGTCTTCAGCAGGGCTTCGGCGGCATCGGTCAGGTAGAGCTTCTTGCCGACGTACTCGAACAGCGGCTGGCCGACCAGCTCCTCCAGTTGGCGGATCTGCAGGCTGACCGCCGGCTGGGTCAGGGCCATTTCCTCCGCCGCCCGGCTGTAGGAGCGGCTCTCGCATACGGCACGAAAAACCTGAAGCTGCCGTAATGTCATACGCATCAACGACTTACGCATTCCAGTCACACTCTGACCGAGATCGGTCGGGCGACTATAAAGCTTTTCTAATGGCTATCCCAATAATTATTGATTTTTGTTAATCACCCTCGCGGGGGTAGGGTAAAAGTGCGACCGGGAGCTGCCTGCCGGTCATGCAGCGACCGGAATATCCGGATCGACCGTACCAGGTTCCCAACCCCGAAGAGGGAGACCTCCGTGATCAAGAAGATCCTGATCGCCAACCGCGGCGAGATCGCCGTCCGCATCGTGCGCGCCTGCGCCGAGATGGGCATCCGCTCGGTGGCCGTCTACTCCGAGGCCGATCGCCACGCGCTGCACGTCAAGCGTGCCGACGAAGCCCACAGCATCGGCGCGGACCCGCTGGCCGGCTACCTCAACCCGCGCGCCCTGGTGAACCTGGCGGTGGAAAGCGGCTGCGACGCCCTGCATCCCGGCTATGGCTTCCTCTCGGAAAATGCCGAGCTGGCGGAAATCTGCGCCGAGCGCGGCATCAAGTTCATCGGCCCGTCGGCGCAAGTGATCCGCCGCATGGGCGACAAGACCGAAGCCCGCCGCAGCATGATCGCCGCCGGCGTGCCCTGCACCCCCGGCACCGAAGGCAATGTCGCCGACCTCGCCGAGGCCCTGCGCGAAGCCGAGCGGATCGGCTACCCGGTGATGCTCAAGGCCACCTCCGGCGGCGGCGGTCGCGGCATCCGTCGCTGCAACAGCCGCGAGGAACTGGAGCAGGCGTTCCCGCGGGTGATCTCCGAGGCGACCAAGGCCTTCGGCAGCGCCGAGGTATTCCTCGAGAAGTGCATCGTCAATCCCAAGCACATCGAGGCGCAGATCCTCGCCGATTCCTTCGGCAACACCGTGCACCTGTTCGAGCGCGACTGCTCGATCCAGCGCCGCAACCAGAAGCTCATCGAGATCGCCCCGAGCCCGCAGCTCACCCCCGAGCAGCGCGCCTACATCGGCGACCTGGCGGTGCGCGCGGCCAAGGCGGTGGGCTACGAGAACGCCGGCACCGTGGAGTTCCTGCTCGCCGACGGCGAGGTGTACTTCATGGAGATGAACACCCGGGTCCAGGTGGAGCACACCATCACCGAGGAAATCACCGGCATCGACGTGGTCCGCGAGCAGATCCGCATCGCTTCCGGGCTGGAGCTGTCGGTCAAGCAGGACGACATCGTCCATCGCGGCTACGCCCTGCAGTTCCGCATCAACGCCGAGGACCCGAAGAACAACTTCCTGCCCTCGTTCGGCAAGATCACCCGCTACTACGCCCCCGGCGGCCCCGGCGTGCGTACCGACACGGCGATCTACACCGGCTACACCATCCCGCCGTACTACGACTCGATGTGCCTGAAGCTGATCGTCTGGGCGCTGACCTGGGAAGAGGCCCTCGACCGCGGCCTGCGCGCCCTCGACGACATGCGCGTGCAGGGGGTCAAGACCACCGCGCCGTACTACCAGGAAATCCTCCGCAACCCGGAATTCCGCAGCGGCCAGTTCAACACCGGCTTCGTCGAAAGCCACCCGGAACTGACCCAGTACTCGATCAAGCGCAACCCGTCGCACCTGGCCATCGCCATCGCCACCGCTATCGCGGCCCACGCCGGCCTGTAAGGGAAGGAGCAGAACATGAGCAACACCATCCAAGCGAAGAAGACCGGCGTCACCGATACCATCCTGCGCGATGCCCACCAGTCGCTGCTGGCGACCCGCATGCGCACCGAGGACATGCTGCCGATCTGCGACAAGCTCGACCGCGTCGGCTACTGGTCGCTGGAAGTCTGGGGCGGCGCCACCTTCGACGCCTGCGTGCGCTTCCTCAAGGAAGACCCGTGGGAGCGCCTGCGCAAGCTCAAGGCGGCGCTGCCCAACACCCGCCTGCAGATGCTCCTGCGCGGGCAGAACCTGCTCGGCTACCGCCACTACAGCGACGATGTGGTGCGCGCCTTCGTGGCCAAGGCGGCGGTCAACGGCATCGACGTGTTCCGCATCTTCGACGCGATGAACGACGTGCGTAACCTGCGTGTCTCCATCGAGGCGGTGAAGGCCGCCGGCAAGCACGCCCAGGGCACCATCTGCTACACCACCAGCCCGGTTCACACCATCGAGGCCTTCGTCGCCCAAGGCAAGGCGATGGCCGACATGGGCGTCGACTCCATCGCCATCAAGGACATGGCCGGCCTGCTCACCCCCTATGCCACCGGCGACCTGGTCAAGGCCCTGAAGGACGCCCTGCCGCTGGACGTAGTGGTGCATTCCCATGACACCGCCGGTGTCGCCAGCATGTGCCAGCTCAAGGCCGTGGAAAACGGCGCCGACCGTATCGATACGGCGATCTCCAGCATGGCCTGGGGCACCAGCCACCCGGGCACCGAGTCTATGGTCGCGGCGCTGCGCGGCACCCCCTACGACACCGGCCTGGACCTGGAGCTGATCCAGGAGATCGGCATGTACTTCCACGCGGTGCGCAAGAAGTACCACCAGTTCGAGAGCGAATTCACCGGCGTGGATACCCGCGTGCAGGTCAACCAGGTGCCGGGCGGGATGATTTCCAACCTGGCCAACCAGCTCAAGGAGCAGGGCGCGCTGAACCGCATGGGCGAGGTGCTCGAGGAAATCCCGCGGGTCCGCGCCGACCTCGGTTTCCCGCCGCTGGTGACGCCGACTTCGCAGATCGTCGGCACCCAGGCGTTCTTCAACGTGCTCGCCGGCGAGCGCTACAAGACCATCACCAACGAAGTGAAGCTGTACCTGCAGGGCCGTTATGGCAAGGCCCCCGGAGAGGTCAACGAGCAACTGCGGCGCCAGGCCATCGGCAGCGAGGAAGTCATCGACGTGCGCCCGGCCGACCTGATCAAGCCGGAGCTGAACAAGCTGCGCAGCGAGATCGGCAGCCTGGCCAAGTCCGAGGAAGACGTACTCACCTACGCGATGTTCCCGGACATCGGGCGCAAGTTCCTCGAAGAGCGTGAGGCCGGCACCCTGAAGCCCGAGGAACTGCTGCCGATTCCCACCGGCAAGGGCGTCGCCGCCGCCGGCGCGGAAGGCACCCCGACCGAGTTCGTCATCGACGTGCACGGCGAGACCTACCGCGTCGACATCACCGGGGTCGGCGTGAAGAGCGACAACAAGCGGCACTTCTACCTGTCCATCGACGGCATGCCGGAAGAAGTGGTGTTCGAGCCGCTCAACGAATATGTCGCCGGCTCCGCCAGCGGCCGCAAGCATGCCAGCGAGCCGGGCCATGTCAGCACCACCATGCCGGGCAACATCGTCGACGTGCTGGTGAAGGAAGGCGATAGCGTCAAGGCCGGCCAGGCGGTGCTGATCACCGAGGCGATGAAGATGGAAACCGAGGTCCAGGCCGGCATCGCCGGTACGGTCAAGGCGATCCACGTGGCCAAGGGCGACCGGGTCAACCCGGGCGAGATCCTGATCGAGATTGCGGGCTGACCGCGACAGACGGTTAAAGTCCCTGGGGGAGCATGATGCTCCCCTTTTTTTATCGGCATCGGTTGCCGCGTTGGCCGCTGTTCGCCCTGCCAGGATGCGCCCGGCGCGCGCGCCGCCTAGAATGCCGCCTCTGCCCAACGGCGCGTCGCGCCGCAGGCGCTGACTATCGGGAAGTCCAGGTGTCGTCCTCTCCAGCTCAAACGCCCAGCCGCCGGCCCTCGCTGCTCGGCGGTTCGATGATCATCGCCGGCACCGCCGTCGGCGCCGGAATGTTCTCCCTGCCCATCGCCATGTCCGGCATCTGGTTCGGCTGGTCGGTGGCGGTGTTCCTGCTCACCTGGTTCTGCATGTTGCTGTCGGGGATGATGATCCTCGAGGCCAACCTCAACTACCCGGTGGGCTCGAGCTTCTCGACCATCACCCGCGACCTGCTCGGCCAGGGCTGGAACGTGGTCAACGGGCTGAGCATCGCCTTCGTCCTCTATATCCTCACCTATGCCTATATCTCCGGCGGCGGCTCGATCATCGGCTACACCCTGTCCAGCGGCCTCGGCGTGACCCTGCCGGAAAAGCTCGCCGGGCTGCTGTTCGCCCTGGCGGTAGCGCTGGTGGTGTGGTGGAGCACCCGCGCGGTGGACCGCATCACCACGCTGATGCTCGGCGGCATGATCATTACCTTCGGCCTCTCCATCAGCGGCCTGCTCGGGCGCATCCAGCCGGCGATCCTGTTCAACAGCGGCGAGCCGGACGCGGTCTACTGGCCCTACCTGCTGGCGACCCTGCCGTTCTGCCTGACTTCCTTCGGCTACCACGGCAACGTGCCGAGCCTGATGAAGTACTACGGCAAGGACCCGCAGCGGATCAGCCGTTCGCTGTGGATCGGCACCCTGATCGCCCTGGCCATCTACCTGCTGTGGCAGGCCAGCACCCTGGGCACCATCCCGCGCGAGCAGTTCAAGGGCATCATCGCCGGCGGCAGCAATGTCGGCACCCTGGTGGAATACCTGCACCGGATCACCGCGTCGGATTCGCTGAACGCGTTGCTCACCACCTTCTCCAACCTGGCGGTGGCCAGCTCCTTCCTCGGCGTGACCCTCGGCCTGTTCGACTACCTGGCCGACCTGTGCAGGTTCGACGACAGCCACGTCGGGCGCTTCAAGACCGCGTTGCTGACCTTCGTCCCACCGACCATCGGCGGGCTGCTGTTCCCCAACGGCTTCATCTACGCCATCGGTTTCGCCGGGCTGGCCGCGGCGTTCTGGGCGGTGATCGTCCCGGCGCTGATGGCGCGGGCCTCGCGCAAGCGCTTCGGCAGCCCGCTGTTCCGCGCCTGGGGCGGCACGCCGGCGATCGTGCTGGTGCTGCTGTTCGGCGTGGCCAACGCGGTCGCGCACATCCTGGCCAGCCTGCACTGGCTGCCGGAGTACCGTTGAGCGACCGCCAGGCCTGCCAGGAGACTAGTCGCGCAGCGCCTCCAGCGTCTGCCGCTGGTGGCCTTCGGCGTCGAAGTTGGAAGGATCGAGCCAGCGCTCGAACGCCGCCCGTCGCGCCGGCCATTCGCTGTCGAGCAGGGAGAACCAGGCGGTGTCGCGGTTGCGCTGCTTGACCACCATGTGCTGGCGGAAGGTGCCTTCGTAGGTGAAGCCCAGGCGCTCGGCGGCGCGCATCGAGCGGGCGTTGCCGGCATTGCACTTCCACTCCAGGCGGCGGTAGCCGAGGCGGCCGAGGGCGAGTTCGGCGAGCAGGTAGACCGCCTCGGTGGAGCCCGGTGTGCGCTGCATCGGCGCGCCGAAGGCGATATGGCCGATTTCGATGACGCCATCCTTCGGCGTGATCCGCAGGTAGCTGAGCAGGCCGACGGCGCGCTGCGTGCGCCGCTCGCGCACGGCAAAGAACAGCGGGTCGCGGCTGGCCGCCTGGCCGGCCAGCCAGGCGTCGAACGCCGTGCGCTCGGCGAACGGGCCGTAGGCCAGGTATTCCCACAGCAGCGGGTCGGCGCCAGGCCCTTGCAGGGCGTCCCACAGGTCGTCGCCGTGGCGTTGCGGGTCGAGCGGTTCGAGCTTGACGAAGCGGCCGTCGAGCGGGGCGTGGGGCGGAGTGGCGACGGGGCGCCAGTTCAAGGGTTCGCGCATGATGGGCCTCAGAGAATCCTGCGGTACTGGAGGAAACCGGACTTGTCGGCGATGCGCTCGTACAGCTTCATCGCGTCGCTGTTGCTCTCGTGGGTCAGCCAGTGCACCCGCGAACAGCCAGCGGTGCCGGCCTCGGCGTAGACATGCTCGATCAGCCGGCGTCCTATGCCTTCGCCGCGCAGGCCCTCGGCGACGAACAGGTCCTGCAGGTAGCAGTAGTCGCCGACGGTCCAGCAGGAGCGGTGGTAGATCCAGTGCACCAGGCCCACGGCGCGCTCGTCGAGCCAGGCGAGGGCGGCATTCATCGGTTCGTCGGCGTCGAGGAAGCGCTGCCAGGTGGCGTCGCTGGTAGCGGCGGCGATCTCGGTCTTGTAGAAGCGCTGGTAGCCCTCCCACAGCGGCAGCCAGGCGGCGCGGTCGGCGGCGCCGACGGGGCGAATCTGCAGGGGTGTGCTCATGGCTCGGTTCCATGTCCGGGTGAAGGTGCCTCCAGACTAGGCCGGGAAATGGTCCGCTAGAAGATCCATTGCTGGTCAATTCTACAGGTCCAATCCACACTGGCGCTTTCTTTCCTCCGAGACCGCCATGGCCACCGTACTGCCCTTCGATGCCGCCGGTATCCACCTCGATCCCGCCCAGGGCCTGGCCCGCCAGCTCTACGCCGCGCTGCGCGAACGGATCCTCGACGGCCGCCTCGGCAGCCGCACGCGGATGCCCGCCAGCCGCGAGCTGGCCCAGGCCCTGAAGGTCTCGCGCAACACCGTGGTGCGGGCCTATGAACAGTTGCATGCCGAGGGCTATATCGACGGGCGCACTGGCGACGGCACCTACGTTGCCGAGTTGCAGGAAATCCCGGGCAGGGCCCCTGCCGTCGCCCCGAGCGCTCCCGCGCCACGCGGCCCGGCGGCCCTGGCGCCGCCGCCGGAAGGCGCGCCGCGAGCGTTCCGCGTCGGCGTGCCGGCCTTCGACCTGTTCCCCTTCGACACCTGGGCGCGGCTACAGGCGCGCTTCTGGCGCAACCCGCCGGCGGACTGCCTGGGCTACGGCGACCCGGCCGGCGAGGCGCGCCTGCGCGAACTGATCGCCGCCTATCTGCGCAGCGCGCGCGGCCTGCGCTGCGAGGCGGAACAGGTGATCGTCACCCATGGCGCGCAGCAGGCCATCCGCCTGTGCGCCCAGGTGTTGCTCGAGAACGGCGATCCAGTGGCTGTGGAAAACCCCGGCTACCGCGCGGCGCGCCTGGCCTTCGCCGCGACCGGCGCGGTACCGCACGGGATCGACATCGACGCCGAGGGCCTGCGCAGCGACCGGCTCGCGGGCATTGCCGGCTGCCGCCTGGCCTATGTCACGCCGTCGCACCAGTACCCCACCGGCGTTACCCTTTCGCTGGCGCGGCGCCTGGAGTTGCTGGAGTGGGCCGAGCGCGCCGACGGCTGGATCGTCGAGGACGACTACGACGGCGAGTATCGCTACAGCGGTACGCCGCTGGCGCCGCTGGCCGCGCTGGACCGACAGGGCCGGGTGCTCTACGTCGGGACCTTCTGCAAGATCGCCTTCCCGGCGTTGCGCCTGGGCTACCTGGTGGTCCCGCCGGCGCTGGTGGAGCGCTTCCGCCAGCGCCGAGCCATCGAGGTGCGCCATTCGGAGGTGGGCACCCAGCGGGTCATGGCCGACTTCATCGCCGAGGGGCATTTCCAGCGCCACGTCCGCCGCATGCGCCGCGCCGCCCGCGCCCGCCGCGACGCCTTGCTGCGGGGCTGGCCAGAGGCGCCGGGCTGCCAGCCGTTGCCGGCGGTGGAGGCGGGGCTGCACCTGTGCGTGCGGGTCGACAGCCTGGCGCGGGAGCGGGCCCTGATCGCCGCGGCGGCAGCCGTCGGGGTGGAAGTCAGCGCCCTGAGCGACTACTGGATGGACGACTCAAGCGTGGCGCCGGACGACCGCGCGGGCCTGGTGCTGGGCTTCGCGGCAGTACCCGAGGCGCGTATCGACGAGGCGCTGCGGGCGTTGCGCAGGGCCTGGCGGCGGTAGGCCCCGGTTGGACCCGTCGTCGCGACTGACTAGAATGCCCCCGGATCACCCTCGCGCCCAGGAGTAGCCATGAGTGTCGCCCTTTCCGCCGCGCCCGAGCGCAAGCTCGCCGCCCCCCTGATCGCCTTCGCCCTGCTGGTGCTCGGCGGGCTGTTCCTGTTCAACGCGGTCAGTGCGCGCCAGGCCATCCTCTTCATCGTCGGCGGCGCCCTGGGCCTGACCCTCTACCACGCCGCCTTCGGCTTCACCTCCGCCTGGCGGGTATTCATCCGCGAACGGCGCGGCGCCGGGCTGCGCGCGCAGATGGTGATGCTGGCGGTGGCGGTGCTGCTGTTCTTCCCGGCGCTGGCGGCGGGCAGCCTGTTCGGCCAGCCGGTGAGCGGTTTCGTCTCGCCGGTCGGCACTTCGGTGATCGTCGGCGCCTTCATTTTCGGCATCGGCATGCAACTGGGCGGCGGCTGCGCCTCCGGCACCCTGTTCACCGTCGGCGGCGGCAACGCGCGGATGCTGGTGACCCTGCTGTTCTTCATCCTCGGCTCGCTGATCGCCACCCAGCATGTCGGCTGGTGGTTCGCCCTGCCGTCGCTGCCGCCGATCTCGCTGGTCGCCGAATTGGGCCTGGCACCGGCGCTGGTGTTGAGCCTGGCGGTGTTCATCGGCATCGCCGGGGTCACGGTACGCATGGAGAAGGCCCGCCACGGCACCCTGGAAACCCCGTCGAGCGCCGAATGGCGCGGCTGGCGGCGCTTCCTCCGCGGCCCCTGGCCGCTGGTCTGGGGCGCGCTGGCGCTGGCGCTGCTCAACTTCCTCACCCTGTACCTCGCCGGACGCCCCTGGGGCATCACGTCGGCCTTCGCCCTGTGGGGCGCGAAGATCGCCCAGGGCGTGGGCCTGGACGTCGGCGCCTGGGCCTTCTGGCAGACGCCGGCGAACGCCAAGGCGCTGGCCGCGCCGCTGTGGGAAGACATCACCAGCGTGATGGACATCGGCATCGTCCTCGGCGCGCTGCTCGCCGCCGGCCTGGCCGGACGCTTCGCGCCGAACCTGGACATCCCGCGCCGTTCGCTGGCGGCGGCGGTGATCGGCGGGCTGCTGCTCGGCTACGGCGCGCGCCTGGCCTATGGCTGCAACATCGGCGCGTATTTCAGCGGGATCGCGTCCGGCAGCCTGCATGGCTGGTTGTGGTTGGTGGCGGCGTTTGCCGGCAACAGCGTCGGGGTACGAGTGCTGAGGCCTTATTTCTTCCCGGAGGAGCGGCGGGAGCAAGGGTTGACGGGGTGTTGAGAGGGGATATGCCTTCGTAGGACGTATGACGCGGACGTTATCCACAGGTGAGCGCAGCCATGCAACACCTCGGCAACGGGGAAGATCTGCGGGCCGTCTGTGAGCGGGGAAAAAAGAAGGGACACCGCAGGTCGCCGTGTCCCTCAGAGTGTAGAGAGGGAAAGTTGGTATCCCTCTCGACCGGTGAGCGTGGCGCCGCGGCTGGGCCGGGGCGCCGGGTATAAAAGAAGGGATGAAGGGTATCCATCCCTAAAGGTCGAGGGGGTAGTACTCCCCCTCTACCGGTGAGCCTTCTTCGATCGGCTGCGCTGCGGCCCGGCTGCATCGACAGCCGGACCTGGGCGCGCTCGATCTCGTATCGGATCAGGCGCGCAGCGGAATCAGGCGCGGCGCGATCATGTTTTCCGGCAGCAGGATGTCGGCCAGGGTGGCTTCGTCCAGCAGCTTTTCCTCGCGTACCAGTTCCAGTACGCCGCGGCCGGTCTCCAGTGCGGTCTTGGCGATCCGCGTGGAATTCTCGTAGCCGATGTACGGGTTCAGCGCGGTGACCAGGCCGATGCTGTGCTCGACCAGTTCGTGGCAACGCTCGACGTTGGCGGTGATGCCGGTGATGCAGTGCTCGCGGAGCATGTCCATGGCGCGTTGCAGCAGGCGGATCGAGTCGAAGATCTTGTAGGCGATCAGCGGTTCCATCACGTTCAGTTGCAACTGGCCGCCTTCGGCCGCCAGGGTCAGGGCGAGGTCGTTGCCGATCACTTCGAAGGCGACCTGGTTGACCGCCTCCGGGATCACCGGGTTGACCTTGCCCGGCATGATCGAACTGCCCGGCTGGCGCGGCGGCAGATTGATCTCGTTGATGCCGGTGCGCGGGCCGCTGGAGAGCAGGCGCAGGTCGTTGCAGATCTTCGACAGCTTGACCGCGGTGCGCTTGAGCATGCCGGAGAACAGCACGAAGGCACCCATGTCGGAGGTGGCTTCGATCAGGTCGGCGGCCGGCTTCAGCGGCTGCCCGCTGATGGCGGCCAGGCGCTCGACGGCGAGCTTCTGGTAGCCGGGGTCGGCGTTGATGCCGGTGCCGATGGCGGTGCCGCCGAGGTTCACTTCGGTGAGCAGCTCCGGCGCCAGGCGACGCAGGCGGTCGAGGTCTTCGCCGAGGGTGGTGGCGAAAGCGTGGAATTCCTGGCCGAGGGTCATCGGCACGGCGTCCTGCAACTGGGTGCGGCCCATCTTCAGTACGCCGGCGAACTCGACGCCCTTGGCGGCGAAGGCCTGGATCAGGCTGTCGAGGCTGGCCAGCAGGGTGTCGTGGCCGAGCAGCAGGCCCAGGCGGATGGCGGTCGGGTAGGCGTCGTTGGTCGACTGCGCCATGTTCACATCGTTGTTCGGGTGCAGGTACTTGTACTCGCCCTTGGTATGGCCCATGGCTTCCAGCGCGATGTTCGCGATCACTTCGTTCGCGTTCATGTTGGTGGAGGTGCCGGCGCCGCCCTGGATCATGTCCACTACGAACTGCTCGTGGAAATCGCCGCGGATCAGGCGGGCGCAGGCCTCGCTGATGGCGGCGTGCTTGTCTTCCGGGAGATGGCCGAGCTGACGGTTGGCGTCGGCGGCGGCCTGCTTGACCATGGCCAGGGCAACGACCAGCTTCGGGTAGTGCGACAGCGGCACGCCGGAGAGGCGGAAGTTGTTCACGGCGCGCAGGGTCTGGATGCCATAGTAGGCGTCAGCGGGCACTTCGAGGGTGCCGAGCAGGTCTTTCTCGATACGGGAAGATGCAACGGGGGACATGACGGGATTTGTCTCAGAGGGACACGGCCAGTGCCGCGATGCCCACTAGACTAAGGATGTGACGATTTCGTGGCCAATGCTGTTAAACGCTGCCTCATGCACAAACGGCATAATGTTGGATGTGACGCTGGTATGATGGCGGACGTGTCGTCGCATTACCGGAGCCTTTCCCGTCGTGAACCTCGAACTGAAGTGGCTGGAGGATTTCATCGCCCTGGCCGGCACCCGCAGCTTTTCCCAGGCGGCGGAGAAGCGCTTCGTCACCCAGCCGGCCTTCAGCCGGCGCATCCGCAGCCTGGAGGACGCCCTCGGCCTGACCCTGGTGAATCGCCAGCGCACGCCGGTGGAACTGACCGAGGCCGGGCAGCTGTTCCTGGTCACCGCGCGCAGCGTGGTCGAGCAGCTCGGCCAGGTGGTGCGCCACCTGCACCACCTGGAAGGTGGGCAGGGCGAGGTGCTGCAGTTCGCCGCCGCCCACTCGCTGGCGCTGGGCTTCTTCCCGCAGTGGATCGCGCGACTGCGCAACGAGGGGTTGAACATCGCCAGCCGGCTGATCGCCACCAACGTCGGCGAGGCGGTGCATTCCCTGCGCGAGGGTAGCTGCGACCTGATGCTGGCGTTCTACGACCCTGACGCCGCGTTGCAGATGGATCCGGAGATCTTCCCCTCGCTGCACCTGGGGCGCACCGAGATGCTGCCGGTCTGCGCGGTGAACGCCGAGGGCCAGCCGCTGTTCGACCTGGAGAACGGTCAGAGCGTGCCGCTGCTCGCCTACAGCGCCAGCGCCTTCCTCGGTCGCGGGGTCAACCTGCTGCTGCGCCAGCGCAACCTGCGCTACACCACGGTCTACGAGACGGCGATGGCCGACAGCCTGAAGAGCATGGCGCTGCAAGGCATGGGCGTGGCCTGGGTGCCACGGCTGAGCGTGGTCAACGAACTGGAGCGCGGCGAGCTGGCGATCTGTGGCGGGCCGCAATGGTTCGTGCCGCAGGAAATCCGCCTGTACCGCTGCGCGCTGGTGCGCAAGGCGGCGATCCGCCTGCTCTGGCGCAAGCTGGAAGGCGGGCTGGGCAGCGTCGAGTAGACAGGCAAGGGCGGCGCCGGGGCGCCGCCCCGCAGGTCACATCTCGAGGACGATGCGCCCCTCGATCTGCCCGGCGCGCATCTGGTCGAGGATCTGGTTGATGTCATCCAGCTTGCCCGGATGGATGGTCGCCTTGACCAGGCCCTCGCCGGCGAAGTCCAGGGCTTCCTGAAGGTCCGCGCGGGTGCCGACGATGGAGCCGGCGATATGCAGGCCCTTGAGCACCACGTCGAAGATCGGCGTCGGGAAGTCGCCCGGCGGCAGGCCGACCAGGGCGATGGTGCCGCCGCGGCGGGCCATGCCGATGGCCTGGCCGAAGGCGCTGTTGGATACCGCGGTGACCAGCACGCCATGGGCGCCGCCGATGTCGCGCTGGAGCGCCTCCGCCGGGTCTTCCTGCCGGGCGTTGAGCGTCAGGCTGGCACCGAGCTTGCGCGCCAGTTCCAGCTTGGCGTCGTCGATGTCGATGGCGGCGACGTGCAGGCCCATGGCCCTGGCGTACTGCACGGCGACGTGGCCAAGGCCGCCGATGCCGGAGATCGCCACCCACTGGCCGGGGCGCGCGTTGGTCTGCTTGAGCCCCTTGTAGACGGTGACGCCGGCGCAGAGGATCGGCGCGATTTCAGCGAACTCGACGTTTTTCGGCAGGATTCCGACGTAGCTCGGGTCGGCCAATACGTATTCGGCATAGCCGCCGTTCACCGAGTAGCCGGTGTTCTGCTGGCTCTCGCAGAGGGTCTCCCAGCCGGTCAGGCAGTGCTCGCAGCAGCCGCAGGCGGTGTACAGCCAGGGGATGCCGACCCGGTCGCCTTCCTTCACCCGGGTCACTCCGCTGCCCACCGCAGCGACGTAGCCGACCCCCTCGTGACCGGGAATGAACGGCAACGGCGGCTTCACCGGCCAGTCGCCCTCGGCGGCGTGCAGGTCGGTGTGGCAGACGCCGGAGGCTTCGATCTTCACCAGTACCTGGCCGGGGCCGGGCAGCGGAACCTTGACTTCCTCGATCCGCAGCGGCGCGCCGTAGGCGTGCACGACCGCGGCTTTCATGGTCTGTGGCAGGGTCATGGTCATCTCCTTGGACGGGGCTGAGCGCCCGTCACGGGCCTTTGACGGGCACCGCGACAGGCTGCGGAACCGGCGCGGCCGCCGCTCACCCGGAGCGTGCCGCGACAACCAGTCTGGCCGCTCGTGGCAGGCGCGCATTGAGTTGCGGCAAGTTTCCCGGCACAGCGCGAAAAAACGGGACGGACGGTAGCCCCCGGCGCGCGCCCGGCCTGCCTTTGCGGTATACTGCGCCGCCTTCGAACCGGCACTGCCCGCCGGCTCGGCCCAGTACAAGCCACGCCCCTCGACGAAGCGTGGCTTGTTGGTTTCTGACGCGCCGGACGGCGCATTTGAGAGAGGCACGACGATGAGCGCACTGGTTGGCGTGATCATGGGTTCCAAATCGGACTGGAGCACCCTCAGTCACACCGCGGACATGCTGGACAAGCTGGGCATCCCCTACGAAGTGAAGGTGGTTTCCGCCCACCGCACCCCGGACCTGCTCTTCCAGTACGCCGAGGAAGCCGAAGGCCGCGGCCTCGAAGTGATCATCGCCGGCGCTGGCGGCGCCGCCCACCTGCCGGGCATGTGCGCGGCCAAGACCCACCTGCCGGTGCTCGGCGTGCCGGTACAGTCGTCGATGCTGTCGGGCGTCGACTCGCTGCTCTCCATCGTGCAGATGCCCGCCGGCGTGCCGGTCGCTACCCTGGCCATCGGCAAGGCCGGCGCGGTCAACGCGGCGCTGCTCTCGGCGAGCATCCTCGGCGCCAAGCACCCGCAGTACCACGAGGCGCTGAAGCAGTTCCGCGCCAACCAGACCGAAACCGTGCTGGACAATCCCGACCCGCGCGATGCGTGAGACAGGCTCTGAGAAGGTAAGGCTCGAACCATGAAAATCGGTGTCATCGGTGGCGGCCAGCTGGGCCGCATGCTGGCCCTGGCGGGAACCCCGCTGGGCATGAACTTCGCTTTCCTCGACCCGGCGCCGGACGCCTGCGCGGCCTCCCTGGGCGAGCACATCCGTGCCGACTACGGCGACCAGGAGCACCTGCGGCAACTGGCCGACGAGGTCGATCTGGTGACCTTCGAGTTCGAGAGCGTGCCGGCGGAAACCGTGGCCTTCCTCTCCCAGTTCGTGCCGGTCTACCCGAACGCCGAGTCGCTGCGCATCGCCCGCGACCGCTGGTTCGAGAAGTCGATGTTCAAGGACCTCGGCATTCCCACTCCGGACTTCGCCGACGTCCAGTCCCAGGCCGACCTCGATGCCGCCGCAGCCGCCATCGGCCTGCCGGCGGTGCTCAAGACCCGCACCCTGGGCTACGACGGCAAGGGCCAGAAGGTCCTGCGCCAGCCGGCCGACGTGCAGGGCGCGTTCGCCGAACTAGGCAGCGTGCCGTGCATCCTCGAGGGCTTCGTGCCGTTCACCGGGGAAGTGTCGCTGGTGGCGGTGCGCGCCCGCGATGGCGAGACGCGTTTCTACCCGCTGGTGCACAACACCCACCACAGCGGCATCCTCAAGCTCTCCGTGGCCAGCAGCGGGCATCCGTTGCAGGCGCTGGCCGAGGACTACGTCGGCCGCGTGCTGGCCCGGCTCGACTACGTCGGCGTGCTGGCCTTCGAGTTCTTCGAGGTGGACGGTGGCCTGAAGGCCAACGAGATCGCCCCGCGCGTGCACAACTCCGGGCACTGGACCATCGAAGGCGCCGAGTGCAGCCAGTTCGAGAACCACCTGCGCGCCGTCGCCGGCCTGCCGCTGGGCTCGACCGCCAAGGTCGGCGAGAGCGCGATGCTCAATTTCATCGGCGCGGTCCCCCCGGTGGCTCAGGTGGTCGCCGTCGCCGACTGCCACCTGCATCACTACGGCAAGGCCTTCAAGAACGGCCGCAAGGTCGGCCACGCCACCCTGCGTTGTGCCGACCGGGCGACGCTGCAGGCGCGCATCGCCGAGGTCGAGGCGCTGATCGAGGCGTGAGCGATTGTCGCCCGCCCATCCTTGGGTTGGCGGGCGGCACTGAACCCAAGGCTTTTCTACACTGTCCCATGGCAGGCGCAATACATGCGCATACACCCGTAAGGAGGGACTGTCATGGGATTAATCGGAACCATCATCGTCGGACTGATCGTTGGTCTCGTTGCACGCTTTCTGAAGCCAGGTGACGACAGCATGGGCTGGATCATGACCATCCTGCTCGGCATCGGCGGTTCGCTGCTGGCCACCTATGGCGGCCAGGCGATCGGCTTCTACCAGGCTGGCCAGGCGGCCGGTTTCATCGGCGCGGTGGTCGGCGCCGTCGTACTGCTGGTCATTTACGGCCTGATCAAGAAGAATTGATGGCTCTGGCCGGCCCCCGCGGGGGCCGGCGTTTCCTCACTTCGCCGGTATTCCCGCCATCATGCGCCGCTTCCCGTTCGCCCGCCTGTTGCTGCTCGCCCTGTTGTCCTCACCCCTGGCCCACGCCGAACTGCCCGAGACCGACTGGCTGGAACTGATGCCGCCGGCCGACCGCAAGGCGTTGGAAGAAATGCCCGACATCGTCCATGACACCCCGGAGGCCGCCGGCACCTTCACCAGCAAGGGTGGCCTGAAGCAGTCGGACCGGAAGATGCCGGCGGTGATGTATTCGGCCAAGACCGTCGCCAGCCTGGATGGCAAGGCGATCCGCCTCGGCGGCTACCCGGTGCCGCTGGAGAACGACGCCAAGGGCCGCGTCACCGAATTCTTCCTGGTGCCCTATCCGGGCGCTTGTATCCATGTGCCGCCGCCGCCGCCGAACCAGATCGTCCTGGTGCGTTATCCACAGGGGCTGAAGCTGACCGATATCTACACCCCGCTGTGGGTCAGCGGCACGCTGGAGATCGAGCAGGTGAGCAATGACCTGGCCGATGCCGCCTACGCCATCGACAAGGCGCGGGTGAAGGTGGTGGAGGAAGCGGACCTGTAGGGCCGGCACCTGCGCAACGGCCCATGGCGGACGATGCGAGCCGCCCCGTCCGCTCGCCGACCCGCTCAGGGTCGTTTCAGCGGCTCGCTCCAGATCTGCACGCCAAAGCTTTCGCTGCGCCCGGGGGCGACCACCATGAGGTCGTCCCAGACCCGCCCGGTCTCGATGCAGAGCATCTGCTGCCAGGCGTCGTCGGCGAACTGCGAGAGACGCCGGGACTTGTCCACCCAGGGGTTCCAGACCACCGCCGAGCGCGAGTCGAGGGCGTGCAGGTGGATGCTGCGTTCCCAGCGCGGGTCCTTGATCAGCAGGTCGCGTTCGAGACCGAGGTAGATGCGGTCCAGTTCGCCCTTGACCCGTACCGCGCCGTGCTGGGTGCGTTCTTCCCAGTTCTCCAGGGTCTCGATGTAGCGCGCGCCTTCCAGGCCCTCGATGGCGATCTCGCGGCTGTCGCTGACCGCGAAGTAGGTGTGCAGTGCCTGGCTGAGCACCAGCGGCTTGCTGCCGAGGTTCTCGCTGGTGAGTCGCAGGGTCAGGCGCTCGCCGAAGCGGAACAGCATGCGCAGCGCCGCCGGGTGCGGCCAGCCGGGGAGGCCATCGGGGGCGTCGAGGCGGAAGCTGACGCAGAGGTCGCCGTCCTCCTCGGCGATGTCGTCGATTTCCCAATCGACCGCCCGGACCAGTCCGTGGGCGGGCGCCTTCAGCCCATCTTCCACCTGGCCGCGGACTTCCTGCGGGTTGCGTTCCAGCGGACCGAACCACGGCCAGCACACCGGCACGCCGCCGCGAACCGACTGCCCGCGCCGGTAGCCGGCCTCGTCGCTGAGCCAGACCAGCGGCGGCTGTTCGTGGGGCTGGTAGCTGAGCAGTTGCGCGCCCTGCTGGGCGATCAGCGCCTCGCCATGGGCGGTGTGGATGCGCCAGCAGGCCAGGTCGTCGACCTGTACCTGTTCGACGCGGTTGATCGGGCTATCGGTGCTCATGGCGGTCTCCGGGACGCGAATGGATGGCAGCAGTATCACCGATCCATTTTATCGCCGGCAGTTCCCCCGGATAGCACCAACGACGACGCGGCCCGTGGGCCGCGTCGGTTGTTGCCGGAGGTTCAGGCCGCGCGGAACAGGTTGTGCGGGTCGATGACGAATTTCTTCGGCACCCCGGCGTCGAACTCGCCGTAGCCTTTCGGCGCATCGTCGAGGGTGATGACTTCCACCCCGACGATGTCGGCGATCTTGATCCGGTCCCACATGATCGCCTGCATCAGTTGGCGGTTGTACTTCATCACCGGGGTCTGGCCGGTATGGAAGCTGTGCGACTTGGCCCAGCCCAGGCCGAAGCGGATGCTCAGGGCGCCGTGCTTGGCGGCCGCGTCCACCGCGCCCGGGTCTTCGGTGACATACAGGCCGGGGATGCCGATCTTGCCGGCGACCCGGGTGATGCCCATCAGCGAGTTGAGCACGGTGGCCGGGGCTTCCTGCTGCGAGCCCGAATGGCCGTGGCCGCGCGCCTCGAAACCGACCGCGTCGACCGCGCAGTCGACCTCCGGCTCGCCCAGCAGAGCGGCGATCTGTTCGTGCAGCGGGGTGTCCTTGGACAGGTCGGCGATCTCGAAGCCCTGTTTCTTGGCGTGGGCCAGGCGGGTCGGGTTGACGTCGCCGACGATCACCACCGCCGCGCCGAGCAGGCGTGCCGAGGCCGCCGCGGCCAGGCCGACCGGACCGGCGCCGGCGATGTAGACCGTGCTGCCCGGGCCGACGCCGGCGGTGACCGCGCCGTGGTAGCCGGTGGGGAGAATGTCCGAGAGGCAGGTCAGGTCGCGGATCTTCTCCATCGCCGCTTCGCGGTTGGGCAGTTTCAGCAGGTTGAAGTCGGCGTAGGGCACCAGCACGTATTCGGCCTGGCCGCCGACCCAGCCACCCATGTCGACGTAGCCGTAGGCGCCGCCGGCCCGCGCCGGATTGACCGTCAGGCAGACGCCGGTGTGCTGTTCCTTGCAGGTACGGCAGTGGCCGCAGGCGACGTTGAACGGTACCGAGACCAGGTCGCCGATCTTCATGGTTTCCACGCCACGCCCGATCTCCACCACCTCGCCGGTGATCTCGTGGCCCAGCACCAGGCCTTCCGGCGCGGTGGTGCGGCCGCGCACCATGTGCTGGTCGGAGCCGCAGATGTTGGTGGAGACCACCCGCAGGATCACCCCGTGGTCGATCTGCCGACCCTGCGGGTCCTGCATCTTCGGATAGGGAATGTTCTGCACCTCGACCTTGCCCGGGCCGAGATAGACCACACCACGATTGCCAGACATACGCGTTTCCTCTTTGTCGTTGTGGGTACAAATGCGCGGCGTCCACGGCCGCGCGGCTTTGCACTGGAAAGTCGTCTGTTGCGCGACAGGGCCGGAGAATGCTGGCAGCCGGCGGGCTGTCGGTGTTGCTCGGGACGCGAAGCCGTGCGAGGCGCCCCTCTCCCTGGCCCTCTTCCTTCAGCGAGGGTTGGGGAGAGAGGGCGCGCTTACAGCACCACGGTCCGATTGGCGTTGAGGAATACCCTCCGCTCGATGTGGTAGCCCACCGCCCGCGCCAGGGTCAGGCACTCGATGTCGCGGCCCTTGGCGATCAGGTCCTCGGGGTAGTGGGCGTGGTCGACCGTCTCGACGCCCTGGGCGATGATCGGCCCTTCGTCGAGGTCGTTGTTGATGTAGTGGGCGGTGGCGCCGACCAGCTTCACGCCCTTCTGGTAGGCCTGGTGGTACGGCTTGGCGCCCTTGAAGCCGGGCAGCAGGGAGTGATGGATGTTGATCGCCCAGCCGTCCAGGCGCCGGCACAGTTCCGGCGACAGCACCTGCATGTAGCGAGCGAGGATCACCAACTCGGCGCCGCTCTCTTCGAGCACCTGCCAGACCCTGGCTTCCTGGGCCGGCTTGTCGTTCGGGTCGAGCGGGAAGTGGTGGTAGGGAATGCCGTGCCAGCGCGCCAGCGGCTCCAGGTCCGGGTGATTGGAAATCACCGCCACCACGTCCATCGGCAACTGGCCGATGCGCTGGCGGTAGAGCAGGTCGTTCAGGCAGTGGTCGGCCTTGGAAACCATGATCGCCACCTTGCTGCGGTAGCCCGGCGCGGTCAGCTCGGTACGCATGCCGAACGGCGCCACCCGTTCGGCCAGTCCGGCGCGGAAGGAAGCTTCGTCGAAGCCGTCTCCGGCGCGGAACTCCACGCGGATGAAGAAGCGTTGCGCCAGGCGGTCGTCGAACGAGTGGTGCTCGGTGACGTAGCAGCGCTGCTCGAAGAGGTAGCGCGTCACCACGTCGACGGTGCCCAGCAGGCTGGGACTGTCGGCGGTGAGGATCCAGGTATCGGGGGTACGGCTCATCGCGAGGCTCCGGGTCCGGTATCCCCTCTCGGGGAGAGGGGGAGGCTGCTCATGCCGCTACCTGCAGGCCGTATTCGGCGCTGGCGTCCTGCAACCAGAGCCAGAAGTAGTCGGCGAAGCTGCGGCGCACGACCAGCTCCCAGGTGTCCTCGCCGGTATGGCGGATCACGCATTGCGACTTGGCGAAGATGCTGCCGACCGCCTTGCCCACCGGGAAGTTGCTCGGATGCACGTCGTAGCTGGTGGATTTCATCAGCAGTTCGCGGACCTTCGCTCCACTCAGTTCGAGCAGCGTCTGCCCGCCGCTGACGTTGACCACGGCGTAGTGCAGCTCCTCGCCCAGGGCCTGGCGCAGGCGCTGCTCGACGGCGTATTCCTCGCCGCCGGGGACGATCAGCAACCATTCGTCCGGGGCCAGCCATTGCAGCGAGGTCTCGCCGCTGGCGACCAGGGTCAGGGCCACCGGCAGCTCCAGGCCGAGGGCCTGGTGCACGGCGGCGGCGAAGGCCGGGTCGGTGGCATCGCCGCGCAGCACCAGGTGGCCGAGCAGCTTCTTCTCGCGCAGGACGATACCGGCCTTCGCGGCGGTCTTGCCGGCGAGCTTGTGCAGCTCGGCATGGTGCAGCGGCGATTCGGCGTGGACGCCGGGTTCGGGGCGTTGCTGGTAGACGTTTGCCTTGCTCATTCATTTTCACCTTGGGGCGCCGCGCGCCCTGGTAGCCTGTCTGCCTTCTCCCTTCGGGGAGAGGGCCGGGGAGAGGAGCGCATCCCTCTCCGGTCAATCCACGTTCTGCCGCTCCCCTTTCGGGTCGTAGAACACCGAGGAACAGATCTCCGCCTCGATGAAGCGGCCGTCCGCCAGCGGCGCGTAGACCTTCTGGCCCATGCGCTTGAGGCCGCCTTTCACCACCGCCAGGGCGAAGCCGTGGCCGAGGCTGGCGCTCATGTAGCTGGAGGTGACGTGGCCGACCATCTTCATCGGGATCGCCTGCTGGGTGTCGAACACCAGTTGCGCGCCTTCGGGCAGTACCTCCTGCGGGTTGCTCGGCCTGAGTCCGACCAGTTGCTTGCGATCCTCGCGCAGGCAGTCGGTGCGGTTCATGCCGCGCCAGCCGATCCAGGAGAACGGCTTGCTGCGGCCCACCGCCCAGCCCATGTTGAGATCGTCCGGAGTGACCGAGGCATCGGTGTCCTGGCCGACGATGATGAAGCCCTTCTCGGCGCGCAGGACGTGCATGGTCTCGGTGCCGTAGGGCGTCAGGCCGTACTTCGCGCCGTGCTCGGCGAGCGCTTCGAGCACGCCCATGGCGTAGTCGGCCTGGACGTTCACCTCGTAGCTCAGCTCGCCGGTGAAGGAGATGCGGAACACCCGGGCCGGCACCCCGGCGACCTTGCCCTCCTTCCAGGTCATGAAGGGGAAGGCATCCTTGTCCAGGTCGATGTCGGTGACTTCGGCGAGCAGCTTGCGGCTGTTCGGGCCGGACAGGGTGAGGGTCGCGTAGTGGTCGGTGACCGAGGTGAAGTACACCTTCAGTTCCGGCCATTCGGTCTGGTGGTACAGCTCCAGCCACTCCAGTACGCGGGCGGCGCCGCCGGTGGTGGTGGTCATGACGAAGTGGTTGTCGGCCAGGCAGGCGGTCACGCCGTCGTCGAAGACCATCCCGTCTTCCTTGCACATCAGGCCGTAGCGCGCCTTGCCGACGTCGAGCTTGGTCCAGGCGTTGGTGTAGACCCGGTTGAGGAAGTCCCGCGCGTCCGGGCCCTGGATATCGATCTTGCCCAGGGTCGAGGCGTCGAGCAGGCCGACCGCCTCGCGCACCGCGCGGCATTCGCGGGCCACGGCGGCGTGCATGTCCTCGCCGCGGCGCGGGAAGTACCACGGCCGCTTCCACTGGCCGACGTCTTCGAACTCGGCGCCGTTCTTCACATGCCAGGCGTGCAGGGCGGTGAAGCGCACCGGTTCGAACAGGTGCCCGCAGTGGCGGCCGGCGACGGCGCCGAAGGTCACCGGGGTGTAGTTCGGGCGGAACATGGTGGTACCGGTGTCGGCGATGCTCTTGCCCTGGGCCCGCGCGGCGATCGCCAGGCCGTTGATGTTGCCCAGCTTGCCCTGGTCGGTGCCGAAGCCCAGCGCGGTATAGCGCTTGACGTGCTCGATGGACTCGAAGCCCTCGCGGCAGGCCAGTTCGATGGCGGCGGCGGTGACGTCGTTCTGCGGATCGACGAACTGCTTCGGTGCGCGTGCCGTGGGCTTCTCGTGGGGCACCTGGAACAGCGCGACGGGCGCTTCCTCGCGGCGCGGCTGGACCTTCGGCAGGCTGCCGGCGGCGGTCTTGTAGCCGGCGTCGAGGGCGGCGCGGCTCCCGGCCTGGTAGCCGTCGGCGAGCACCTCGGCGAGCCCGAACACGCCGTTCACGGCGCCGGCGCAGATGCGCTTCTGCAGGCCTTCGCCGGGGACGAAGGCGAGGATTTCCTCGCGCCATTCCGGCTTGCCGCCCAGGTGCGAGGCCAGGTGCACGACCGGGCTGTAGCCGCCGGAGCTGGCGATCAGGTCGCAGTCCAGCCATTCGCCGCCGCTGGCGCGCATGGCCTGCAGGTCGATCCGGGCGACCTTGGCGCCGCTGACCCGCTTGCCGCCGCGCGCCTCGATCACCGAACTGCCAGTGATCACCCGCATACCGCGTTGGCGTGCTTCCTCGACCCACTCGCCGCGCGGATTGGCCCGGGCGTCGGCGATGGCCACCACTTGCAGGCCGGCTTCCTGCCAGTCGAGGGCGACGCGGTAGGCGTAGTCGTTGTTGGTGGCCAGCACCAGTTTCTTGCCCGGTGCCACGCCGTAGCGCCGTACATAGGTGGAAACCGCGCCGGCGAGCATGTTGCCGGGCAGGTCGTTGTTGCCGTAGACCAGCGGCCGCTCATGGGCGCCGGCGGCCAGTACCACGCGCTTGGCGCGCACGCGGTGCACGCGCTGGCGGACCTGGCCGAGCGGGGCGACCTCGCCGAGGTGGTCGGTGCGCCGCTCGTGGATGGTGAGGAAATTGTGGTCGTGGTAGCCGTTGACCGTGGAGCGCGGTAGCAGGATGACTTCCGGCAGGCCTTGCAGCTCGGCCACGGCGTCCGCGACCCATTCGGCGGCGGGCTTGCCGTCGAGGGTCTCGCGGGTGTCCAGCAGGCTGCCGCCGAACTCTTCCTGCTCGTCGGCGAGGATCACCCGCGCGCCGCTGCGAGCGGCGGCGAGGGCGGCGGCCAGGCCGGCCGGGCCGGCGCCGACCACCAGCACGTCGCAGTGGTGGTTCATCCAGTCGTAGCTGTCCGGATCGACCTCGGTCGGCGCGCGGCCCAGGCCGGCGGCCTTGCGGATGTACTTCTCGTAGGTCATCCACATCGACTGCGGGTACATGAAGGTCTTGTAGTAGAAACCGGGCGGCATCAGCTTGCCGCCGACCTTGCCGAAGATTCCCATCAGGTCGTTCTGCACGTTCGGCCAGCCGTTGGTGCTGGTGGCCACCAGGCCGCCGTAGAGAGCCTGCTGGGTGGCGCGCACGTTGGGGACCTGGGTGGCTTCGCGGGAGCCGATCTGCAGGATCGCGTTGGGCTCCTCGGCGCCGGCGGCGACGATGCCGCGCGCCCGCGAGTACTTGAAGCTGCGGCCGACGATGTCGACGCCGTTGGCCAGCAGCGCGGCGGCCAGGGTGTCGCCGGCATAGCCCTGGTAGTGCTGGCCGTTGAAGCTGAAGGTCAGCGGGCGGTTGCGGTCGATGCGGCCGCCGCTGGACAGGCGATTGATCTGGCTCATGCCGGTTCCCCTTGTACGGCGGGTTTCTTCTCACCGTCGGCGACGACGCTGGGCTGCTCGCCGATCAGGTAGGTCTCGAGGATCTCGTAGGTCACCGTATGGCGGGTGACGTTGAAGTACTTGCGGCAGCCGGCGGCGTGCACCCACAGCTCGTGATGGAGGCCGCGCGGGTTGTCGCGGAAGAACATGTAGTCGCCCCATTCCTCGTCGCTGCAGGCGTTCGGGTCGAGCGGGCGCGGGATGTGGGCCTGACCCTTGGCGTGGAATTCCTCTTCGGAACGCAGTTCGCCGCAATGGGGGCAGAAGATATTCAGCATTTTGTAGCCTCCGGAAACTGTTCTTGCCGGTTGACCGGCACCCTCTCCCTGAAGGGCGAGGGGCAGCGGATTTCGCCCTTCGGGCGGCTTTTGTCAGTGCGCCACTGCCGCCGCGCCGTGCTCGTCGATCAGCGCACCGCTGTGGAAGCGTTCGATGGAGAAGGGCGCGGCCAGCGGATGCGGTTCGCCCTTGGCCAGGGTGGCGGCGAAGACGTTTCCGGAGCCGGGAGTGGCCTTGAAGCCGCCGGTGCCCCAGCCGCAGTTGAAGAACAGGTTCTGCACCGGAGTCTTGCCGATGATCGGGCAGGCGTCCGGGGTGGTGTCGACGATGCCGCCCCACTGGCGGTTCATGCGTACCCGCGAGAGCACCGGGAACATCTCGACGATGGCTTGCAGGGTGTGCTCGATCACCGGGTACGAGCCGCGCTGGCCGTAGCCGTTGTAGCCGTCGATGCCGGCGCCGATGACCAGGTCGCCCTTGTCCGACTGGCTGATGTAGCCATGCACGGCGTTGGACATGATCACGCTGTCGATGATCGGCTTCAGCGGCTCGGAGACCAGCGCCTGCAACGGGTGCGATTCCAGCGGCAGGCGGAAGCCGGCGAGCCTGGCCATGTGCCCGGAGTTGCCGGCGGTGACCACGCCGACACGACGCGCGCCGATGAAGCCGCGGTTGGTCTCGACGCCGATCACCGCGCCGTCCTGCTTGCGGAAGCCGGTGACTTCGGTCTGCTGGATCAGGTCCACGCCGAGGGCATCGGCGGCGCGGGCGAAGCCCCAGGCCACCGCGTCATGGCGGGCGACGCCGCCGCGACGCTGGATGGTCGCGCCCATGATCGGGTAGCGGGTGTTCTTGCTGCAGTCCAGGTAGGGAATCTCCTCCGCCACCTGCTGCGCGTTCAACAGTTCGCCGTCGACGCCGTTGAGGCGGTTGGCGCTGACCCGGCGCTCGCCGTCGCGCATGTCCTGGAGGGTGTGGCAGAGATTGTAGACCCCGCGCTGGGAGAACATCACGTTGTAGTTGAGGTCCTGGGACAGGCCCTCCCACAGCTTCATCGCGTGTTCGTAGAGCAGCGCGGACTCGTCCCACAGGTAGTTGGAGCGCACGATGGTGGTGTTGCGCGCGGTGTTGCCGCCGCCCAGCCAACCTTTCTCGACCACCGCCACGTTGCTGATGCCGTGTTCCTTGGCCAGGTAGTAGGCGGTGGCCAGGCCGTGCCCGCCGCCGCCGACGATGACCACGTCGTAGACCGGCTTCGGCGTGGGCGTGCGCCACATGCGTTGCCAGTTCTCGTGATGGCTCAGTGAATGCTTTAACAGGCCGAAGCCGGAGTAGCGTTGCATGTGGATGCTCCTGAACTGTTGCTCCCTCTCCCGCGGAGAGGGTTGGGCCGGGGCGCGTCGGGCTCCCCGACCGTCTTCGGGGGGGCTCAGCGATAGACCGGGAAGTCCGTGCAGAGACCGGCGACCTGGGTGGCGACCTTGGCCTCCACGTCGGCATCGCCGAGGTGGTCGAGGATGTCGCAGATCCAGCCGGCCAGCTCGCGGCTCTGCGCTTCCTGCAGCCCGCGGGTGGTGATGGCCGGGGTGCCGATGCGGATGCCGGAGGTGACGAACGGGCTCTGCGGATCGTTCGGCACGGCGTTCTTGTTCACCGTGATGCCGACCCGGCCGAGGGCGGCGTCGGCTTCCTTGCCGGTCAGGCCCTGGCGCACCAGGCTGATCAGCATCAGGTGGTTGTCGGTG
>NZ_KV811179.1:0-209 GCF_001813025.1 Pseudomonas sp. HMSC066A08
GTCATATCTCTATGACATTCGTATCTGCAAGATACTGGACTCAATTCGTTGTATCAGAGCCTATCTCACCAATAATTTCCAGAAAACTAGTGATGAGATAGGTTCTTTTTCAAACAACGCATAAAAAGGGCATCAATTGATGCCCTTCTTTAGGAAAATTACCGAGTAATTAACCTAATACTTTAGCAACAACACCCGCACCTACTGTA
>NZ_KV811180.1:0-203 GCF_001813025.1 Pseudomonas sp. HMSC066A08
TCCCGTTTAGCGTTATCCTTGATACCACTTCATTGCGAATTCCTTCTAATTAATTCCCATAAGTAAAAATACCAAACAAACCACATATGCCTTATGGCAAATTAAATAAATTAAAGGAAATTCTATGTCTAATTCAATGACTGGTACAGTAAAATGGTTCGATGAAGGTAAAGGTTTTGGTTTTATTACTCCAGCAGATGGCA
>NZ_KV811181.1:0-216 GCF_001813025.1 Pseudomonas sp. HMSC066A08
CATTTATATTTAAAACTCTCAAAAAGGGATAAGTTAATGTTAGCAACTGCACATATTGTTGATGTAAATGAATCGAATATTCAGCAAGTTATAGAACAATCGATGACAAAACCGGTCATGATGTACTTCTATTCAGAGCGTAGTCCTCATTGTGCAGAGCTTGGGGCAACGTTGGATAAACTAGCAGCTGAATTTGCTGATCAGTTTGTATTAGCT
>NZ_KV811182.1:0-39448 GCF_001813025.1 Pseudomonas sp. HMSC066A08
CGTCTCCTGCTCGGAAAACGGACTCTACTAAGTTCGGCGTGGTACTGAAATCGGGGAGCAGGTCACCGGTACCAAAATCGTTGAGTTGCGTGCGATTCCGGTCAAGGACAGGACCGCCTTGCTGGCCCAGACGGCGCCTCATGCGTACATTCGCGCAACCGGTCACGGATGGTGCATTGCCACTGAGCGTGGTTGCGGAGGCGCTGGGTTGTACGAGGCCACCAGGTGTCCTGGGTGCAAACACTCGGTGATCGATGCGACGTTTGCAAGCACTTGGCAGGGCATCTACTCCCAGCAACGGGAGCTAATGAAAATTGAGGACGCAGGGCCGGCAGTGAAACAGCGCGCCGAGCGCGACCTGCAGGTCGCGCTCGGCGTGATCAATAGTCTTGGGTTGGCGCCGGATGACCAGGAGCTTGAGGAGGCTGTGAATGGCTAGCAAGTCGACCGAGCCGTCCAATGGCCGCTCTCGCCCAAAGACTGCCGATGCGCTCAACAAGGTCATCGATAGCATGCTCGCCTGCAACGAGAAGCTCTCCATCTCCTCGGTCGCCAGAGCGGCAGGCGTCACCCCCGGCCTGATCCATAACACCTACCCGGCCGTGGCGGAGCGTATCCGCAGCATCATGGGCAAGTCGGTGCGTGCCCAGCGTGATTCGAAGCACCAGGCGCTTATGAAGGAGAAAGAACTAAACAAAGCCCTCCGCGCAGAGAACAGCCAACTTCTGGAGGAGATCGCTCGCCTTGCCTCCGTGAATCAACGCCTCGTGCTTGAGCTTGCTCAGCTGAAAGGTGTTGCTCAAGGCAAGGTCATCGAGCTTGCGCCAAAACCAGGGGCAAAGTAGCCCCTGGGCATCACTCTACAGTCCAGGGTTGATTTAGCCTGGTCGTGTACGGGTGTACCGGACATCCTCCTGACTACTCGATCAGCGGTAGCTTGACATCTCTCCGCTCAAAACTTAGCCTATCAACTAGTAGACAGGTAAACGGAGGACATCACCATGCAGTTCAAAGGTCGCAAGCTTCTGGTAGTGGGTGGCACGAGTGGCATTGGTCTCGAAACCGCGCAGATGGTCGCCGAGCAAGGCGGTTCGGTTGTGATCGTGGGCAACCGCCCTGAGAAAGCCGAAGCTGCACGCCAACAACTGGCTGCCGTTTCCGGCGAAGACAAGGTCGCGGCCTATGCTGTGGATCTGACCGATTTCGCCAGCGTCCAAGCGCTGATCGAGAAACTGGCCGCAAGCCACAAAGACATTGATCTGATGGTCAATTCCGCGGGTATCTACTACCCGAAAGCATTCATCGAGCACTCGCTTGAGGATTACGACAACTTCCTGAATCTGAACCGCGCGATCTTCTTCCTAACCCGTCAGGTGGCGGCGGAGCTGGTAGCTCAGGGCAAACCCGGTTCGATCGTGAACGTCACCGCGGTAGCAGCCAGGCAGGCGGTCGAGGGAGTTCCGGCCTCGGCCTACTCGATGGCCAAAATTGGCCTGGACACCTTGACCACACACGCGGCAGCAGAGCTGGCCCAGTACGGTATTCGCGTCAACTCGGTCAGCCCAGGCATTGTGGAAACCAAGATCTTCGAGCGCTTCATCCCCGGCGATCAGTTGGCTGGTGCGCTGAATGACTTCAACAATTTCCACCCGCTGGGCCGTAACGGCACTCCGCGTGACGTTGCTGAGTCCATCGTGTTCCTGCTCTCCGACAAGACTTCCTGGGTGACCGGTGCTGTTTGGGACGTGGACGGTGGGGTCATGGCTGGCCGTAAGCAAGGTAAGTAAGATAACTGCGTAATGGCCGGAATCGCTCTTTTCTGGTCGGGCGATTACGGCAGGAGAAGTTATGGCACTGGCAACACGGGACGCGTTAATTCAAGCCGCTGAAGGGCTGATGCGCACTAAAGGGTATGCAGCGTTCAGCTATGCAGATCTTGCAGACGCTGTAGGTATTCGCAAGGCGAGCATTCACTACCACTTCCCTACAAAGGAAGACTTGGGGATCGCGATCGTCGAAGAGTACGTCTCGCGGGTGCAAGCCGAGTTCGAGCGAATCGAGATCAATCAGGCAGGTGCAGTTGAGAGGCTCAAGGCTTTCTTTGTGCTTTTCTACTCCAGCACCGAGGGTGGTCTGTTGCCATTGTGTGGTGCGCTAGCAGCTGAAATGGCTGCATTGCCCGACGGGCTTCAACGCCTGACACGACGGTTCTTTGATGTGCAGTTGTCTTGGTTGACCAGAGTGATGGATGAAGGCATTGCCGCTGGTGAGTTAGCCCAGGGGCGAGGGGCCAGAGAAAAGTCTTACTTGTTGCTCAGTATCCTTGAGGGATCGAGCTTCATTAACTGGGCTACCAGGGAAGGTGAGACTGTGAATATTGCTGTCATTCGGATGATCGCAGAGTACTGATCTCTGCTTACAACAGGGCCGATACGCGACCCGCGTCGGCCCTATTTTTGGTCAATCGTACCTATCAACTAGTAGGGTTGTAATCATGTCTAGTATGCCTAACTGGGAACAAACCATCGCCGACGTCAGTGCCCGCCTGAAAGAGTTCGGCGCACATTCCCCCGACACCCTGCGTGGCGTGGCAATGCTCGGTAATGCAGGCAACAAAACCAATCGCCTTGATGCGAAGACCCGTGAGCTGATCGCTCTGGCAGTTGCCGTTACCACGCGCTGCGATGGCTGCATTGCGTTCCATGCGGCAGAAGCCAAGAAGCTCGGCATTACCACCGAGGAAGTGGCGGAAGCTCTCGGCGTGGCCGTGAACCTGAATGCCGGTGCGGCAGTGGTTTTCAGCACGCACGTTCTGGATGCGATGGATAGCCAACCTCAAAGCTGAGGTTCTCCCGCCGCTGACCCAGAAGCATCAGAGACAGATGAGAGGAAATTCCATGAAGAAAATTACGGTCGAGGTCTGGTCCGACTTTGTCTGTCCTTGGTGCTGGATAGCAAAGAAGCGCCTGGAGCAGGCAATTGATGCTCTCGGGGACCAGGTCGAAGTTGAAATCGTGCCACGTGCGTACCGCTTGGCCAAAGGCATGAGCCCGATCCCTTTTAAACAGGCGCTGCTGCGGAAGACCGGCAGCCAGGATCGAGCGGAAGTGTTCCTGGAAGCAGTCCGTGAAAGCGCCTTGCTCGAAGGGTTGGAATACCGGTTTGACTCCATGCGTTTCGGTGACACGTCCGCGGCTCATCAGTACGTAAAGGCCATCTCTGATCCGGCCCTGCAGGCCCGCTACGTAGAGCGGCTCTACCGGGCAGGAACCACTGAAGGCAAGGACATC
Organism: Pseudomonas sp. HMSC066A08; assembly: GCF_001813025.1. Lineage (NCBI taxonomy): Bacteria > Pseudomonadati > Pseudomonadota > Gammaproteobacteria > Pseudomonadales > Pseudomonadaceae > Pseudomonas > Pseudomonas sp. HMSC066A08. The sequence continues at coordinate 3,291 of NZ_KV811182.1, forward strand.
TTCAGCGACCGGGTCCTGCTGGATCTGGCGATTGAGGTGGGGGCTACCGAGTTCGTTGGTTTCGAATCGGCAGAAGCCGCAATTCTGAGTGATGAGGCTTTGGTTAACGGCCTCGGTGCCGGCATTCCGTTGTTCGTGATCAGTGGCTCCCAGTTCATCTCTGGCGCTCAGGAATCCGCAGTGTTTACCCAGGTGCTCCGCGCCGCGATCGAAGAACTTTCGAGTGATGAAGAGGCAAACAGTGCAACCAGCTGTTCGATCTCGGGCTGTTCGCACTGACAGGGTTATCGCCTTCGGGTGCTTCGTTTTTTTGATTTTTTATCCACGATTTTAAGAGGATTCGAAAATGGACAAGCTTCTCAACGGTATCGACGTTGCTGCTCTGCAAACTTTCGCACAGGGCGTCGCTGAAGATGCATCCAAGCGTCACGCACGCTTCAACGTGAGGACCAAGTGGGAGCATCAGACTCGCACCGTAGCCACCGTGAACCGTTTTCATCTGAGTGGTAACGACTACCCGCGTGACATCAAGATTGCTGCCGACGAGCCACTGGAGCTGCTGGGCGCAAACTCTGCCCCAAACCCGCAGGAACTGCTGATTGCCGCTCTGAACGCCTGTCTCTCCGTGGGCTATGTGGTGAACGCTTCGGTCATGGGCATCACCATCCACAACCTTGAAATCGAGACCGATGGTGAGCTGGATCTGCGCGGCTTCCTGGGTTTGGACGAGAGCGTCAACCCCGGCTTCGACGAAATCAGCTACGTCGTGCGCATCCACACCGATGCGCCTGCCGAGAAGGTGGAAGAGCTACACCGCATCGTCACCAAGACTTCCGTGAATCTCGCCAACTTCTCCAAGGCCATTCGCATGGTGCCAAAGCTGGAAGTCATTGCCGGCTAAGCCAGCCGATTGATTCAGGTATTCGTTTGAAGAGGTTGAATATGAAAAAGCTGTTTTCTCCATACAATTTGGACAGTCTGGAGCTGGCCAATAGGGTAGTCATGGCACCGATGACCCGCACTCGGACGGAAGACAATGTCCCGACCGAACTGACCGCGCTGTATTACGCGCAGCGGGCCTCGGCGGGACTGATCATCACCGAGGGCCTGCCGATCTCCGACGAAGGGCGTGGCTACCTGTACACCCCGGGAATCTACACGGACGAGCAAACCCGCGCCTGGCGAGAGGTGACTGATGCAGTGCATGCCAAGGGCGGCAAGATCTTCGCGCAACTCTGGCACGTGGGCCGCATGTCCCATGTGTCGCTGCAGCCAGGCAATTCTGCGCCAGTCTCGGCAAGCGCTGAGCCCGCTGTGGGTACCACGGTATACGCTTGGGCTGAGCCTGGTGTCCCCGGCCCGGTTGCACCGAGTGTCCCGCGGGCACTGACAGTCGCTGAAATTCGCCGTGTTACAGGTGACTTCGTTGCCGCCGCTCTGCGCGCTGTAGAGGCAGGCTTTGATGGCGTCGAGCTGATGGCCGCGAATGCCTTCCTGTTCGACCAGTTCCTGAGCAGCCAGATCAACACGCGTACAGATGAATACGGCGGATCGATCGAGAATCGTCAGCGCTTCTTGCTGGAGACCGTCGATGCCATTGCAGACGCCATTGGGAGTTTTCGCGTCGGCGTGCGCATCTCGCCATTCGGTCGGCTGTACGACCTGCGTCCCTACCCTGAGGAAGAGGCTACCTGGAAGAGCGTCGCTTCTGCATTGAATGAGCGCGAGTTGGCCTTCGTCCATCTCAACTACCAGCCAACACTAGATGCAGTACCGTTCCCGGAAGGCTTCTACAAGAGCTTCCGCTCGCTCTACAAAGGCACGGTCATCGGCGCCGGAGGCTTCACCGCGGAGCTGGCAGAGGCCGAGCTGCAGAACGGCAATCATGACTTGATCGCCTTCGGTACCCCGTACATCGCAAACCCAGACTTGGTCGAGCGGATGCAGAATGGTTGGCCTCTCGCACCAAGCGATCACTCCACCTTCTACGGCGTGATCGGGGCGAAAGGCTACACCGACTATGCGCCTTACCAGGAATAACCGCTTCGGCTGTTCCACAGCGTAACTCAACTACTGAAGGTGTCTGGCTATGCCACTGGTAACTGTGAAAGGTATCGAAGGGGTCTTCTCTACCGAGCAAAAGGCCGAGATCATCAGCAAGATCACCGACGCCATGGTCTCTGTCGAAGGCGAGAAAATGCGTGGTGTGACCTGGGTCGTTTTTGAGGAAGTGAAGAGCGGCGACTGGGGAATCGGCGGTGAGCCCATCACCACCGAGAAGGTACGAGCTCTTCAGAACAGCTGATGGTGAAACTGGCCTGGCCTGGCCTGAGCTTCGCGCGGGTCGGGCCAGCCAGCTCATTTCTTCGGCTTGTATACCTCTTTTTTGCGTACTGGATCAACCAGTTCCTTGTTGACTCATTCGTTCCAAGGCGCTTCTAGCGCCTGTCGCCAAATGGTGAGTTTTCGTGCAGATAGGCGAAAAAGTCGAAATTTGTTAGTCAGTAAAAAGCCTTATAAATCAACGCGTTATGAACAACTAATTGTTAGGGTCATTCAGATACAACGACGGCTGCGTCATCGCGCGCAGCGCGGATGCCAAGCCGCATGTCGCCATGGGAGAGCCCTACTTCAAGATTCGGCACAAGCTTCAGCGCTTGGGTATTCGCGCGTTCTCCAGCAACTACGCGCTGTACGGCGACATGAGTCAGCGGGTCATGACTCTCCTTGAGGAGATGGCACCCGCCGTCGAGGTGTACAGCATCGACGAATGCTTCGCTGACCTGACCGGGGTACCTGGTGACCTGGTGCGCGTTGGGCGCGAGATGCGCGCTCGGGTACTGCGCTGCACGGGCATCCCCGTAGGCGTCGGTATCGGCACTTCGAAGACGCTTGCGAAGCTGGCCAACCACGGCGCGAAGAAATGGCAGGCTCAGACTGGGGGCGTGTTGGATATTCGAGATCCGGCGCGCCGTGATCGATTGCTGCAGGCCTGCGAGGTTGGCGATGTATGGGGCATCGGCCGACGGATGACCGAGCACCTAAGCATGATGGGCATCCGCACGGCTTGGGATCTTGCACAGGCCGACGCCTGGACCTTGAGAACGAAATTCAACGTCGTCATCGAGAAGACGGCGCGAGAGCTGCGCGGCACTCCCTGCCTGGAGCTCGAGGACGCTGCTCCGCCGAAACAGGAGATCTGCTGCAGCCGGATGTTCGGCAAGCGGCTGTATGACCTCCCGCCGATCCGTGAGGCGGTGGCCACCTACGCTGCTCGGGCCTGCGAGAAGCTGCGTGCCCAGGGCTCCGTGTGCAAACGGGTCCAGGTCAGTATCCGTACTGGCATGTTCAATCCAGACGAGCCCAAGTTCGCCAAGGGCGTCAGTATGGAGCTGCCGTATCCGACCGATGACACACGACTCATCACCAAGGCGGCGTGCGAGGGACTGGAACTCCTCTATCGGCCAGGCTTCGCCTTCAGCAAAGCAGAGGTCTTGCTGCTGGATCTCCGTCGGCCAGGTGAGTTCACTGGTGACCTATTCGCTGAGGTTCAGTCGGAACGTGCGACCAAGGCAATGGCGGTGATGGATGCCATCAATGCACGCTGGGGGCGGGGTACTGTTCGGCCAGGCGGTGTGCCCGCGGCGCCAGAGTGGGGCATGCGGCGCGAGCTAATGAGTCAGAGCTTCACGACCAAAGTTGAACAGTTATGGCAGGTGTTTTAATGCTTACTTCATGATTTAATTGAGTTTTTTATTTCGCGAAATGGAGTATTGCTAGGTATGTGTAAGACGGATGGCTTGAGGTGTGTTTCTATTGTCTTAACGCTTTTGGGGATTGCTGTTCCAATAACAATAACTGCGGCCTACTTTTGGGCTTTTTCCAATAGCGGTGCGGGACTCTCAAGTAGACCAGAAGATTGGTCGGCGTTTGGTGCTGTTTTGGCAGGGGCTTTTACTTTTCTCAGTGCTATTTCTACAACGCTTGCCTTGGTCTTTGTGAGTGCTCAAACAGGCTTGGCTAGGGCGACAGCGGCTCGCCAGATTGAGTCGTTGACTCTGGAGCAGTATATTAGTCATAGAAGTGTTTTCAGCGAAAGGCTAGAGACTTTAGAGAGGCACTTTAAAGGTGGCATTTCGTTTTTAGCTCTTGATGAATTGTATGGTCGAGTGTTTAGCAAGAATAGCCCGGTGCATTTCGAAGCGAGAGTGAATATTTCGAATACTGAGAGTGGTCAGCTTGCTCATTTAGTTAATCTTTATGAAGCGCTACATGATAGTGTAATGGGTATTCAACGCGGAGAGATAGGGCTGGTTTATAAGTTTGTGCAGAGATTTCTAAGATTTCAAGACTCGCTGGGGATTATTGTTAAAGATGCAGAAGGTATTGGGCAAGTTCAGCATAGGAAGTATGATAAAGCACTCAATGTTTTTTCTCTCATGGATTCGTTGAAGCGGGCTGAATATGTTTTAAACTCTTATCTGTTTTATTCTGCAAATAAAACGGTTGGGAGATTTCGCAAGTTAAATGTAGATGAGTTGCCTTTCTGGGTTATGTATGGGCTGGCACATGCAAGGGGGATGGTAATAACTGTACATCTTGGCAGTAACGAAAGTTCTACGAGATTTAAGCAATTTCTGAGTTTGTATAAAATGTGTATCGAGGGAGGCAGGGAAACATCTGTGGGGACTGTGGGAGTCAGGGAAGTTTATACGTATAGGGAGGCCTTGGCTTACTTAAAATACATGTTGTCTAATCGGAGTCGTGTTAACAGTGAAGTTCTAGATGACTGGGATGGGTTCCGTAGGAATCTTAAAGAAAAGTTGAAGCCTGGTTTAGAGCGCGATATGGAACGCAACGGTGAATATGGCGCTTTATACCGTAGGGCTGAGTTTGAAAAAATTCTTGGCAAGTTAAAGTTGTAATGAATAGGCCACCCGAAGGTGGCCTATGAGTTCATGCTGCAATAAGTTGTCGTGCCAACGCCATCTCCACCGAATCCCCATCCTGGTTCAACGAGTCGAGACCTGACTCGGGAACGTCTCCCGACGTGCTCTGAGCCACAGCGATCTTCTTGGCCATCAGCTGTAAGCAGGTGATCTGCGAGCTGCCAGCGTAGCCGAAGAACACCACCCGCACCGGGTGCTTCTGCCCGATCCGCCACGACCGCCGCGCGGCCTGCTGCAAGGTATACACGTTGTACCCCGTCTGCAGAAACGCGATGGTCGGGAAGTCGAGCAGGTCCAACCCGGTCTTCACCAGCTCCGGATTGGTGATCAGCACATCGATGCCACGGTCGACCTGGTCGAGGATCCAGTCCTCGCGCCGAGAGGTATCGACCGAGGCACGTAGCACTGCCACCGTCAGCCCGGATTGCTCGAGCACTTTCTTCAGCCGGGACGTAGTGTCGCGCGTCCCGCTATAGACCGTGTAGGCCAGGACCTTACGGCCCTTCGCTTTTTCCTCGAGGCAGAGATCCACCAGCGCCTGCTCCTTGGGCATCAGCTGCTCGTCGCCGAAGATCGCTGGCACGAAGGCCAGGGTGTCCCGGGTTCGCGGATGCTTGACGATCTCCGGTCGGAAACAGCAGTCCGGCCAAGCCAGCAGCACGTTGAGGACCACGCCTAGGAGCGTGGTATCTCGTCGCGCCAGAGCCTGGCGGAGCTCCGCTGTCAGCGTGGCAGCCAGGCGCTGATAGGCCGAGACCTGCTCAGGCGCCATGGGCACGTCGACGAACTCCTCTTGGTAGTCGGGCAGTACGTTGCCACCGATATCCTTGAGCTTCAGGAACACGGTGAACGGCAATACGAAGCGGTGGATGCCCTTCGGGCCGAAGCCGGGAGCCTTCACCGTGCGTACCGAGAGCTTCTTGCCCCGGGCTGTCTTGTGCGAGTCACCATCGCGTTCGGTGTAGATATCCTTGAGCACACCGTGGTCGCGCATGAACGACATGGCTGCGGGAGCCATGCTGCCGCGCGCGTTGGGCCGATAGCCGTCCTCGATCATGCGCTGGGTGAGGATACGGAACAGGAGGTAGAACAGGTCGTCTGCGTAGCCGCCCATGAGCGTTCCGGTCAGCAGCACGGTTTTCCGTGCCTTGGCTGCGAGAACGCCCATGGCCTGGCCCTGGGCCGAGCCGCTGTTCTTGTACTCATGTCCCTCGTCCACCACCAGCAGGTCGAAGTAGCCATCAGGTAGGTAGCGCTTGATGAACTCGGTCGGTTGGTAGCCGCCTTCACCGAAGCCGAACTCGATGTTTGCCATCGATCGCTCCATGCGTTTGGCCTGCCGATCGCTGAAGACGAAGTTGCCCTTGGCGTCCATCAGGTTGATGAACTCCGAGACGTTGTCCACCAACATCGTGGCCAGGAAATCCTCGCCGAAGTCGTTCAGCAGGCGCTCCGCCCTGACCGGGCCGATGGTTGGTATCCGGCACATCGACTTGAGAATCGTTGCGCGCCGGTTGCCGCCGTCGGGTTTGCCTGGTCGGATCAGCGTCCAGAGCGCCCCACGGCAGGAGGAACAGGTACGTCGACGGTCACCACGCTCGAACTCCTCCACCGTGACCAGGTTGCCTTCCAGGTCCTCGAGGACCTGTCCGCAATCCGGGCACGCAGCGAGCAGTTGGCCGCCGGCGGCGCGTTTCTTCCAGCAGGCGAGCCGCCAGTGGAAGCCCATCCGCATCCGCACGCGGCCGAGGATGAAGAACTCCTGGCGCCCGTCGTAGGCGTCGCCCATCTGATCTCGCAGCTTGAGCAGCTTGAGTAGAGTATCTGGGCCATTGAGTACCCAGACGCGGGCGGCTGGGATGGTCTCCAGGATCTCGCGGCGCCACTTGTAGACCAGGTGCGGCGGAGAGACGACCAGGGTCCGGCGATAGCCGGCGGCGTGCATGACCGCTGCGATAGCGATGGCCATCATGGTTTTCCCGGTGCCCATCTCGGCGTTGATGATTCCGGCCTGCTCGTTACGGTCCAGCAGCAGGGCGGTGATGGCCTGGACGACCTCGGCCTGGGCCGCGAAGGGCTTGCGCTTGAGTCGGTCCATCACCAACTGGCGGTGAGCGTTGACGGAGCCGGTATAGACCGGGGGGTTGGAGCGATTGAGCGACTCCAGGAGCTCGTCGCCGAACTCGTCGATGAAGTCGGTCAGGTTGATGTTCAGGTGGGAGGCGGCCAGGGCGGCCGGTTGGGTCAGAGCGTTCATGTGCATCTCCTGCAGGTGAAGAACGGAGCAGGGTGTGCACGGTCCCCTTCGGGTACCGGCATACCCTGCAGGGTGGAGTGGAAGGAATCGCCGCGGGGGCGAGGTCAGTAATCGCTAGGGAGCAAAAGCGTGGTTGAGCTGCGGTCTGCCTCAGTGATGATCCAGAGCCTGGATTCGTCGCCGGCGTCGATGTCGTAGGACGACAGCAGCCGATCGCCGAACTTCAGGGCTCTCTGGTTGGTGTTCCAGTCTTCCTGGTCCAGCGTCCCCCAATCTCCCGCCAGATGGCGTTTCAGCAAAGGCGCTGGGTTGAGTTGACCGGTTTCCACCAGGTGGCTCACGGCTGCGGTCATTACGACCCGGCCAGGGCTGATCAGCAGCGGTGCGGGTGCAGGGGCCGGCTCAGGTTGGGGCTCTTCAGCTTCTTCCGTGGTCGCGGCCGAGGAGCTGATGGTCAGCACGCGGCCCTGATTGACCGAGGAGGGTGTCATTTCCCATGCCCGGATGATCGGGATGAAACGGTCGGTGAGGATCCTCACCTCGGTGATGTTGCCGTCGTCGTCCTCGGTGAATTCGGTCTTGCGGACCTTGTCCTTGTAGGTGTCACCCTTCACGACCAGGATCCGGCCCGACTTCGATCGCACGACGCCAGATATCGCGCCGGCGGCCAGGGCAAGGGCCAGGTGCCAGCGAGACAGCTCGCGGACTGGTGGGCGCGGCTGCAGCCCCGCTTGCGCGAAGTGCAGGTTGAAGTCAGGCCAGAGACCTCGCAGCCGCTGGATTTCACCGGCGAACTGCTCCGGCTCCAGGGTTACTCGGTAGAAGTGCTCCAGCTCGCTGGTGGCCGGCAGAACCACGTAGGGTTCCCACGGCCAAGCCGCTGGAATTTCCTCGGCCTTTTCCTGGCCCGCGCCGATCGCCTGCAGGTGAGACCTCACCTGATTGGCGTCCGCCCGGGCCAGGTCCTGCCGACGGACCCGGATGCCAAAGATCACCACCTGCTTGAAGGTAGGATCCGCGGCTGCGTAGATGCGCAGGCCGGTGAAGTGGTTGCTCAACCAGCCAGTCAGCTCATCGTCCAAGACGTAGTGAGGAACAATCAGAACCATGACGCCGCCGTACTGCAGCAACGGCAGGCAGCGCTGGTAGAACGCTTTCTCCAGACGCCGGCGGCCGCTGCCCTGGTACTGCGACGCACCGGAGTGGTCCGCCACCAGGTCGCCATAAGGCGGGTTGAGCCAGAGCAGTCCGAACGACTGCCTGCTGATCATGGTGTCGAAAAGGTCACTGTGCAGCACTCGGTCAAGCAGTCCTCGGGCATGGTCGGCGCGCTCGCGGTCGTACTCGACAGCGAGGGCTTGGACCTGATCGCGGCCGAGGGTGTGTGCTGCCTCAGCCAGGGCAACACCCTCACCGGCGCAGGGGTCACAGATCCTCATCCTGCCCGACGGGGCAGGAGTGAGGGCCTGCAGAGCGCGTTCGAGGGTGACCTCATCGGTAGGGAAGTAGCCGTTGCGTGCAAAGTTGCGCGCCAAGCGCGGGAACATGAGGGCCATGGGGCCTCCTTGAGTCTGAGAGGGACGGCTCAGGCTTGCGCCTGAGCATCGGTGGTAAGAATGCTTTCGCGGATCAGCTCACCGAGGGTGGGCTCGAGCACGTCGACCCGCAGGGCGAGTCGCCAGGCGCACACGTTGCCGATCGTCCCGGGTAGGGCCGTCAACATCTGGTGCTGGGTGAGAACCTCCATCACCGGCTCGCGCCAGTGCTGCAGGAGGGGGAGCGGACAGGTTTCCATCACCAGCGGCCAGAGCCTCTGGTGTGGATCTTCATCGCGCTGCAGGAGTGCGAAGGCGAGGTGATTGCCTCGGTCGGGCGCCGAGGCGCGCCGATCGAACAGCCAAAGATTGAGCAGGCTGCCGAACAACGTGCCGCGGAACTGGCGGGTGGTGCGTTTCTCCAGGAGATCCTGGTTTGGGAAGACAGGTAAGCGGCGGCCGTCCACGATGATGTGGAAATGGTCGATGCCATTTTCTTCCCGGCCCAGCGTCAGCCTGGCCAGGAACTCTTGTGTCACGGTGTCGCGGCCCCAGGCCGAAAGAAAGACCAGGTTGCGCTGCTCGTCGCACACGCAGGCGTCGACGTACAGGTCTGGGCACTCTTCGATCTGGTAGAGCGGGGTGGGACTGGGCATAGGAACCTCCTGGAAGGAGGAGCCACGCCGCCCTCAAGGGGCGGTGAAGCCCCTCGGGGTGTAGTCCAACTGGTGCAGGGGAACGTGGTGGCTACCGAACGCTCTTGGTGTGAGGATCGAAGCTGAGCCCATCGGCTTGGTGCAGCGGCCCTTGGCCGATCAGGAAGACCTGGCAGAGGTACTGATCGCGTAGCGCGACAGCCGCTTCGGCCCGCTCCAAGGTCAGCGACAGCTCCTCGATGAACAGGTCGATGAGCTCGTCATCGCCGGCGACGTCGTTGTTGGACAGTTGGTCCTCGAGGTAGGCGAGGGTTTCCTGGGTGAGGTTGGTGAACAATGGGTTCATGGTGTGCTCCTGGTGGTAGACGAGGAGCGCCCTTGAGGGAGCCCCTCAAGGGAAGTGGTTGGTGCGGTCAGGCTTGGTGTTCGTGCGTCAGGTGTTCACGCCATTCCTGGTTGATCTCATCGTGAGCCAGGTCCAGGAACTCCAGCGGACAGCCGTAGTAGAACGGGCCGGCGCTTTCCGGAATGGTCTTGTAGCCCCATTGCCCGGCCAAGCAGTCCAGCAAGTGCAGCTCGATCATGGTGATCGAGTGACCGGCCGGCTTGCCGAAATAGAATCCGGCAAGGTGAAAGGTTCGTTTTACGACAGTCCAAAGTTCATTGCCGGAGACTGCGTGTGCCAGCACCTCGGTGCTGCCTGCGAAGGTACTGGTTGGGGCCAGCAGCTCACGCAGCAGGTCTTCCTTCGTCTGATGTGAGAAAAGCCATCCCATAGGTGTGCTCCTGTGGTTGGCCAGGTCTCCCTGACGGGAGAGCCCGGCAGGGGTTGGAAGGGTGTTGCTTCAGCGTGTTGCGCGCTCAAGGCGCTGGAGGAGTCGGTAAGCTGTTTGCCTGGCCTGCCAGTCGCAGTACAACCAGGGCTCGTTGTCGGCCGCATGCTCCGGCGAAGGGGTCTTCACCCGCTCACGCAGTGCGATGATGGCCTGGTCGACGACAGATCGGTCGAACACTGCCGCGCGGAACTGGTCAGCCAGATTGTCCAGTCCGACCTCGCGCAGCGAGGCGCAAACCAGCAACAACTCCTCGCTGAAGCCTGGGGTGTTGTAGATCGATTTCATGTTCATGCGGCCTCCTTGCGGGTCCACACCTGTTGTTTGAAGTCGAGCTCATAGCCCAGCGCGCCGAGTCGCACGCACTGTTGGCGTAGTCGCTTGCGGTCGACCGTGGTGTCCAGCTTGACGATTTCGCCTAGCGGCCAGACCGTCCCGAACAGTTCTGCATCCGCATCTGTGTCCAGAGGGGCGGCCTGCTTTGCAGAAGCCGGAGGGTCCATACCGAAAGGCGCGTCGTCCCCAGTTGCAACGGGGCGCAGAGGCTTCGGTTTCGGGGGCGACTTCGGCGGTGCCGCCGGTGCGGCAGTGGGTTGCTGTATCGCGGGCACTTCGTCGAGCGGATCCACCTCATTGCCAGAGAGACGCTCTGCCTCCTCGTCGCTGAGGTTGTCCACGGCGTCCAGCGTCATGCTGTCGAGCTTGGCGCGGATCTCGACGACCAGCCGGCCGCCGGTGGTGTAGTAGGAGGGACGGATCTCGGTGATGGCGAAATCACCGCGGTACTTGCCTTCGATGTGCTGGTCCAGGAGAGCGTCCTTGATGACGAATTCCCCGATCGAGGTCGAGAGCTTTCCCACGTTGAACTCGCCATTGCGACCATTGATGGTTCGAATGGCCAACTGGCCGGGTATGTTGATCATGGCGTGACCTGCTAGAAGGATGATCCCGCCGAAGCGGGATCGTGGTGAGGGGAGAGCTACTCGGTATCCGGGTTGCCCTGGAGGCTTTCTTCCTGCAGCTCGATGCGCAGGTAGGAAGGCTCATCGGACGGCTCGACTATCGAGAGGACCAGCAGCGCGAGCGCGCGGTCCTGCCCCTCTTCCTCCTTGTGGTACAGGTGGAATTGGATGTGCTTCGCGGTCGGCTGGAGCGAAAGCTCCTGCCAGGCGGTTTGAACGACACTGGCCAGCCGGGTGCCCATCTCGTCGACCCTGGCAGGGTTGGCGAGATAGACCAGGCGCAGCCAGGCCGCGTTGGTGAGAACGATCGGGAGTTTGAGGTACGCAGCAGTGTGACCTGCGCTGGAGTGGTTGTTGAGAGAGGTCATGAGAGGTCTCCGAATACGCAGGCCTCTCCCGCGGGGATGAGGTCCCCGCGTGGGTGGGTAGGATGCACTCCATCACTTGCGTGATGCGACCGCGCTGCCGAGTGCTGTGGCGGTCTTGGGTGGGTTAGCGCTTGCGCGCCGGAGCCTTAAACCCTGGCTCCTTGGGAGGCGCTGTCAACGACAGCGAGCCAATTCGAATTCGGGGGCTGGCGGGATTTCCCGCCGGCCGGATTGCTCAATCGTCATAAAGCGGCAGGCCCTTGAGCGTGGGCGCGAATGGATCAAGTACCAGGAGCCGAATGTCTGCTTGTCCCGCGAGGTGAAGCAGATCGACCAGGTGTTCGTCGAGGCCGAAGGCAAGCTGTTCTTGTCGAAGAGCGGCTGCGGTCATCTCCAGGATCTCCAGACACTCATCCGTCCAAGGGGTGTTGTGCAAGCGAAAGCCCACGGCACCGTGCTCGTTACACCAGAAGAGCGATACCAACACCGAGGGCAAGCGGATAGGCATCTTGGTCGAGAACCTTTCGTAGAGGCTATTCCACGCGCTGATGGGTAGATGTGTTTTTCTGATCTCCCAGCAGCGGTTATAACCGCCGCCGAACGAAAGGTATCGAACGACACTCTCGGCTTCGGTCAGTGAGTATTGATCTCCGATAAGCTTTTTTCTGCCGTCCTGCTCACCGTAGATGCTGTAAAGTACGTTTCTCACTATTCCTTGGTGAGGGCATTTTTCAACTCTTTCATCGTCTAAGTCTTGGGTTACCACGGCGAAATCGCCATTGAAGTAGCACAACTCGCACTGAAAATATTCGTCTGGGAGGTGCTGCTGGGTTTCATGCAGTGCGCGGTAGCACGGTAGATTGTCGCCTTCGTCAGTGATCTGTAGGTTTCGCTCGATGCGGAAACTCTCATAGCCGCGAATAAACGGATTGAGTTGAGTCATGGGATATCTCCGGTTGCCGGGAAGCCCATGCCCTTGGAGGCTATGGACCTCCAGGTGAGTAAGGGGCGCCGAAGCGCCCTGGTGATGTCGAGTTGTTGCAGTTAACGCGATAGGTCTTCTTAATATTCCCGTTGCGTCCAAGTGCCGTTGTCTAATGCCTGTTGGGCAAGTTCGCGTGAGGGGTAATATTCAACCGACTCGCGCGAGGCTGGTCCTTCTTCATCAAGGGTGCCGATATAAAAGCCGGCGTTGGACATTAGAACCTGCAGCGGCAGTTCGAGACGAAGATGGGCGAGTGCCCGCTTTCCGTAGTGCATGGTGATTCTCCTTTCGGTAGAAAACACCAGTCCCATGGGGACTGAGGTCCCCTAAATGGGAAATGTTTGGCGATTATGCCAGGGCAGATACTTGGGCATTGTTGCTGGCCAGGAGCAGCCAGGCGAAGTTGCAGAAATGACTGCTAAGCAGCAACTCGTCCTCGACTTCGGAGAGGCAAACTTCCTCTACTTCCGGCAGGGCGGGCAGATCTACGATTTGGATATTGCTCATGATGATCTCCAGATAATGGAGAACACCACGCCCTGGGGGAGATGGTGCCCCCCGGATGGGTATGCGATGAAGAGTGGCGCATAGCGTAGTTAGTGAAAGGCCCTCGGGATGAGGGCCGGTATTCGATCAAGCCGTGCTCAAGCAGCGGCTTGTTCAGCGTGCTCAGCAGGAGCTGCGGGCTCACCTTGCGGTTCGCCTTGGCTTTGCTGGGCTTTTTCAGCTTCTTCCTTCGCATCGTAGACGGTGGTGCCATCCACTTTGATCCAGGAGATGAAGAGCAGCCGGCCTTTGAGGCTTGCGCCGGACTGGCCTTTTTTCTCACCTTTCTCGTAGGTGAAGGAATCCGCCCAGATGTCGCCGATACGGAAGGAAATCAGAACCTTCTTCTCGGCATCGACTGCTTCCATGCAACGGCGGACAAGCTTTTCAGCCTGGGCGCCGACCACTTTGCAGTCGATGTAGGAGTACTCCACGCTGTCAGTCGAGCCATGGAGGGCTGCGACGGTTACGGCGAGGAACGGATCACCTTTGCGGACTTTCACTTCGCGAATGCGATTGAGGTAGCCGATACCGGTGGTGTGCAGGTCGAAATATTTGGCTTCTTGGGCTTGGGTGTTGTTGCTCATGATGATTCTCCAGTTTCGTAAGCGAAAGCGGAGAAACACCTTGCCCGTCAGGGAAAAGTATTCCCCGCATGGGTCGGTATTGGGAGGTAAATCAGAGGGAGAGGGCTTCCATCAACCTGTGGGTTGATTGATCGCGCTACCGGAAGCTGGTGCGACCTTGGGTTCGATCTACACGGAAGTCCGTGTCGTAGTCTTTCAGATCATGACTACTGGGGGAGGGTTGCCGACAACGTCAGCAGCTCACGGGGTAAAGGATGGGCAGGGGAAAAATGAATGTCAATACCCATGAAATGAAAAAAGCGCCCAGTGTTGGGCGCTTTCATGGTCAATGATGACGGGGAAGAATCCGATGTTTTTGGCACCAGGTCTTGACCTGAGGCCAACTGAACCAGAGGGCTATGCCGGAGCAGATAACCACCAGGCTGGTCATGATGATCATGCCGAACTCGGTCTGGGACATTTCACTCCTCCTCCTCGGTGAGAGCGATACCTATGAGCCAGATTACCATACCCATGACGAAAGCATATGCCGTCAGCAAGCGGTGCTCGCTGAGGAAGATGCCCACCAGGCTCGCCGCAACGGCAGTGGTACCGATTTTTCGGAGATCGTCTGCGAATGCAGAACGTTTCGATTTCATGGTTTTCCTCGAAAAATACCGGAAAACCACCCTGCGGGATGGTTTCCCGGCAGGGTTGGTGGGAGGTGTGGATCAGCAGGTCAGCGGATCAACCGGGGCGATCAGTTGATCGAGGGAACCCAGCTTGAGCTCCTTCCTGACTGGCGTTTCAGCTTGGGCGGTCGCCTTGGCCGGCTTGGGTTTGCGTGCGCGCTTGGGCTTTTGCACCTCGCGCGTATTGGCTAGATACCAGTCATTCAGGTTGACCTTCTTCAGCCGAACGATGGCTGGGATGTCGCTGATGTGTTCTAGCTCGCCAGCGGTCGGGCCGGCCAGGAAGGCAGGATCGATGCGCTGGACGCTCAACGCAACCGGTGCTTGTGCTTGCACTACGACCGGAGGGCGCCTGAGCGCTCTGCGGAACTCACGCACAACACTGCCGAGGGCAAAGCCGATTTCGAAGCTGGTGGATTGCTTGGACATGGTGTTTCTCCTGCAGGTTGAGGGTGCGGAGAAAACACTGGCCCTGGCGGGGAAGTGGATTCCCCGCTGGGTTGCGGAAGGGAGCTTCTATCGACCGAGGCCGACCGACCGCGCTACCAGAAGCTATGCGGTCTTGGGTTGGATCAACACGGTGGGCTGTGCTGCAGCACTTCGGATCCGAGCTGCATGGGGCATGTCGCTGACAACGTCAGCAGATCACGCGCTCATCATCGAAGCGGGGGGCGAAAGTGTCAAGGTCAAGCAGGAGGGGGGAGCGGATGCAGGATGCAGCGGGCGGAGAGCGAGGGCGGAAGAGCGCGGCTGGTAGAAACCCTGTCAAAGGTTTCCCCAGCCGTGTCTGGAAGGGGAGTCAAGTGAGCCACCTGTGGTTGAATCGTCGATCCCTGGGCATTGATCGTCTCGATCCCATCACCCGGCCATTATCGTGGCTTGGCCAGCAAACAGTAGGCACGCATCCGCGTACAAAGGGAGCCCTGCGTATCACCGGCGGGCCACCGGCAGGGAGAAGGATCCCGATGGGTAGCCTGATGGTCCTGGAGCAGGAGCATCAGGCTACCCATGGAGAGGGGAAAAGGAGGGGCCGTAACACCAGTACGACCCTTAAATCGAGGAAACACCGAACCTCTTGAGAACCCTATGTGCCTTTAAACTCGCTCGACACGAGTTGACGGCTGCATGACAAGCAAAAGAACAGGGAGACACAGGGAGAATTCTCAACCAGATCCGCACGCCCCACCCGGTGTTGTAGCGTGCTTACGGTTTGGCGATGAGGCGAACCTGCATCACCAGGGCGCTACTGATGACCGTCAGTAGCCAGCGGGGTGAAATCAAAGTTGATGGCATTATGTGTTCAGAAGGCCGGTTTATCAAGCAGCGCCGGGGTTTACTGGCCTCTGGAGGTTATTTGACCGCGACCACCGCGCCCTCGGGGATGGGAGCAGGGAGCGCAATGGCAGTGGCTCCGAGGCGGCGTGTGACTAACTGGCCGTTGCGCCTGACGCCAACTAGGTCGGATTCCGTACCGGCATCCACGGCTGCCGCCAACCCTGCCGGCGGCGAGGCGATGAAGGCGTAGCTGGTGCCGGCGGCGATGTAGCCCTGAAGTCGCACTGGCTTGCGGAACCAGGCCGGTAGACCAAGAACGGAGTCCGCCGGCGAACCGCTGAAACCGGGGTTGGCGTGTGCGTACTCCGCCAGCCTGGAGCGGTAAAGCAGCAAGCTCCTGGCCAGGGTGTCGACCTCGGCCAGCTCGGCGCTCAAGGTCGCGTGGTTGCTTTGTACACTCAGCCAGGTCCCGGTGATCAGCGCGAGCACCAGGACGATCCACATCAGCGGCATACGGCAGTCCTTGAGTCGTGGCGACCTGCTAGTTCACGCAGGTAACGGTGACGTTGGTCGAGTCGGGGGTTTTGTAGGGCTCCGGATAGTTGAAGCCCGGGCCGATCTCGGTGATCAGGCCGAACGAGTAGTTGGTGCCAAAGGTCTGGTTGAAGCCCACCGCGCAGAATCGGCCGCCGCAGGTGATCGCGTAGCGGACATAGTCGTAGTACATCATGCCGCTGTCCTGGCCGTGCAACGTACACCAGTCCTTGATCACGCCCGCAGTGGTATTCATGCGCATGGAGGCGGCGGTTCGCCCCCACTTTCCGTTCTGGCAGGACAACCAGAGTCCGGTGCTGGTAATGCCGGCGAGCCCGTTCGGCGAGCAGTCGGCCCCTTCGGCGGCCACGCCTTTGAGCTGCAGGTATTCGCCGACTTCCGTCCGGCCCTCGGCGGTGAGTTTGCCCGCCTTCATCTCGCCGCCGGTGTAGACGTTCTTGTTCATCCAGGAGCGCACCCAGGTGCTGTCGCTCATGTACCAGCCGCCGCCCCACTTCTCGTTGTACCAGCCCGTGTCACCACGGGTCCTGAACCAGCCTCCGGTGTAAGTCTCGCCGGCGACGTCAGCAGTGCCGGCTTTCACCGTGCCAGTGGCTGTCACGTTGCGCGCGCTGATGTCCGAGCTGGTGGTGATGTTGCCGCTGGCCGTGATCGCCCCGGCCGCGGCGATATTGTTGCCTCCCATGTCCAGCGTGGTATTCATCCGGTTGAGTTCGGGATGACCCGGGACGGCATTGCGGTAAAGGTACTCGTTGGCAATGGCGCCGTCCTGGAAGAACAGCGCCGTCGCCAGGTGTCCAGCGCCGGGAGCGCTACCGAAATTGCTCAAGGCCACCTGCCAGGCGGCGCCCTGGGCGATATTGGTGTTGGTTTTCGAGATGTAGCCCCCGGTGGATCCCATGAGCTGCGCGATCCGGCGGATCGAGAGTTCGGAAGCTACCTGTCCACCTGTGGTCACGATCAGCGTTTCGAGCTGGTTGGCCGCCGGCTTGCGGGCCAGTACCTGGTATTGCTGGCCGTAGATGTTGGTGTCGCGGAAGCCTGCGGGCAGGTAACGGGTATTGCGCAACATTGGGACGGTGATCACCGCCGGGGCCGTGGCGCCGGCGCTGGCCAGAACCGTGCTGAAGTTGTCCTTCAGGTACTTCTCCGCTGCCTTGGCCACCTGCTGTTGCTGCTGGGCCGCGTGCTGCTCGTCCAGGCCGTCCAGGTAGCTCATCAGGACCGATATGCCGCCGGCGGTCGCGATGGCGATCACGACCAGGGCGATCATCAGTTCGATCGAGATGAATCCACTGCTGCGCTTACTCCTCATGGTGTTATCTCCACAGGCTTTGCCGGGACTGGCGAGCTTGGTCGTCCTGCAGGAGATGAGCCTCCTTTCGGCGGATCTTGTCGCGCATGGACGGGCCGTCGTCGCCGGTGAACAGCAGTGGCTCGGCGGTCAGGCGGCGCGAAGAACCATCGCTCTCCAGCGCTTGGCAGATCACCGCTTGGATGCCTTCGGCAACCACGTCGTAGGCGTTTCTCGCCAGTGGCTGGGCGAGCGTCACCAGGCGCTCGATCGCCTGATGACAGCTTTTCGCGTGAATGGTGGCGATCACCAGGCTGCCGGTCAGAGAGGCCTTGCAGGCCTGGTAGGCGGTGTCCTCGTCGCGGATCTCGCCAATCAGCACCAGGTCGGCGCCGGCCCGCAGCGTGCGCAGCAGAGCCTCGCTGTATCCGCCTGAGCGCCGTGAGGTTCTGACCTGGATGCAGCGGCCGAGCCCATGTTGACCGCTGAGGTTGGTTTCCTGCGGGTCCTCGACGGCGCAGCCCACCCCGCCCAGCTCCTGCAGGCGGGCCAGGAGCAGAGAGGCGGCGGAGCTGCTCTTGCCTGTCGCCATCTCGCCGCAGAACAGGACCAGGCCCTGCAGCTGCGGATCCATCAGCGCGGAAACCACTTCGCTCGGATAGCCGATCTCTTGGAACTCCCGCAATTGGGCGGTCGACCGGCGCAGCACGAATACGCTGCCACTGAACGCGTCCTCGAGGAGGGTGACGCGAAGCAGAACGCCGTCGACGACGATGGCGAACTCAGGATCCTGCAGCTCCTCCAGCGTTTGCCTGCAGTGCTGGAGCAGTTCCTGGGCGTGCGACTCCCACTCGCGAGGCACCTCGACTCGGCGCGCGCCGGCGCCGGCCAGGCCCTTCACGTCGGCGAAGCCTTCACCGAGGTAAAGGTCGACGAACTGAGCCTGGATGATCGGGTTCACACTCACGAACTGTAGGTCCAGGTAATGCTGTTGCTGTCGCTGCTGCAGGCCTGGGTCGCCGCTGCGGTGGTCACTTCACCAGTGATCGCGGATCCGCTGTTGATCTTGGTCTGCTCGAATGTGTTCTTCGCGATCTTGGTGGCCAGCGTGATACAGGCGTCCTGGGGCAACTTGCTGGTGGTGATCGAGAAGCCCATGCCGGTAGACGAGACAGTGACCGATCCGCCGTAGACGTTGTAGACGACGCCGGAGGAGACACTCATGTTCTTCGGCACGCCGTTGATTGCGATCAGGCTCGGGATCAGGTTGGTACCGCTGGAGCCGTAGCCCGAAGAGGTCTTCAGGGCGCGTGCGTTGGCCGCAATGACGCTGATGTTGCGCTGTTCCTCGTTGGCGTTGGACGAACTGAACATCCCTGCCGCTGCGGCCAGCCCCAGGCCGACTCCGATGGCGATGATGATCAGCACGATGATCATCTCGATGGAAACGAAACCGCCCTGCGTCGGACGGGAAGTGCGTTGCGTAGTGCTCATGGAGCGCTCCTTGGTGAGGTTTCAGTGGTTCATGGATTGGATGAGCTGCTGTGCCTGGTAGGCGCCGAGCAGGACCAGGATCATCAGCGCGCCGATGAAGATCAGGGCGAAGTTCTTCACCAGCCCGGCGGCCAGCTCGATCTGCTTGAGGCTGGTCTCCTGCCAGCGGCGGCTGAACTTGACCAGCGCTTCGGAGAAGCCTCCCCGGTTGGCGAGGATGCACAGGTATTGGATGGCCTGTCGGTCGGGGAAATCGTGACCGGCGCTGCGAAGGGCGACTCCCAGGTTCTGGCCCAGGCCCACGCCGTAGCGGGCAGCTTCCAAGCGCTGCTTCAGCCAGGGCGGGGAGATCTTGATCATGCTGGCCAGGCTGTCGTAGGGGCGTATGCCGGCGTTGAGCATGACCGCCATGTTCAGCAGGAAGGTGGTGCCCTGGAGCATGCGGTAGATGGACCAGGGCGGCAGCATCCGGTCCAGCCAGACCCGGCCTTTCCAGCGGTAGGTCGGCAACGTGACGATGACCACCACCGTGAGGGTGATGACGGCGACCAGAACGTAGATACCAGGTCCTGTGACGAAGCTGGCAATGGCGTTGAGCGTGGCGAGCGGGCCGGTCCACGTGACTGGGTCGGAGAGCCTGGCCAGGCTGGGGACCATGCGATAGGCCACGATGCACAGCAGGAACACCATCATGGCGGACAGCGCCGAGGGATAGAGCAGCGCCTGCCAGATGGTGGCGCGGATCCTGGCCTGGGCCTCGACCAGGGAGACGGCATCGCCCATGGCCTGAACCAGGTTGCCGCTCATCTCGCCGGCCTCGATCAGCGCTCGCTCCTGGGCGGGCAGATAGAGCACCATGGCGGTGGCCAGACGCTTGCCGTTGGACAGCCCCATCAGCGCTTCGCGACTGGCGATGGCCACCGGATGAAACGGATGCTGTCCCTCATGAGCGAAGATCTTGTGTACCTCTGCCACAGCGTCCTTCAGCGGGACCCCGTTTTCGAGCAGGGTGGACATGCTTTCGTAGAACTGCAGGCGTTCCTTGCGGCCGAACTGCTTGCTGTAGAAGGCGAACTGCAACTGCTCCCAGAAGCCCCCCATCAGCACGCCTCCTGCGAGTAGAAGCTGTCGTCGAGCAGATGCTCATCGAAGTCGAGTGGCCCAATGAAATCCTCGACCATCTGCGGGTCGAACATGCCCTCGTTGATGCGGCGGATGGCGTGGGCGTGCTTGGTGATGCCCTGCATGGTCTTGACCCAGTAGTTGCGTGCCTCGGCTGGGCCGCCTTTGGCGAACACACGCATGAAGGCCAGGGTGGGCAGCACCACCTCGGCGACGATCGAGCGGCCGTTGACCCCGGAGCCACGGCAGGCCTGGCAGCCAGGCCCCTTGACGTACACCTGGGAAACATCGGTCAAGCGCTGGACCCGTTCGACCAGATCGGGCGCGAGCTGGTCTTGGTGGTCTTGGAAGCGCACTTTGCAGTGGGGGCAGAGCTTGGGCAGCAGGCTCTGGTTGATCAGGCCGGTCAGCAGGGCCGGATCGAACAGCAAGCCGGGGTCGACGCCCAGGTCCTTGAGGCGCTGGACAATGCCGATCGCGCTGTTGGTGTGCAGGGTCGACCATAGGCCGTGCCCGGTCATCGCGCCACGGAAGGCGGCGACAGCGGCGAAGAGGTCGCGCACTTCGCCGATCATCATGTAGTCCGGATCCAGGCGCATGCCGTTTGCGATGCCTGCGGCCCAGGCCTGGCGTTCTGCGTCTGGGTCAGTGGCGTCATAGACCAGTGGGGTCTGGTTGATGCCTTCGCCGCGAATGCGGTATTCCGGTGGATCCTCGATGGTCAGGATATGCTTGGATCCGCCATGCAGCTTATCGAGTCCTTCCATGGTGACCTTCAATGTCATCGACTTCCCTGATCCGGTGGGGCCGGACAGGATGTTGATGCCGTAAGGCATGCGCATCATGCGATCGAACAGCGCGTTCTGCTCGGGCAGGTAGCCGAGCTGCTCCAGGCTGTCGAGGCCGGTATCGTCGTAGAGCAGCCGCAGGATCATCAGGAACCCACCGGCGCGCGGGCGGGTCGCGATCCGGGCGCCGAACAGGTTCAGCTTCTCGACGAAGGCCTGGCTCATCCGCGCGTCCTGGTCAAGTTGCGGCTTGAAAAGCGGCTCGGCCACGTCGCACATGGACTGGTAGATGGTTGCGCAAAGTTCGTGCAGTTCCTGGCTGCGGTACTGCTCGACGGTCTTCAGCAGGCCGTCGACGCGGAAACGGATCTTGCTGCCGGTGCCGGCGGGACTCACGACGAAATGCACGTCACTGGCGCGCAGCTCAGTGGCCTTACGAATGATCTTGACCACGCGCTCCTGCATCTGGGTGGCGCGCTGGCCATCGCTATCGACCAGGCCGTCCATGGCGACGGCGCGGTAGAGCTGGTGAATGGTCTGCAGGTCGGTGAGGTTGAGCTGGTATCGGAAGCCACGGCGATCGAGACGGTCGATGAACGACAGAACGTGAATGTCGTTCTGGTGGCTCTCCGATAGATAGAGCGTGCCGTCGGCGGCCAGGGCCATGATCTCCTGCAGGTGCTTCGAGACCTCCCACTCGCCACCGTCGGCGGTGAGCAGTTGGGTCACCATGGAGGGCTGTACAAGCGCGGCAATTTGAAGGTTCGTCATGGCGGTACCTACTGGATGAACGGCTGCGGTACCGCCCCGGGCAGCGCCGGCGGAACGGAGGCGCCTTGGGCCGAGGAGGCGGCTTGGGTCGGGGCAACGCTGGAGAAGCCCACGGGCACGCGGTTGCCGTCCTTGTCGGTGAGTACGACCTGGTCCAGGGAAATCGACTCGACGCGGTAGTTGCCCGGCAGCTCCGCGCCGCTGGCGGCGTCCACCTCGTACCCGCCCGGGAACAAGAATGTGGCAGTCATCTTGCCGCCGGCGCCGTAGATGGTCCGCACCACCGGCGGAACCGGCTGCGTGATCGTCGGCGCCGCCGCCGGCACCGGCATGGCGAACGTCTGCCCCTGGGCGCTGACGACCTGGCCGGTTTCGCCTTTGCCCTCCAGTTGCCGCTGCGCCGTGGCCAGACGCACCTTGGCCTCGGTGAGGATGGCCTGGGCCTGGATCTCCGCCAGTTCGCCAACGGTGCCGGCGCAGGCCTGGCCGGACGCGAGGAGGAAGAGCACGGCCACGGCCATGCCGATCGGCTCAGTTCGCATAGATTTCTCCTGTGACAGTCCAGTCCAACTGGCTGTCCTTGAGCGTGGTTTCGAGGTTGGTGATGCGGACCCCGGCGGCGGGCAGCCCCTGGAAGGTCAGGTCTGCCGGGAGCCTGGTCTGGGCGCTGAAGGTGAATTTCTTCCAGGAGGGCAACACCACTTGCTGCTCCGTCGCCGCTTCCGCGCCAGGAAGGGGCGGAGTTGTTTCCTGGCTGATCGACAGCTTGGGCTCGACCCCTTGACGGTACAGGTGGCTGGTGAGCGCCTGCAGCACGTCGTCGGCTGGCTGCAGCGGCTCATCGCTACCGATGGCGACTTTCAGGTCGACCTTCAGGGCCGCGGTGTTGCCGTTGTCGATGACGAAGGCGGGGCGGTCAGCGAACAGGTGCTGGCTGGCCGCTGTCAGGTCGGCTGCCGTGCTGTTGCCGGTACGGTGGTAGGTGGCGACCAGGACCCTGCCGTCGCACTTGCTGGATTCGAAGAGCCAGCCCTGGATCGACAGCGACAGTACCCCCGTTGCCTTGCTACAGGCGCGTAGCATGTCCTCGAGGTCAGGCATGAGCGTCCAAGGCTTCTGCAATGACGCCAGGTCCAGCGGCTGCTTGGCCTGGGCGTTCTTCTCGGCCAGCTCGGCGAGGCGCCTCTGCTCCTCGAGGAGCGCGGCTTGTCTGGCGAGCTCTTGCTGGTGGGCATTCCATAGGTAGTAGGCGGTTAGCGACCCGCCTACCAAGCAACCAAGCAGGGCCACTGCCGTCCACTCCCTGGCGGACAAGCCGAAGGTGAGTTGCCGGAGGCGGTAGTCGCGCCGCAGGCGCTTCGGCGCGAGCAGTTCCTCGATGTCGAAGTCCTTGACGGGGAAATCGAATCCTTCGGGAACGAAGACCTGTGCGTTTCGAAGCACGCCGCGCGTAGAGAGCTTCCTGATCCGGTCCCTGGCTTCGTCGAAGGTAGTGACCAGGTCCTGGCCGGGGACGATCGCACCATCGAGCGTGGCGACCAGTGCGTAGCGGTCCTCGTCGACCTTCCAGCAGGCCAGGAAGTCGCCTTCGAACTGGCCTGAAAGCGCTGAGGCCAGGGAGTACATGCCCTTGACTGCGCCTTGTGACTTCGAAACGAAGCCGGCCTGGATCACCGTCGGCGAATGGCGGATGGCAACGATGTCCAGATGCTCTTCCTTGCCCAGCTTGCGCGCTTCCTTCATGTACTGCCGCTGGCTGGACAGCGGCCGCCAGAACAGGCCGCTGACGAACTTGTTGCCGTGGTAGCTCAGGATCGAGACGTCTGGTCCACGGCTACCGATGTCAGGCTTCTCCATGGTTCAGCCCAGCACGACGGGGGTGATCAGCACCACGATGACCTCGCGTTTGGTATTGCGGGTCAGCCCGCCGCCAAGGCCGAAGAATCCGGCGTCGCCGGTGCCGACCTTGTTGGTGTCCTCGGTAGTCTGGTCGAAGCCGGAGAGCACCAAGGTCTCGCCGCTGCGCAGGCGTACCTTCTGGTCGAACAGCTGGATGTCGTAGCTCGGGAACTGGGCTTTGGAGTCCCCGCTGGTCTGCATTTCGAACGTCGGCCGGGAGGTCATGTTGATGTTGATCTTCAGCAGCATCTCGCCGCTTTCCATCACGAACGGCAGCAGGCTCATGTTGTAGCCGCTGGTCACGGCGCCCGGGATCAGCGAGGTGGTACTGCCGACCTGGGCGACGTTGGAGATCTGGCTGGAGGCCAGGTAGCTGTCGTAGCGGCCGATCTGGATCGGCGCCGACTGGAGGTTGAGCGTGGTCACGGACGGGGAGCGGACGGTCGAGACGCGACCCTGCTGGGCCAGCGCCTGGACCATGGCCTTGGATCCTGCCCAGGCACTGTTGGCGGTATCCAGGATGCTCACGGAGCCGGAGATCGCGCTTTGATCGATGCCCGGCATGGTGTTCTTCAGGCCGATGCCCCACTTGTTGTTGAGCGACTTGTAGACCAGGTTCCAGTCGATCCCCAGTTGATCCTTGTCGGTCAGGGCGACCGAGAGCACGTTGACGTTCAGCAGCACCTGCTTGGTGATGCTCTCGTTCTCCCGGTTGACCAGCTGCTGGACACGGTTGAGGACCTCTGGACGGTCGGTAACGGTCAGGGTGCCCGTGGCACGCGACAGCGACATGCGTCCCATGCTCGGCGTCAGCATCGAGTTGATGCTGTTTTCTATGTCGCTGAGGATCGAGGTCTTCAGCTCAGAGCTGGTTGTCTGCTTGCTGCCGGAGTCGCCGCTGATGCCGGAGCTGCCATTCTGCCCAGTGGATCCGGAGCCATCCCCGCTGATGCCGGCGGCCGTCGTCATACCAGAACGCACGGTGGAGTCCACCGTATTGACGTCGTCGAAGGCGTAGATGCGGAAGGTCCGAGTGTCCAGGTAGTAGAACTCGACCCGTTTCTCGGTTGGGTTGTAGCGCCAGGACACGCCGGCGCGGGCGGCGATGAGATCGAGGAATCCGCTGACCTTGCCGTTCCATTTGATGTTGTACAGCGACCGCGGGCCGTAGGACCCGAAGCTCGACCCCATGCTGCCGCCGGCACCTAGGGACATGCCGTTGGCGACGGAGGCAGGAAACAGCATGGTGGCCATGTCCTGGCCGCCTTGGATGGGCGGCGGGGCGTTGCTCGCGCGCTGCTGAGGTTGCAGGGCAAAAGCGGCCGGGTTCAGCGCGTCGGGCGTGATACTGACCGCCAGGTGGCATTGGTTGATGACTTCCTGGGCGGCCTCCTGCAGCGACGCTGCGCCTGCAGGGCGCCACGTCACGATGCAGTCACTGGACAAGGTGTGCGAAACGCTCAAGGGCTTCGTGCTGACCCAGGGTTTGTCGGAGAACACCACCGTATCGCGGCGATCCGGTCGGGTGTTGCGCATCTGTGCTGCGATCGTCGACGCGGAATCTGCCGTAGCTTCGACACGATCCGCCGACTCGTTCACCCGTGCGACCGAGCAACTGGCCAGCGCGGGGATCAGGAGGCAAGGCAAGAGGTTCTTCAGGGGGGCACGCATCAGTTCTTGCGCTCCTTGATGATGATCAGGGACTGCGGCCGGCTGGCGTTCACCAGGAAGGGACGTTCGGCAGCGTCATACAGCGGGAACAGCTCGGATACCGCGTCCTCGAAGGAGCCGTGGAAAGTCAGAGGAGCTTCGATCGGATAGTTGAGATCCTGCGGCTCCCAGCGGACGGTCCAGCGTGCGCGCTTGGCCCAGGCTTCCAAGGTGTCGCGCAGTGTTGATCCCGTCTCGGCTGACCAGGACTGTGCCAACTGCCGGCTCGGCTCCGCCGGCGTGAGCACCTTGACCGGAGGGGCGGAAGCCACGGCCGGAGTGGGCGGCATGGACTTCACGGCGGAAGCCAAGGGCTTGATCGGTGCCGAAGCCGCGGGAGGAGAAGAGGGGTGGCCATCCTTGGCCGGTGCTGCTGGGGGGAACGCAGTGGTGGATTCAGGCTTCTTGGTCGGAGCGGGGCTGGTTGTGATCGGCGTCGGCGTTGGCACCGAGGCGACCACGACGGGCGACTCCAGCGTGCTGACTTTTTCCGTGGAGGAGGGTTGCGCTACCGCCGCTGGAGTTGGGGCAGCGGGCTTCGCATACAGTTGCTGGACCGGTTTCGGCCTCGGCGCCGGGGGAAGTTGATAGCCCGGGCGCAGTACGAAGCAGACCTGCCGCGCCACTTCGTCGACCTTCACCTGCCAGGCAGGGCCGGAGAGGACTTGGAGGGTGTTGCGCAGGGTCATGGGGCCGAGCTTGTACTGAGCTGCCGGCAGCGGCCGGGTGTAGAGGATGTTCACATGACTGGCCTCTGCCGGGCACAGCGAGTAACCCGAGCGGCTCATCACGTACTGCATGGCGTCCTTGACACTCGGGTTCATGCTCGACGGGATGGTCACGTCGATGATCTGTGCCATCAGGTCGCGCTGGCCAGCGTCCGGCTGGGTGCTGACCAGGGTGTAGCGCCCGTAGCGCACGACGGGCTCCTTCTCCGGTTGTACGCCATTCGGGTACAGGTCCGGTGAGAGCAGGTCTGGATTGCGGCTGCTGTCGAAGGCGGGCCTGGCCGGCACAGCCTTGTGGGTCGTGCAGCTGGCGAGCAGCAGGCACAGCGTGAGAGTGGTCAACTGCCTGGTCATTGAGGCCCCCTTTGATGATGGGGCACACAATGGCAGGCCAATCGGCATGCCTCAGCAGGAAATACTCGGCGGAAGGCCAGGGCTTTTTTATCCAGTTAGGCTTGCGGCTAAAAGCGCACGGTTTCCGTCAACCTGCTCTGGCTCGATGAGGTCCTGGGCGACCTGGCGTTTCGCGTTGAGCAGTTGCCACAGCTGCTCGTCGATCGTGCCCTCGACCAGTGGGATCTTCACCACCACCATGCGGAGCTGGCCGTTGCGGTACGCGCGGTCCTCGGCTTGTTCCTGCTGACCGGGAGTCCAGGGCAGACCGAGGAAAAACACGTAGTTCGCCGCAGTGAGGTTGTTGCCCGTCCCGGCGGCCGCCGTGGTGCAGATGAACACCCGGCAGTCGGGATCCTGCTGGAAGCGATCGATCGCTTTCTGCCGTTTGGTGAGCGAGTCATTGCCCACCAGCGTGACGCAGCCGTGCCCGGGCCCGGCCTGCTCGCAGAGTTCCTTCAGCGCAGCCACGGTCGGCTTGAACTCGCAGAACAGGATCACCTTGTCCTCGGCGTCGAGCTCGCTCAACAGGTCCATCGCCACGCGAACCTTCACCGTTTCCAAGTAACGCCGCAGCGCGCCGAGTCGCGCGAAGACCGGTCGGTCTTCGAGACGCAGCAAGTCGTATTGCTGGCGTTCCTCGGTGGAGAGGGCCACCTTCAGCAACTGCCGCTGCTTGCCCTTGAGGCTGGGCAGCACATCTTTGCGCCTGCGCAGCATCCAGTCACCCAGCTCCGCCCGCAGACTCTGGCGGAACTCCGGGTTGCCGGCGAAACGGTCGCAGAACTCTTTCAGCGGCAGTTGGCCGATGGGGTGGCCTGAGAGGCGAAGCAGGGTGTGCAGCTCGGTTTCACGGTTGAGCACTGGCGTGCCGGTAAGCAGGTAGCGGTTCGGCACTTGGGCGGCAATGTCGAAACCGTGCCGCGTGCATTGCGCCGTGGGTTCCTTCATCCGCTGCGCCTCGTCGATGACCATCACGGCGAAGCGCGAAGCGTTGGCGACGAAGGGGCTCAACTGCTCGTAGTTGACCAGGATCCACTGCGCCTCTGGGTTGTCCTGCTGGATGGCCACGGTGGCCGAGGGATAGACCTGCTGGATTTCGCGCTGCCAATTGATCAACAGGGTGGCCAGGGTGATGACCAGAATTGGTCTGCCCGCCGCTCGGATCGAAGCGGCGATGACCGCCTGGCGGGTCTTGCCCAATCCCATGTCGTCGGCCAACAGGGCGCTGGTTCTCTGCAGCAGGTGAGCGATGCCGACAGGCTGGTGGGCCAGTAGCGAGTAGCCCTGAAGCGCCGCCTCGATATCAGCCGAGCTGTACTCGGTGCGCTCGATCTCTGGCACCGCGGCGAGGTAGATGTCACAGGCTGACTCGTCCTCCAGGGATGGCGCTGCCGGTTCCTGCTGTGGACCGCCGATGCTCATGCTGGGCAGCTCGGTCGCCGGCGCGAAGCTACCGTCGCTGAGCAGCTCCTGGACGGTATCCAGGATCTCGAATTGTTCCTCGGCGAGGCCAAGCTCAAGGATCAGGTTGCTGCGAAGCAGCTCAGGTGTGGCGTCGATGCGCCAGGAGCTCGATGGGCGCAGGAACACCCCGCGCATCCGCCGAGCCACCGCCACCACACCGGGATGGAACTCGCCTGACAGCAAGACGCCGCCCTCGGCCAGCGGCGCGATGCGCAGCAGCAAACCCCAGGTGAAGGCCTGTCGGTCAAGCGAGGCCTGTGCAGATTCGACCATGCCGCTGAAGTCCCGCCAGGACTGTGAGTGGAGGCCTCCAGCGAGCTCGGCGAGTCGGTTGTACAGCGAGTCCAGTTCGGGCAGCAACTTGCCCTTGGGGACCCGCCAGTAGCGGTGCAACGGATGCTCCCGGGCGCTGATGAAGAAGCCGGACAGTTCCAGCAGCGCGCGGTTGCTGCCTGCGATGTAGGGGATCTTCAAGCCGAAGTCGTAGCCGTCGAAGATAGCCCGTTGCAGAAGCGTCGAAGGAGTCGCGGAGGTACGGTTGACCAGGCGTGGACGGCTCATCGGTTTTCCAACCGAGTGAGCAGCCACTTCGCCGTGGCTTCGGCGAGGCCCGCCTTCCAGCGACCATCGGCGAAGCGCGTCATGTGGACGGTCATGTCGGGCCAGTTCAGGTTCGTCGCTATGGCTCCAGAGCGAATCCGTTCCATGAACCAGCGGTATGCTTGGCCGGCAGGGGAGTCGGCCGGCACGGGGGCATTATCGAATTCGCGCAATTGCACCGTGGAAAGGTGCTGGGGATTCCAGGGCCTACCTAGAGGCTCGCCATGTTCACGCCTGAGCTCCAATTCGGCAGAGGCCAGTGGACGGCCAGCCTCACGTACTGAGAGCAGTCGGCAGTCTCCTCGATAGGCGGCCTGGTCGTAGCTATCGATGCAATGGGCCAGCGCGATATGTTCGGCATAGAGGTCGGCAGGGCAGCGGAGCTCGACGATCTGCAGGCCATTGGGGCAATCGATAAGGCCGACAGGCAGCATTCCCTCCCAGGTGGTGTACTCGTCGGTGTCGACCAGATCGGGCAGGCTGCTCTGTACTGTTGCGCGCAGTTCCCTCTGGACCTGGTGGTAGTCGTCCACCAGGTTGCCAGCCTGTCGGTAGGTACAATGACCCAGATACGCTTGCAGGACGCTACGCGCCTGCCGAACAACCTGTGAGTTCCCCTGGTCGAGGGCGGTATAGAACTCCTTGATGTCTCTCAGGCGTGCAGTGATTGCAAGCCATGCCGGATCCTGCCAGTCCGACGGGCAGCCGTTGAAGAGACGGTTGTAGTCGGGCTTGGCATTGTGAATTTGCCAGGGGATCGCATTGTAGGCGGCATAGAATGCTGTCCATTGAGCGCGAGTGATCGGCCGCCGGTTACCTAGCGATGCAGCCAGTAGGAGAGCATGCCATCCCGAATATTGGCCTTCCCGTTTGCGATGGAAGAGAGCTCCTCCCGCACGGCCGGGACTGACGTGACTAAGAAATCGAATCGAGGCCCGTGGCGCCTGAAGCAACCAGGCGAAGAAGTCACCAACCGATATGCCCTTGTCCGCTACTCGCCCAAGAAAGTGGCCCATGTCGGTGGGCCAGTTGTCGCCTGGCATTGTACTTGGCGGACGATCACAGTCCAGCTCAGGGAAGGGACAGGAAAGGGCGTGGTAGTAGCCAGGGTCATAGGTATGAGGCCAGACGGCCTCTTCTGAAGTCACCATGAGCGGCGTAAGGATCGGCTGAGCTTTCAGCATCTGTAGTCTACGCACCTGGTCGCCTTGAGCCAGCCAGTTGTAGAGCTGGGGCGAGAGGCACCGAACCGAGCGGATGGCGAACAGCAGGTTTTGGTCCAGGACCTGTCTGAAGGTTCGCAAGACCGCTCCGATCTGCTTCAGGTAGAACTGGCGCCTCGGCGAGTAGTAGCGATTGTGGCTGACTGATGGATACTCGCTCCTGGGGTATGAGCCGAGGTCCTCCCGGGCCAACTGAGTCGCCAACCCATGCGCCCGCTGGGTGTAAGAGCTGAGTACAGGAACGGCATCGTCGAACTTCTGGAGGCGCTGCAGCAGCTTCAACGCTCCGGCTGGGGAGGGTGCGCTTGCTGGGACACGATGGGCAGGCCTGCACTCCCACGCACCGATCAGTTGACCGTCGAACACCTGGAGCAGTGGCCCTGCACGCATGATGGTGTAACGCACACCGTTGTCCGCCGCGACGGAGAGGCACCAGCACCTGGTTGTAGAGGTGCTGCGCAGGTAGTGATGGATGAACTTGGTTCGAGCTGTCCCCGCGAGGGAGAAATGCGTTGCCCAGGTGTTGGCTACGGCGAGCTGTCGCTCGCTATAGCAGGCCAGGGATGGATCCTGCAGAGGCTCGGTAGTAGAGGTGTTATCGAGGGGGGCCACGCGCCTGCTCCTTTGTAAGCGAGCAGCACTGTGGCCGGTCGGTGTGCTACGGATCGATGGAAAATGTTCAGGCCACGCGGCCTGTATTTCCTTGCAGGTCTGACCGCGAGCTCAGCCTGAAATGAGACATTTCAGCCTTAGCAGGACCTCTGATGCCCATGCTGGCGGTTGCTCGACTTGCCTGCGCACGAAGTCGAAATTGAGGTTCCTGTCGGTGCTGGTCTGCATGTTCATGTAATTACCTATAGCCCGCGCGGGTTGTCGAAGTCAGGTTGGCCGTCCTTGGTGGGGTAGCTGACTTTGCAGCCGGTGCTGCGATAGCCGCTGCAGCCCCAGAAGTCGAAGCCGCCCTTGCCGGCTTTCTTGCGGTGGACCAGGGGCAGACCGCACTTGCCGCAGAGGTAGTCGCTGGTCGGCGCCGAGGAGACATTGGCGGTGGAGCTTGCGCGTGGTTCGTCCTGTGCGCTGGGGAGCGCGCGGAGCGTCTGCAGCTCTGACTGCAGGAGCTGGTAGAACTGCTGGACCACGTTCATGTAGGTGTCCTCGCTGTTGGCGATCCGGTCCAGGGCGACCTCGAGGTTGCGGGTAAAGTCGAGGCTGAGGAAGCTGAAGTTGTGCTCCAGGAGCGCTATGGTGGCCTCGCCCAGCTCGCCGGGGATCAGGCTTCGGCCCTTCATCTGCACCTGGCCCTTGTCGATGATGTTCTTCACGATCGAGGCGTAGGAGGATGGCCGGCCAATCCCGCGGCGCTTCATCTCGCCCACCAGGCTGGCATCGGTGAAGCGTTTGGGAGGGGTGGTTTTCTTCTCCAGGACCTCGCCGCTGTAGACCTTGAGTATCTGGCCTGGCTCCAGCGCCGGGATGGGGCTTGAAGGCGTTTCGTTCTTTTGCTCCTCGGCATCATCGCCCTGCAGCAGTTTTCTCCAGCCAGGCACGTTCAACAGCTTCCCTTTGGCGCCGAAGCGCAGCGGCTTTTTGTCGGGGCCGACGCCCAGGAGGGTGGTGGTTCTCACTGCGTACACGGCAGCTTCGATCTGGCTGGCAAGCGCGCGAACTCGAATGAGCTGGTACAGCGCCTGCTCATCAGCAGTTTCACCGGCGGTAGCGGCCATCCAGTCGGTAGGGGTGATGGCGGGGTGGCCTTCCTGAGCGTCTTGGTCCGCTTTGAACATTCGCTGTTGCTCTACACACTTCAGCCCCAAGGCTTTGGCGACAGCACGGATATCCGGCATCGAGTCCTTCGAAATATTGGGGTTGTCCGTCCGGTGGTAGGTGATGAGCCCCTGTTCATACAGCCGCTGGGCGACCTTCATCGTCTTTTCGGGTGACCACTTCAGCGCATTCCCGGCGGCCATCTGGAGCGAGGAGGAGATGAACGGTGCCGGAGGCGTATCGGTTTCTTCGCCATCAATGCAGGTCTCGACGATCACATTGCGTATAGCCCCCACCAGTTCTGCGAGTTGACGATCCTGGACATACGGAAATTCCTTGCTGGCAAACGTGTGCACTGGATCCCACTCCGCCTTCCAGGTGCGGCCGTCGCTGGGCGAAACGAAGGCCAGTTCCACCCCGAAATGCTTGATTGGTGTGAAGGCGCGAATCTCCCGCTCTCGCAGGACCACCAGGTACACAGCGACGGACTGCACGCGCCCGGCGGTGGTTGGCCTACCCATCACACGCCGCAGCTCTG
The DNA here is from genome assembly GCF_001813025.1 of Pseudomonas sp. HMSC066A08. Taxonomy (NCBI): domain Bacteria; kingdom Pseudomonadati; phylum Pseudomonadota; class Gammaproteobacteria; order Pseudomonadales; family Pseudomonadaceae; genus Pseudomonas; species Pseudomonas sp. HMSC066A08. The sequence goes on from NZ_KV811182.1 coordinate 35,261, forward strand.
GCGTGACCAGATACCCCACCAGGCGATCGATGACGCGACGGCATTCCTGCGAGGCGACCTTCGGGAGGTCCAGGCTACGCGGCGAGCTGAGTTCGGCGCTGATGCAGGACTTGGTGATCTCTTTGAAGGCAACGCGCTTGTAGTTCTTGATCCCGGCAGCCTGGAGTATGTGCCAGCCGATGCTTTCGCCTTCCCGATCCGGGTCGGATGCGACGTAGACTTCCACGGCTTTCTGCCGCAGCTCCTTCAGCCGTGCGACGGTTTTTTCCTTGCCCGAAAGGATCTGGTAGTGGGGTTTGAAATCCTGGCCTACGCCGACGGTGAGCATCTGCGGATCCTGGCCGTGAACGGGTAGGTCTCTGATATGACCGGCAGTCGCTTCGACCTGCCAGGTCACGTCGGGACGAATGGAGGGGAGAAGGGACCGCAGCTTTTTCAGCTTGCCCGGGGCTTCAATGATTACAAGGTGCATCGTCGGAATCTCTCGGAACAGTCGGTCGAACTGTCGCGATTAGTGAGTGGGCCAACAATGCGAAATGGACGGTGCGCTGTTGCAGTTTTCGGGCGCGCTGGGTGCCTTCGTCCTGGTTATAATTCTGACACCTGATACGCGTTGCTTCCGTAACGGACCGCATGCCTGAGCGGGACGTGATGCTGCTGTATCTCACCCATACCACAGGCATCCTCGTGACCGAGCTGGCCTTGCTGGAGGGGGCGACGCGCTCTACTTCGACCGCGTTCCCGGCTTGAGAGTTGAGGATTGGATTACCCCAATCGTGTAACCGAGGAAAACATGCATGGCCGCATCATTGATCAAAGCACTCTGGGCAAGGCTCTCCGGCAAGAAGCCAGCGCAGGGCACCCGCTACTTCGGGGGCCAATTCAAGGATGGCCAATCGGTTGTCCTGTATGACCGCGAGGGCGAACAGGTGATTGCTAGCATCGGCTTCGACGTTAGTGGAAGAGGCAAGCCTCACCCAGGCTTGATTGAGTACGTAATGACTGCGACCGGCTCGGCCGTGCCGGTGCTCGATCTTCCAGGTCAGCAGGAAAAAATTCCATCAGTCAGGTCACGTCGGGACGAATCGAGGTGAGAAGGGACCTCAGCCTTCAGAAGTCGAGCTGTTGTTGCTGCTCCTGGGCAAACCCTTTCAACCAGGACGCCCGCATCGCAGGATGACTGTAAGGGCAGTCGAACACCCGTAGCCCTTTCCGCGCGGCCTCAGCGCCAAGAGCCCGTACAGTCCGGTGGGGATCGTTGTAATGTCGCCTGTCCAGCTTGTCGGTATGGGTCGCTTTCTTTGACACACTGCACCTCGTACTGGTCGAGATTTCCGGATCGGAAGTCCTTGCCACCAGAGACTTCACGAACGGGCGGCCAAAATTAAGGATGATGGTTTAACAGCATTTTGCCGGCAAAGCTGTTCATTGCGGTTGCTCCAGTCGCTGGCATACTTGTCGAAGCTGCGGGCGGCGAAGAGTGGTTCTTGTCACCGGCAACTTCACGAGTGGGCGCGGAAAATTAAGACCGGCGTTTAACCGTCGCGTCGGCAATGCCTTGGGCCATCCGTATGAAAGCCGCGCGATCTTCTTCCGCCATAAGCGCCATGTACTCCAGAACTGAAATTTCGTCGGCGCTGAGGGCCTGCCTGGTCAACGGCTCATCGCGATCCCGAAATGGGCAATGTGAGCCTGCTTGGTCATCTTTTCTGTTCATGGCGAAGTTTCCTGCAGGGGGCTTTGTCGAGGTTGCGGGCGGCGTAGAGGAGTGCTTGCCACCCGCAGCTTCACGAATGGGCGGCCAAAAATTAAGCCACCTGCTACATGGGGATGTCGTCGTCGAAGGCGCTGTCGTAGTCCTGCTGCGAGTGCGCATCCTGCTGAGCAGGTTGCTGCGGCACCTGCCGAGTCTGCTGATGCTGGGTCGACTGTCCATTGGTCGACGGCAACAGGGTGACCTCGGCCAGGCGATGAGGAAGGATGGAGATGCGCGAGGCTTCGACCTTCAGCGCCTGTACTTCTTCGCCTGACTCTTTGTCGGGCCAGCGGTCCATGATCGCCCGGCCTTCGACCTTGACGCGCATGCCTTTCGCGAACAGTTCGGCGAAACGCTGGGCATCCTGATGCCACCACTCGACGCTGCACCAGAAGCCGCCGCGATCCTTGTAGCCACCTTGGCCATCGGGAATCGAGTTGTCGAACATCACGTTGAGACGCAGCAACTGCCGCGGGGGATTGTTGCCGTTGGGGAAGCTGCGGTGCTCTGGCGCCGAGCCGATGTTGCCTTCCCAGAAGACGGGGGTAGCCATGATGAATCTCCAGTCAGTGGTGGTTGGTGCTCTGCTGCAGTCGGCCCATGAACTCGGCCTCGGCCTGGCCCATCTTTTCCGCACACTCGGCGGCCTGCTTGCCGATGGAGTGGATCAGGCTGATCTGCATGTTGAGGGTGATGCGCTGCAGCTCCATCTCGTAGAGGTCTTGCAGCAGGTATTCCGGGGTCTTGTCCTGGCGCAGCATTTCCGCCCACACCCCGACGCCCATCCGCCGGGTTGCAATGTGCTGCCAGCGAAGAAAGGTGGTGCGGGCGGATGTGCGCTGCTCGATGAGTCGGGCGGGCAGAAGAGTGAAGGGCGTGCGACGAACCTGGGCCAGCAGTCCCTGGGCAAGTTCCAGTAGTCCCTGCTCCAGGGCTTCGCACTGTTCCGCCAACTGGGCCAGCTCCCTATTACCTTTAAAAGGCTTTAAAAGGCCTTTTAGTGAGGCACTTTGTTGCAGTGAGCGGAAGGCACTTTGTTGCAGTGGCCGGAAGGCACTTTGTTGCAGAGCGCCTTGCTGATCCTTATCGAGCTGCCGCATTCCGATCAGTCCTCGAGCTCGACACGGTCAGCGTCATCATCGGCATCACCGTCAGAGCGGCCCCGAGTGATCGGCGGAGCGAAGTTCGAGCGTCGGGTGCCCTCCAGGATGTCCTGCGGGATCTCGCCGAACTTCTCGTACATCTTCCGCGCGGCTTCGGCGCGGGCGTTGTTCGCGGCGAAGTCGTCGCGAGTGGCGCCCGAGAACTGGTAGCTCTGGGCCAGACCAAAGAGGCTGCGCAGCACCGACGCGCCTTCGTCGAGCCAGACCTCCATGTCGCGGCGACCGACCAGTCCGACGTGCTGGGCCAGCAGGATTCGGCGGGCGAGCTCGTCATAGTTGGTCAAGAGATAGACCGCCTTGAAGCCGAGAGGGTTGGAGATGAACAACGGGACCTTGACCGGTGTGACGGACAAGTTCTCGGAGATATCGAGGGTCGCTGGCAGCTTGGCCATGACGTCATCCAGGCGCTGGTCGATGGCCTTGAGCGCGGCTTGGCAGCTCTCGACTTTCTCTTCGATCTGAACCAGCCACCAGTCGGAGTACGGATCGTCCAGTGCTGCCCCGCGGTGCATGCGATTCACGTAGGCGCAGAAGCCGGAGAGGCCGAGGATGCTGTGCTTGGCATCCGACTTCTGCCGGCCTGTCCAGATGCGGGCGGCGTGATAGGTGTGAAGCGTCAGGGCGACATCGCTGCGGAGAGAGCCGATCTGAAGCCGATGGGTTTCAGCCATGGTGCAGTGTTCCTTTATAGGGAAGGGGTTCGGCCACATCGTGCTGATCGGGGTAGGAGCGCGCAGTAGGAAATACATGGTTCGCTGCTGGGGTATTTCCGCTGGCAGTGCGGGTTCATCATCATCCCGCTTGCGGCTTATGGAGGTTGGCTTCCTTCAGCTCTTGGCCCCCTCAGGGGCGTTGTCTATCGCTACGTCGACGCAACTTTTGAGCTTGCCGAGCAGCTCGCTCAGTTCCTGCAGCTCCGTAAAGTCGATAGGCCATTCATCGTTGTCGTTGAATAGGGTTGCCAGCCCTAGCAGCCGCTCGAATTCGAGCTCGTCCATGGGGGCATACAAGATCGAGTCACACATCTTTTCGGTTCCTCTTGAGTGGGAGAAGTTGGTAGCCCTCGGCGCCGAGGTCGATCCTTGGCAGAGTGTTTCGGGCCGAAACACCAAACGCTCCGTCGGTGCCGAGGTTGATTCCTGGTGGAGTGATTCCAGTGGAAACACCTAGCTCGCCGCCGGCGCTGGGGTTGGTCCCTGGTGGAGTGTTGCCAGTGGCAACACCCAATTCCCCGCCGGCACCGAGGTCGATCCTTGGCAGAGTGATGCG